>JAHHGO010000100.1 GCA_023252275.1 Alphaproteobacteria bacterium
CGCCCATCCTGCAACCCTCTGATATATTCCGCCCCGGTCCGTGCGCCCATGCCATTGCCTCCCTGTTTTGTTTGGGGGAGGGTAGAACAGATTGCCCCGCAATAGAACGGCTTTAATGCCCTTTGCCGCGCAATAGAACGGGTTTATTGCCCTCCTGTCATCCTGCGCCCCCCCCTGTCATCCTGCGCGCCCCGCCCCTGTCATCCTGAGCGAAGCGAAGGATCCCCATCGGCGGAATTCCGGGCGGGAGATCCTTCGCTTCGCTCAGGATGACATTTTAGTTTGGTTCAGGCCCGCCCGCTCAATCCATCTTGAAACGCCGCCGCAGGGCCAGCAGGAACAGGGCGATAAGCGTAATGGCCATCAGGGTCATCAGGGTGGCGGGCACACGCAACTGCATGGGGTGATCCTTCAGATAGTCCGCCATCCAGGGATCGGGGACATACCGGTTGGTCCAGATGCTGAATGGCGTAACCACCTGCTCCATCACAAAGCGCAGCACATGCCCCGGCGCGCGAAAAGATTTCGCCTGCGCCAGATGGTAGAAATAGGCAAAGCCGTAACCAAGCAGAAATCCCATCCAGACAAGCGGTCTGGCAATGCTGCGTCCATAATCTGAAAAAATCTTATAGGCCGTGGCAACGATACGCTCAAGGCGCGGCACACTGCCCCGCTGGCGGCGGCATTCCATTTCCAGCGCGAAAAAATCCGCTTCCTCGTTACGCGCATGCAAATCCGCCATCGCCCGTTTCAGGGTGCGGTAAGATTGCTCCAACTCAGCTGTTTGCGTATTATTACCACCTATGGTTTTGCGAAAATCGGCTTCGTGAAAAAACATGCCTTGGTGAAATTCACAGCCGTGAAACTGAGCTAAATTCTCAAAAATCGCGCCGTCAAAGAGTGAACTCGTTGCGAAAGCTCGATTTTCAAAAATCGCCTGCCCATTGAATATCGCTTTGCGGAAACTTATAAATCGTAATGCTAAGTCACGGCGCGCAGTATCGGGATTAGGTGCAGGTGCTGTATCTGAGAAGTCTGCGACGTCCTTGAATATTGCCTGAGTGAAATTTATGCCAACCCCAAAAGACGCATCCGAAAAATCGGCATAGCCTTCAAATGTTGCACGCTCAAAGCGAGTCACATTGCCGAATGTCGCTGCTTTGAAATTGGCTTTATAGCAAAATGTCGTGCAATCGAAGTTGGCCCCGTCGCCGAATGTCGCGCCGTCGAAGTTGACCCCGCCACCGAAGGTCGCTCCCTCAAAGCCAGCGTACCCGCTGAATGTCGTGCCGGCAAAGCTAACGTCGTCGCTGAAGATTGCACCTTCGAAGTGGGCCCGGTGCCCGAATTTTCCGCTTAGGAAGCTAATTCTACCACCAAATATTGCATCAACAAAGCCAGCCTCGTTGGTGAATGCAGTGCCGTCAAAGCTGACTTCGTCGCCAAAGGATGCGCGATTGAAATTGACGTGAAACTTATCAGCAGCTCCGGTAAAATCAAAGTTGGGTGGGATTGCAACGCCTTGTAAGTTGGCGCGAGTGTAATCTTCCAGAAAGCTACTTCGCAGAGCAGCGTGAAGGCGGTCATGTATTTCAACTGCAAACTTCCGCCATTCCACGCCCCCTTCTTCCCATCCGTTATCGCCGCGAACCTTGGCGCTTTTATTACCGTCCGCATCCTGTAATGGCAGATGAAAGCGGCACCATTGCCTGCCAGCGAAATCAAAGAATTCCGTTTCCCCCGGAAACTGGCAGGGAAATTTATGGACGGATTCGCAGGCGCAGGTCATCGGCGATGATAGCGCGGATTTGGCCCCTCGCGTCGCTTGTTTTCTTGCCCCCCACCCCGGCCCTCCCCACGAGGGGGAGGGGGAAGAAGCGTCGATCCCGGCAGTAAAGCCCCTCCCCCTCGTGGGGAGGGGTTTGGGGTGGGGGGATGAAGAACAAGGTTCTTTGACCATAGCCGCCCATTCCCCCACGCCAAAGCCTTGCGAAACCCGGCCAATGCGGGCATATTCGGGCCAACAAAACTAGGACACCAGAAAACAAAAGCAGGGAGAGGCCTAAATGGCGCAAAGCAAGATAGACACCAGCAACGGACCGCTGACCGGCGTCAAGATACTGGATATGACCAGCGTCGTGCTGGGGCCGTATGCAACCCAATTACTGGC
This sequence comes from Alphaproteobacteria bacterium, assembly GCA_023252275.1. Lineage (GTDB taxonomy): Bacteria > Pseudomonadota > Alphaproteobacteria > UBA11222 > UBA11222 > UBA11222. The sequence continues at coordinate 2,171 of JAHHGO010000100.1, forward strand.
GGATATGGGCGCGGAAACCACCAAGGTGGAAACCCCCGTGGGCGATCTGATGCGCACCGCCGGGCCAAGCCCGCATGGCGATCTGGGGCCGATCTTCCTGACTCTGAACCGTAACAAGAAATCCGTGGTGCTGGACCTGACCAAGGACAAGGCCAAGGAAGTGTTCCGCAAGATGATCGCCGATTGCGACATCTTCATGACCAATGTGCGCCCCGACGGGCTGGCGCGGCTGGGCTTCACCTATGAGGACATGATCAAGATCAAGCCGGACATCATCTATGTGCATGCGGTAGGCTTTGGCGCGGGCGGCGCCTATGCCGGGCGTCAGGCCTATGACGATCTGGTGCAGGGCGCCTCGGGCATCGCCGATCTGCTGCCCAAGACCGACAAGGTCGAACAGCCGCGCTTTCTGCCCTCCATCGTCGCTGACAAGGCGACCGGCCTGCATATGATGTATGCGACCCTGGCGGCGCTGTTCCATCATCAGCGCACCGGCGAAGGCCAGTTTGTCGAAGTGCCGATGCTCGAAGCGCTGGTCGGCTTTACCCTGGCCGAACATTTTTATGGCCACGCCTATGATCCGCCTATCGGCCAGTGGGGCTATACCCGCATTCTGACGCCGAACCGCAAGCCATTCAAAAGCAAGGATGGCTATATCGGCATTGTGCCCTATACCGACAAGCACTGGCCGCTGTTCTTCGACATTTCCGGCAAGCCGGAACTGTGGGACAAATGGCGCGGCGCCAGCTTCGAGGACCGCACCAAGAATATCGACAGCCTGTATGCGCTGATCGGTGAAGTGACCCAGGAACGCACCACCCAGGAATGGATGACATTGCTCGACGAGCATGACATTCCCTGCATGCGCATCAATCGGCTGGAAGATCTGCAGAAGGATCCGCATCTGGTGGATGTCAATTTCTTCACCCGGCGCGAACATCCGACCGAAGGCGGCTATTTCACCACCAAGCATCCGGTGAACTTCTCCAAAACGCCCGCCAAATTCCGCCTGCATCCGCCCCGCAAGGGCGGCGACGCATACGAAGTGCTGGCGAAATATGGCTATTCGAACAGTGATATTGACGCCCTGGTCGAATCCAAGGCTGTTGGCAAGCCGCCGAAGGATTAGTCTTACGCCGGGCCGCTCATCCCCGTGCGCGGGGATGCGCGGCGCCATACACATCCAGCAGCCGCGCCGCATCCACCTCGGTATAGCGCTGGGTGCTGGTCAGGCTGGCATGGCCCAGCAATTCCTGAATGGTGCGCAGATCGCCCCCCGCCGATAATAGATGGGTGGCGAAGCTGTGCCGCAGCGCATGCGGCGTGGCGCTGTCGGGCAGGTCAAGCGCGCCGCGCAGGCGCTGCATGCCCAACTGCACAATGCGCGGGCTTAACCGCTTGCCCCGCGCGCCGACGAACAGCGGGTCGCTGGCCGCGAGTTTATAGGGGCAGTGCGCCAGATAGGCCTGCACCGCCTCGGCCACCACCGGCAATACGGGCGTCAGACGTTCCTTGCCGCCCTTGCCCAGAATGCGCAGCGTATCGCCGAAGGGCGCGGCGCTCCGGTTCAGGCCCAGCGCCTCTGACACCCGCAAACCGCAGCCATAAAGCAGGCTCAGCACCGCCACATCGCGCAGGCCGATCCAGGGTTCCGCCGCCAGATCGCCCGCATCCGCCACCACGCGCAGCGCGCCCGTCTCGCTCAGGGGTTTGGGCACGCCATGCGGCAGTTTCGGGCCGCGCAGGCCGCTGATCGCGGTATTTTCCAGCACCCCCGCTTTATGCAGATAGCGGAAAAAACTGCGCACCGCCGACACGGCGCGGGCCAGCGACGCTGAATTCAGCCCGTCCGTCCGCCGCTGCGCCAGCCAGGCGCGGAAATCCGAAATTTGCAGGCCGCGCAATTCCGCCAGCCCGGCGGCCCCCCCCAGATGCGCCTGTAAAAAGGCTAAAAAATCCCGCACATCCCGGCCATAGGCCGCAACGGTATGGGGACTAAGACGCCGCGCATGGGATAAATGCGCCAGCCAGCCCGCATATTGCGGCGCGGCGTCGGCGGCGGCTGACTGGGGCGGGGTGTCGGTCAATCTGTCTCCCAACTGGTATTTCACGGCCATAAGCATATATTTACGGCAGTAGCATAGATATTTCACGCTTGCGACAGGCGCGGGCTGAAGGGTTTGACATTCGGCAATTACAGATTGGGTAAACGGGGTTCCGTGACTGTTTTCACCAGATCATAAGGGTTGGCGATGGGCTGTGCGCGCCGGACAATATTCCTTACAAGCTTTAGCTCTGTGCCAGCCCTATAGAAACGTCCGCGTTTTTCGCCGCTAGGCTCAATTAATCCCAAATCCGACAGTTTTTTGAGATCGCGCGAAGCAATATATTTCGTGACATCCGCATCTTTCTGATAGCGCTCATTTGTTAGCCGCATGCCGCGCGCCGCCTCTGCCAGCGGAACAGCCATCCGCTCATCAAGTTTTTTGCGTGTGATAATGCCTTCCACCAAATAAAAAAGCTCACTGTGCTCATCTGAACGGCGGATGTGTGTCGCAGCCTGTTGATAATGCGCCTTGAGACAGAAACGCACCCATGGCAGCGCATCATTGCCGGGGCTCCATTTGCCTTCACCGGTTGCGCCGAGGACGGTGTAATATTCGGGCGTGTTTCGCCCAAGCCATGCCTCGATGCTGCAAAACACCGGATGCAATACGCCCTCTCGCGCCAGCACAAGCGTTTGAAGCGCGCGCGCCATGCGTCCATTACCATCCTTGAACGGATGAATCATTGTCAGATTGAGGTGCGCCATGGCGGCCTTGACCATTGGGGATGATCGGGAAGGGGCGGCTAAATAATCCACAAGTTCCTGGATCAACCCATTGACATCTTCTGCTTGCGGTCCTTCGTAAACGGTTTCATGGTTTTGGTTCACCACAATGACGACGCCCGGACGCCACTGCCCCGGATGTTTGTCCAGCGCGTGTTTGATCATCATGAAATGCAGCGATTTTAGAAATTGTTTACTGAACGCGAAATACGGATCCTGCGCCACCTGCATGATGTAGGTCAGCGCATCGCGATAGCCACTGATGGCCTGCCAGGTTTCAGTTCGCTCATCCAGAGGTGGCTCGTTTTCAATGGCGGCTATCGCTTCATCAATGCTGACGTGATAGCCCTCAATACTGTTTGACCCCTGAATGTTGCGCGCGAAAGTGCTGCGCCGTAGTGAACCTATCCAGCGTCTCGGGCTGTTCTGGGTAACCATGGCCAGCCGCTGACGTAGGCCACGAATTAACACCAGCACAGCCGCATCTTCATCGTTTAACTGAGGTTCAGCATATATCATGCGCGATAGTTAGATAGTATCGCGCAAAATGCAAGATATTATTACGCATAATGCGTATATATATTCATATATCGCGCATGGGTAACAATATGCGTTCCGGACTTGACTTGATCGTCGTTAAGGCTATAGTCCGCGCCACTTTGTAAGGGACGCCTGCACAACACAGTGCAGGTGGCCTACGTGCCATTGAATTATCTCATATTTTTGGGAAAATTGGGCGCAGATCGCAGGAATATGGGTAACCAAGCATGTACGCAGTAATTAAAACCGGCGGAAAGCAGTATAAAGTCGCATCGGGCGATCTGTTGCGCGTGGAAAAGCTTGAAGGCGCCGCTGGCGAAAGCGTCGCCTTTGATCAGATCCTGCTGCTGGATGACGCCGGCAAGCTGACCATCGGCGCGCCTCTGGTGGCGGGCGCCACAGTCACTGCGGAAATCATTGCCCAGGCGCGCGATCCGAAAATTCTGATTTTCAAGAAAAAGCGCCGTCATAAGTACCGCCGCAAAAACGGCCATCGTCAGTTACAGACGGTGCTGCGCGTTACCGGCATTAAAGCAGCGTAATCGGGGGACTGAAACATGGCGCATAAAAAAGCAGGCGGTTCTTCCCGCAACGGACGCGACAGTGCCGGCCGCAGACTGGGCGTAAAGAAATTCGGCGGCGAACATGTCATCTCCGGCAATATTATCGTGCGCCAGCGCGGCACGAAATGGCATCCGGGCGATAATGTCGGCATGGGCCGCGACCATACAATTTTTGCCATCACCGAAGGGCATGTGTCTTTTTGCAGCGGCAGGCATGGCCGGCCGTGCGTGTCGGTAATCCCGATGCAGGTAGCGGCTGAGTAAACTCATCTCACAAAACCGCATGCAAAGGGAGATGGGCCGCCATCTCCCTTTTTTGTTGCGCTAGAGCAGAACAATGAAATTTCTCGATCAGGCGAAAATCTATCTCAAGGCGGGCGACGGCGGCGCAGGTTGCGTCTCGTTCCGGCGCGAGAAATTTATTGAGTTTGGCGGTCCCGATGGCGGCGATGGCGGCAATGGCGGGCATGTCTATGTGGAATGCGTTGATGCGCTGAACACGCTGATCGATTTTCGCTACAAGCAGCATTTCAAGGCGGGCATCGGCATGCATGGCATGGGCCGCAACCGCACCGGCGCGAACGGCGCGGACATTATTCTGAAAGTTCCGGCGGGCACGCAGATCTGGGATGCGGACGAGGAAACCCTGCTGGCGGATATGACCGTACCCGGACAAAAGCAGCGTCTGCTGAAGGGCGGCAATGGCGGCTGGGGCAATGCCCGCTTCAAAGGCCCCGCCAATCAGGCGCCGCGCCACGCCAATCCGGGGCAGGAAGCGCCGGATTTGTGGGTGTGGCTGCGTCTGAAGCTGATTGCCGATGCGGGTCTGATCGGGCTGCCCAATGCGGGAAAATCAACCTTTCTGGCGGCGGTCAGCCGCGCGCGGCCCAAGATCGCCGACTATCCGTTCACCACGCTGCATCCCCAGCTTGGCGTGGTTTATTGCGATGGCGCGGAATTTGTCATGGCCGATATTCCCGGCCTGATTGCGGGCGCGCATGAAGGCGCGGGCCTTGGCGCGCGGTTTCTCGGCCATGTGGAACGCTGCGGCGTCAATCTGCATCTGGTCGATGGCACGCAGGAACAGATCACCAAGGCCTATCGCACCATCCGCCATGAATTGCAGGAATATAACCCCGTGCTGGCCGCAAAACCGGAATTGCTGGTTCTGAACAAATGCGATGCTCTGAGTACGGATCAAATTCGCAGAAAGAAAGCCGCCCTTGAAAAGGCCAGCGGTCAGACGGTGATGACAATTTCCGGCGCTACCGGACAGGGCGTCCAGGAGGTTCTGCGCGCCTTGCTCGCCGCCATCCGGCGCAGCCATGAAAACACGGTGGCGCAGGGCAATCCGGAACCGGCGGCGCTATGGAATCCCTAGGCGAAAAAGCGCCATCGGATAGCGGCGCAACGGCGCGGCGGCTGCGCAAGGCCAAACGCATCGTCATCAAAATCGGCTCCGCTTTGTTGACGGATGCCGAAAGCGGCGCGCTGCGCGCGGAATGGCTGCGCGCATTGATCGATGATGTGGCTGAATTGCGCCAGGGCGGCGCGCAAGTGGTGCTGGTGTCATCCGGCGCGATCGCGCTGGGGCGCGGCATTCTGGGCCTGCGCGGCAAGGCGCTGCGGCTGGAGGAAAGCCAGGCCGCCGCCGCCGCCGGTCAGGTGCATCTGGCGCATGCCTATCAGGCCGCGCTGGGCGCGCAAAACCTGCCCTGTGCGCAGATATTGCTCACCCTCGAAGACACCGAACAAAGGCGGCGCTATCTGAACGCGCGCAATACCTTCAACACGCTGCTGAAACTTGGCGCGGTGCCGGTGGTGAACGAAAATGACACCGTGGCGACCAGTGAAATCCGCTATGGCGACAATGACCGGCTGGCGGCGCGCGTGGCGCAGATGATCAGCGCCGATTGCATGGTGCTGCTCTCGGACATAGATGGTCTGTACACGGCTGATCCGGGCCTTGATCCCGCGGCGCGGCATTTTGCCGAGATTGCCGGTATCACGCCGGAGATCGAGGCCATGGCCGGCGGCTCGGGGTCCTCTGTCGGCACGGGCGGCATGATCACCAAGCTGGCGGCGGCCAAAATAGCAACCGGGGCGGGCTGCGCCATGGCCATTGCCAATGGCCGTATTCAGCATCCGCTGCGCGCCCTGCGCGAAGGCGCGCGTTGCACCTGGTTTCTGGCGCATGGATCGCCGGCCGCCGCCCGTAAACAGTGGATTGCAGGCGTGCTGGAACCCGCCGGGCGGCTGGATCTGGATGCGGGCGCGGTTGCGGCGCTGCTGGCGGGCAAAAGCCTGCTGCCCGCCGGGGTTCGGACGGTTACCGGCGAGTTCAGCCGCGGCGATGCGGTAATCCTGCTGGCCCCGGACGGGGTGGAAGTGGGCCGTGGCCTGTGCGCCTATTCGGCTGGCGATGCGCGTCAGATTGCCGGGCATAAAAGCGGTGAAATTGAACGCCTGCTGGGCTATCGTGGGCGCACGGAAATGATCCATCGGGATGATCTGGTTCTTACGGGCGGAGGCAGGCAGGCATGACTATCACCGATATCAACTCGGCCATCAACAAGGCTAAGGGCGGCAAGCAGCCGCAGCCGGAACTGAGCGCCCTTGAAATCGCCACCATCATGGATGAAATCGGACGCCGCGCGCGCGAGGCGGCGGTGCATCTCGCCAATCGCGACGGCAAGGCGATGGAGTCCGCGCTATATTGTGCGGCGGCCTCGATGCGCGCCAATGTGGATCTGATCCTGAAAGCCAATGCAAAGGATATGGCCTCGGCCCAGGCGGCGGGCCTGCCCGCCGCCATGCTCGACAGGCTGAAGCTGGATGATGCGCGCATCGCCGCCATGGTGCGCAGTCTGGATGAAGTGGCGTCCATGCCCAATCCGGTCGGTCAGGTGCTGGCCGGCTGGGACCGCCCCAATGGATTGCATATTGAACGGGTCAGCGTGCCGCTGGGGGTGATCGGCATCATTTATGAAAGCCGCCCCAATGTCACCGCGGACGCTGCGGCCTTGTGCCTGCGGGCGGGCAATGCCGTCATTTTGCGCGGCGGTTCGGAAAGCTATTTTTCCAGCAAGGCTATTCACGAATGTATTCTGGAAGGCCTGAACGCCGCCAGAATTCCCGAAGGCGCGGTGCAGCGCGTACCCACCATTGATCGCGCGGCGGTGGGCTATATGCTGGGTAATATGACGCAATATATTGATGTCATCGTGCCGCGCGGCGGGCGCAGCCTGACCGAACGGGTCACGCGCGATGCGCGCGTGCCGGTCATGGGCCATCTGGATGGGCTGGTGCATGTCTATGTGGATGGCAAGGCCGATCTGGAAATGGCCCGCAAAATTGTGCTCAACGCCAAAATGCGCCGCACAGGCATTTGCGGCGCAGCGGAAACGCTGCTGATCGACAGGCGCTGCGCGGCCACGCATCTGCCGGCGCTGACGGCGGATCTGATCGGCGCGGGCTGCGAAGTGCGCGGCGGCGCCGATGTGCAGGCGTTCGATGCGCGTGTCAAACCGGTCAGCGAGTCTGACTGGACGACGGAATATCTGGATGCGATCATTTCCGTGCGCATTGTAGACGGGGTCGATCAGGCCATCGAACATATCCAGCGTTACGGCTCGCAGCACACCGAATCCATCGTGACCGACGATGCGCCCACGGCTGAACATTTCCTGGCCAAAATCGACAGCGCCATTGTGATGCACAATGCCTCGACCCAGTTCGCCGATGGCGGCGAGTTCGGCATGGGGGCCGAGATCGGTATTTCCACCAGCAAGCTGCATGCGCGCGGGCCGGTGGGCGCGGCGCAACTGACCAGCTACAAATATGTGGTGCGCGGCTCCGGACAGACGCGGGCGTAAATTCTGTGAACCGTGAGATGCTCTATCCCGGTATGCGGGTGGGTCTGCTGGGGGGCTCCTTCAACCCGGCCCATGCGGGGCATCGCCATATCAGCCTGATCGCCCTGAAGCGGTTGCAATTGGA
>JAHHGO010000101.1 GCA_023252275.1 Alphaproteobacteria bacterium
TTGATTTGCTCATTCCTGTCCGGTCAAGCCAATTCAAGCGCGATGTAAAGGCTGTCGAAAAAGGCGGCAAAGACATGGAAAAATTACGCAATCTGATATTGCTCCTGATCAATCAGCAAACGCTTCCAGAAAAATATCTTGATCATCCTCTCAAGGGCGCGTGGAAAGGCTATCGGGATGCACATATTGAACCGGACTGGCTATTGATTTATCGAATTACCGGGAATGAACTGCATCTCACGCGTACCGGATCGCATGCAAAACTCTTTCGAGCGTGATCGCTAGCTAGAACTTCTCGCCACCGGTCTTCCGGCCGGCGTCGGGGAAATCGCGATACAGCGCGATGCGCAAATTTGTGGCCATCGAATTAACCGCAAAATGCTCTTCCTCCACCTGCCCGGCGCGGGCGGCGACATGCTGAAACGCCGCGTCAAGCTGCGCCAGATCATCGGTTTCGATCATGATGTGAAAATCCCCCAGGCTGGGCTGGCCCAGCCCCAGCTTGCGGCGGGTAATGCGGAAGCCCGCGATCTTACCCTGTTCGCGCAACCGGCCCAGAAACACATTTATATTTTCGGCGAATTCCATATCGCGCACGCCGGGCTTCAATTCGCACCAGACATGATAAATATCCATCACTAATATCTTTCAGCAGGGCTCCGTGCCGCGCAGCGAAATACGGTGCAGCACCCGTTTGAAACCGTGATAATCATTGACCGGATTATGCTGAACGCAACGATTATCCCAGAACACCACGGAACCGGGACGCCACTGAAACCGGCAGGTGAATTCCGGCCGCACCTGATGCGCGAACAGATAATTCAGCAGCGGCGCGCTTTCTTCATCGGTCATATTTTCAAACCGCACCGTATGGCCGAAATTCACATACAGAATTTTACGCCCGGTTTCGGGATGAGTGCGCACCACTGGGTGAATACCGGTCAGTTCCTTTTTCGCCTCTTCCTTGCCCCCTTCCGGCAGGCGGTCCTCGCGGGTTTTGTTGGCGTCAGCCTTGGCTGAACTATTGACCGCCCGCAGTCCGGACAGCATTTTCTTCATGCCGTCCGACAGCGTGTCATAGGCCATATACTGATTGGCGAAAATCGTATCCCCGCCATAGGGCGGCAATTCACGCGCCACCAGTATCGCCCCCAGAGGCGGCGCCGGCGTATAGGTCGTGTCTGCATGCCAGATGCCGCCGAAATTTATCCGCTCATGCGGCAGCTTAACGACCGCGACGATTTCGGGAAATTCATCCAGCCCCCTGAGCATGGGATATTCTTCGGGTTCCGAAAAACGCCGGGCAAAAGCCATGTGCTGCGCGGGCGTAATATCCTGATCGCGGAAAAAAATCACCAGATGATCGAGCAGCGCCTGACGGATTTCGGCAATAACGGCGTCGCCCGGATTTTGCGACAGATCAACCCCGCTAATTTCCGCGCCCAGTGCGCCAGCAATGCGGTTGATCACAATCATGTCACGTCCCAGGAATTATTCCACGGTCACCGACTTGGCCAGATTGCGGGGCTGATCCACATCGGTACCCTTGAACACCGCCGTATGATAGGCCAGCAATTGAATGGGAATAGCATACATAATCGGAGAAAGAAACGGATCAACTTTCGGCATGGTAACGGAAGATTTGGCGTATCCGCCCATCTTCTCGATCCCTTCCGAGTCGGAGAACAGGATGACCCGGCCGCCGCGCGCCACAACTTCCTGCATGTTGGATGCGGTTTTTTCAAACAGCGCGTCGCTGGGCGCAATGACAATAACCGGCACATCCTCATCTATCAGCGCAATCGGGCCATGCTTCAACTCGCCCGCCGCATAGCCTTCGGCATGGATATAGGAAATTTCCTTCAGCTTCAGCGCGCCTTCCATCGCGATGGGATAATTCGATCCCCGCCCGAGATAAATCACATCGCGGGCCTTGGAAAGATCATGCGCCAGATCGCGGATCATATTATCGCGCGCCAGCGCCAGATTGATCATGCGCGGCAGTTCCGTCAGCGCGCGGGTCAGGCGCTTTTCCTCCGCCGCGTCAATACCGCCGCGCGCGCGGGCAAAACCGATGGCCAGCGCCGCCAGCGCCGTCAACTGGCAGGTAAACGCCTTGGTTGACGCGACGCCGATTTCCGGCCCCGCATGGGTTGGAAAAATTACATCGGATTCGCGCGCAATGGTTGATTCCGCCACATTCACCACAGCGGCGATGGTCTGCCCCTGCGAACGGCAATAGCGCAGCGCCGCCAGCGTATCCGCCGTTTCACCCGATTGCGATACGAACAGCGCCAGGCCGCCCGGCAGCATCGCCGCCCCGCGATAGCGGAATTCAGACGCAATATCCACCTCGACCGGAAGCCGCGCCAATTGTTCGAACCAGTATTTGGCGACGCATCCGGCATAATAGGCCGTGCCGCAGGCCACAATCGTCAGCCTGCTGATTTTAGCCGGGTCAACCGCCAGCTTTGGCAGCTCGATAACGCCGCGCAGCGCCGATATATAGGCGCCCAGCGTATTGGCGATGGCGTCCGGCTGCTCGTATATTTCCTTGGCCATGAAGTGGCGATGATTGCCCTTGTCGATCATCGCGGCGCTGACGCTGGCGGTTTCCTTTTTGCGCTGCACCGGATTGCCGGATGCGTTGAAAAATTCCGCCCCGGCGCGGGTCAGCACAACCCAGTCGCCTTCCTCAAGATAGCTGAGCGTCTGGGTGAACGGGCTGAGCGCCAGCGCATCCGAGCCAGGAACATTTCTCCCTTGCCATACCCCACCGCCAGCGGGCTGCCCCGGCGCGCGCCGATCATCAGATTATCCTCACCGGCAAAAATCAGCGCCAGCGCAAATGCGCCATGCAGGCGCTGAAAGGCCCCGTAGGCGGCTTCGCGCGGGGTTTTTCCCGAACGCATCGCGTCATGCACAAGATGGGCGATCACTTCCGTATCGGTTTCCGAGGTGAAGACATGGCCCTTGCCTTCAAGCTCCGCCCGCAATTCCTGAAAATTTTCGATGATGCCATTATGCACCACCGCCACGCCGCCCGAGACATGCGGATGCGCATTATCCACCGTCGGCGCGCCATGTGTCGCCCAGCGCGTATGACCAATGGCCACGGCGCCCGGAAGCGGTTCGGCGCGCAGCGAGCCTGCCAGATTGCGCAGCTTTCCCTCGGCGCGGCGGCGCTCAATGCCGCCATTCACCAGACAGGCAATGCCCGCTGAATCATAACCGCGGTATTCCAGCCGCTTCAGCGCGTCCAGCACCAGTTCCGATGCCCCTTCCGCGCCCAATACCCCAACAATTCCGCACATATTCCCGCCTTGTGAATGCTATTATCCGTGGCCTGATTTTTTACCGGAAAAACGCGCCCGGAAACGCGCCGCCCATCCCGCTTTTTCGATCTGTTGCGGGCGCACCAGCGCCAGCGCGTCCGGGCTGACATCTTTGGTGATCACGCTGCCTGATCCGGTATAGGCCCCGTCGCCCACTTTCACCGGCGCGACCAGACAGGTGTTGGAGCCGATAAACGCGCCCGCGCCAATATCGGTGAAATGTTTTTCAAAGCCGTCATAATTGCAGGTGATCGTGCCCGCCCCCACATTGGCGCCAGCGCCCACCCGCGCATCGCCGATATAGGATAGATGGCTGACCTTGGCGCCCGCTTCGATGCTGGCCGCCTTGACCTCGACAAAATTGCCGATCTTCGCGCCCTTGCCAATATTCGCGCCGGGGCGCAACCGGCCATAAGGCCCGATTTCGGCGGCCGCGGAAACATTGGCCCCTTCGAGATGCGAAAACGGTTTGATCTGCGCCCCGTCGGCCACGGTGACGCCAGGGCCAAACACCACATTCTGCCCCACCACCACATCGCGGCCCAGCCGCGTATCATGACTGAAATAAACCGTAGACGGATCAAGTAGCGTTGCGCCATTCAGCATGGCGGCAACCCGCAGCCGGTTTTGCAGAATGGCTTCCGCCTGTGACAGTTCCACCCGGCTGTTGACGCCCAGAACTTCGTCCGCTTCCGCCTCGATAGCGGCGCAGTCAAGACCGCGTTTGCGCGCAATGGCGATAATATCGGTCAGATAATATTCGCCTTTGGCATTCTTGTTGCCGACCTCGTCCAGCAGGCTGAACAGCACCGCGCCATCCACCGCCATCACACCGGAATTGCACAGGCCAATGGCGCGCTGTTCCGGTGTGCAGTCCTTTGACTCAATAATCGCATCCAGTCCGTTTTCGGCATTCATCACCAGCCTGCCATAGGGCGAGGGATCGGCGGGGCGGAAGCCCAGCACAACGGCTGACGCGCCGCTTCGCCGCGCCGCAAGCATGGCCTGCAAGGTTTCCGGCCGCACCAGCGGCGTATCGGCATAGAGGATAATTACATCCCCCGAAAAACCGTCCATTTCAGATCTGGCCGCCTTGACCGCATCCGCCGTGCCCTGCTGTTTGACCTGCAAGGCAATGCGGGCGTCGGGCGCCTGCTTTCGCGCCGCCTCTTCCACGATTGGCATGTTGGGGCCAACCACCACCACCCTGCGCGAGGCCAACACAGTTTCGCTCAGCGCCAGAACATGACCCAGCATGCTGCGCCCAGCCACCGGGTGCAGAACTTTCGGCAGGTTCGACTGCATCCGCGTCCCCTGCCCGGCAGCCAGTATAATTGCCGCGAGTTGGGTGGTGTTGCTCATGGACAGGCCCTTCAGACTCGAAAAAAGAATTAACCAAACTGTATTATGAACCGGGGCATAGTATCGCGCCAATTCAATAAATATTTCTAACTCTTACTGTAATCTGCATGTTATTGGCGTTCCGGAAAGTGACCGGCTTCACTGCAGGGTTAATTATTTCGTAATTCAGTTAAGGAAACACCAATGCCGCTCTATGCGGGCTATACCATTGTCTTTGATCTGGACGGTACGCTGGTCGACACCGCGCCGGACCTGACAGCGGCGCTCAATCATGTGCTGGTCAGCGAGGGCCGGCAGGCGCTGCCGCTGGCCGAGGTGCGCAATCTGGTGGGGCATGGCGCGCGGGCGCTGATCGAGCGGGGCATGGGCGCGGCGGGCCATACCCCCGCCGAGCCCGAATTGCAGCGCCTGTTGCAGACATTTCTGAGCTATTACGGGGCCAATATCGCCAGCCACAGCACCCTGTTTCCGGGCGTGACCGAGACATTGGCGCATTTTCGCGCCCAACAGGCCCGGCTGGGCGTCTGCACCAACAAACCGGCCGGCCTGTCAGAGGCGCTGTTTACCGCTCTGAACATGCAGGGGCATTTTGACGCCGTGCTGGGCAGCGACAGCCTGCCGGTGCGCAAACCCGACCCGCTGCATCTGACCGAGACAATCCGCAAGGCCGGCGGCGACCCTGCCCGCGCCGTCATGGTGGGCGACAGCGCCACCGATGTGAATACAGCCCGCGCCGCCAACATTCCCGTGGTGCTGGTCAGCTTCGGCTATACGCAGATCCCGGCGCGCGAACTGGGCGCGGACAAGGTTATCGACAGATTTGACGCCCTGACCCAGGTGCTGCCCGGCCTGTTACAGCTTGACCCGAGAGGCCAAAGCGCCCTATAGCAAGCGCCTGATTTCACAATCACGGGCGATTAGCTCAGCTGGTAGAGCACTGTGTTCACATCGCAGGGGTCGCATGTTCGAGCCATGCATCGCCCACCAGCCTTCGCTCTGCGAGCTACGGCTCGGCAAGCCCGAAGGGGTTGACGAGACGAAGGAAGCAGCTAAGCGGAGGCTGTCGCGCCGTAGTTGCATGGCAACGTAGGCGGACTTTAATCATCTACATGAAATACGTTTATATTCTCAACAGCATAGCTTTTCCTGACCGTCACTATACTGGCGTTACAGACGATTTGAAGATGCGATTGACAAGGCACAATGCCAAGGAAGTTCCCCATACGTCTAAATATGCACCCTGGCGGCTAAAAACCTATGTAGCGTTTTCAGATGAAAAGCAGGCGTTTGAGCCTCAGGCAGAGCATTCGCAAAGAAGCGGCTATAAATGAAAATCCGATATTACCGCCATTACTTAAAGATACAGGCTATCTCGCCCCGGTCTGGAATGATCATGTGCAGCCCTTAATCCGTACCCATGACCCACGATAAATTCAACGCTTTCTGCGCCACGCTGCCCGCGACGAGCTATGTGGTGCAATGGGGCGGCGCGCATGTCTGGAAGGTCGGCGGCAAGGTCTTCGCCATTGGCGGCTGGCCGGGCGATCAGCCGGGCATCACGTTCAAGGTTTCCCCCATTGCCTATGAGATGCTGAAGGATCAGCCCGGACTGCGGCCCGCGCCCTATCTGGCCTCGCGGGGCATGAAATGGATCCAGCATTATGCCAGGCCGGGCCTTCCAGAGCGGGAACTGAAAGATTATCTGCGCCGCTCGCATCAGATCGTCGCACTTGGCCTGTCAAAGAAAAGACAGCGCGAATTGGGGCTTGCCCAGTAATATTCTCGTAATTTGGTCTATCGTTGGCATTGCCAGCGATATTGCGGGGGCGTATCCTGAGCCAACCCTAATTCTGATCATGGATTTAACCCAATGTCCCAGGCCAGCCAGCACCCCGCCGTTTCGCAGATCAGTTATCCGCTGATTGACGCGGATCAGCATTATTACGAACCCGATGATTGCTTCACCCGCTATCTCGATCCCAAATTCCGCGACCGGGCGATTACCGTGGTGCGCGGGCAAAGCAAAATTGCGCAGGTGCATTTCATGGGCAAGCGGTTGAGCTTTTTCAGCGCGCCCCCGGGGGAACATGCAGGCCAGCCGGGCTCCCTGAAGGCTTTTTTTCAGAACCGGGGCGGCCCCGGCGCACTGATCAGCGGCAAAACCATTCCCTGTCATGAATTTCCCGAAAGCATGGACCGCGACGTGCGCATGGGCGTACTGCGGGAACAGAATGTGCAGGCGGCGATCATGCTGCCCAGTCTGGCGGTTGGCGTGGAGAACGAGCTGCGCGATGCGGGACCGGAAACCGTATTCGCCAATATCACCGCGTTCAATAAATGGGTGGAAGAGGATTGGGGCTGGAATTACCAGAACGCGATCTTCAGTTCCGCCATGCTGTCGCTGGTGGATATTGATATGGCGGTGGCGGAACTGGAGCGGGTGATCAAGCAGGGGGCGCGCATCGTGCATCTGATGCCGGGGCCGGTGATGGGCCGCTCGCCTGCCGATCCGCATTTCGACCCATTCTGGGCGCGCTGCGAGGAAGCCGGCGTTCCCGTCGCCTTTCATATCGGCAATGGCGGCATGGAAGAGATATATTCCGTACCCTGGGGCGAAAAACCCCGCCCACAGCATCACCGCATGTCGGCTTTTCAGCGGGTGATCAGTTTTGCAGAACGTCCTGTCGTCGATACGGTCACCGCGCTGATCATGCACAATCTGTTTGGCCGCTTCCGCAAATTGCAAGTCGTGTCGATTGAAAACGGCTCGGCCTGGGTGGCCCCGCTGCTGAAAAAAATGGAAGGCACAGTGCGCCTGTGCGAGCCGCGCGATTTCACTTTTGGCCCCATTCATGACCGGCCGGCGCAGATATTCAAGGAGCATGTCAGCGTTGCGCCCTTTCCCGAAGATGACCTCAAGGAACTGATCGCCAATATAGGCCCCAGCCGCGTTCTGTGCGGTTCCGACTGGCCGCATCCGGAAGGCATCGCCAATCCGGTTGAATTCGCCGAAGGGCTGGACGGCCTCAACCCCGTACAACTGCGTCAGGTCATGCGCGGCAACAGCGCAAAACTTCTGGGCATCAAGGATTAGGCATCCGCCCGATCCGGACATAATAACAATAAGGAGAGCCGGGATGAGTTATGACGCGCCCTATAAGGGGATCAAGGTGGTTGATCTCAGCCAGGCCATTGCAGGCCCTTATGCGGCGGGCATTCTGGCGCGCCACGGCGCGGATGTGATCAAGGTGGAGCCCGGACGCGGCGACTGGGCGCGCAATATCGGAAAGTCCTATCCGGGCGGGCACACGCTGATCACGGCGCTGATCAATCTCGGCAAGCGCTCGATCGGCATTGAACTGAAAACCGATGGCGGGCGGGATGTGTTGCGCCGCCTGCTGGCCGATGCGGATATTTTTATCGAAAGCTTCCGGCCCGGCGTCACCAAACGGCTTGGTTTTGGGTATGAGGATGTGCGCGCCATCAACCCGCGCATTATTTATCTGTCGGTGTCCGGTTTTGGCCAGAGCGGCCCGTTTTCAGAGCGCCCTGGAACGGATGGCGTGTTGCAGGCCTTTTCGGGTTTCGTCGCCGACAATAAGGGCGCGGACGGAACGCCGCACCGGTCCAACGTACTGCTCATGGATATGTCGGCGGCGCTGTATAATGTGCAGGCGTTGCAGGCCGCCCTTTGGGCCCGCCAGAGCGAAAAGCAGGGCCGTCATCTCGATAACAGCCTGCTGGAAACCGCCGCGGCCTTGCAAAATCTGAATATCGCCGCCAGGGCATTGGATACAGGCGGCCCGGCGCAGCCGCTGGCCTATCCCTACGCCATCTTCCCGACCAGGGACGGCGCGGTGTCTTTTGGCGTGGTTTTTGAGCGCGAATACAAGCCTTTGATGGAGATGCTGAAGCTGCCCGAACTGGCCAATGATCCGGAGCTTCAGTCAACGCAGGACCGGTTCAAAAACCGCTCGCGGATTGACGCGCCTATTCGCGAGGCCATCGCCGCCAAGACCACCGATGAGCTTTGTAATGAACTCATCACGCTGCGCATGCTGCATGAGCGCATCAATAATTATTCCGATTTCATGCATCATGATCAGACCCGGGAAATGAATGCTTTTTTATGGCATGATTATCCTGATATTGGCCGCATCCCGCTGGCCAATATTCCCGGCGCTAAGCGGCTGGGCGATGACCCCGCCATGCTGCGCTCGCCCCTTCTGGGGGAACATACCACTGAAATTCTGCGCCAGCACGGCTATAGCGCCGATGAAATCAGCGCGCTGGAGGCGGCAGGCGCCATCAGCACGAAACTGGCCGCCGCATGACCGGGACACAGCCAAAAATCAGCCTGCGGAATATTGTCAAGAAATTTGGCGATAATTTGGTGCTGGACGGCTTGTCGCTTGATCTGCAACCGGGAAAAAATCTGGCGCTGATCGGCAGCGCCGCTTCCGGCAAAACCGTACTGCTGAAATGCATTATCGGGCTTTACCCGATCGATGGGGGTGGCATCGACGTGGATGGCGTGGCGGTTTCAAGCCTGAACGCCTCTGAGCATGAAAAATTGCTCGACAGGTTTGGCGTGCTGTTTCAGCGCTCGGCCCTGTTCGACAGCCTGCCGGTGTGGGAAAATATCGCCTTCAAACGCGTGACCATTGGCAAGGCGCGCCGCAAGGACGCCCGTGAAGCGGCGATCCTTAAACTGCGCCAGGTCGGCATGAAACCCGAAACCGCCGATCTGTTTCCAGCAAGCCTTTCGGGCGGCATGCAGAAGCGCGTGGCCCTGGCCCGCGCAATTATGGAGCAGCCGGACATTCTGCTGCTGGATGATCCGACGGCGGGGCTGGACCCGATCCTGACGCGGGTCATCAATGAATTGATTGCACGGCTGGCCGAAGAAACCGGCGCGACGGTGCTTTCCGTGACCAGCGACATGGAAGCCATGCGCCGCGACTATTCCGCCGTTGCGATGCTGCATGACGGGCGTATTATCTGGCAGGGCGCGACAAGCGATATTGATCAGGCGGGCAATGCGCATCTTGATCAGCTGGTGAACGGACGCCCGGATGGGCCGATTAAAATGCGGCTGCGCAAGCGCGCCGCCTGAACTTGCGCGTGAATTGAACAGATAGAGGTCACATGTCGACGAGCAGGCAGCGATCCGGCGCAGCCGCCTGCGTCAGCGACCGTGCCAGCGCCGTTTCGACCTCGTGGGTGAGCCAATCGGCAGGCCGACGCGCCCGGTGCGCGGCGATGCGGGCCGCCATTTCCGCATCGCCCGCCGTGGCGGTGGCGATGATGTGCACGGCCAGCCCGCTCGCCCGGGCCTGTGCCTCGGCGTAGGCG
>JAHHGO010000102.1 GCA_023252275.1 Alphaproteobacteria bacterium
GAGGTAACATCGTAATTCATCCTGTAAGTTGAAATTCTGAAACTAGAAGCGTGTGCCAACATCGAAACGGAAGGCCTCCGTCTCGTCGAAATCTTCTTTCACCACCGCCTTGGCGAAATCAAGCCGGATCGGGCCGAATGGCGACTCCCAGGCCACGCCAACGCCCACCGCTACGCGCGGGCTGCTGCTGCTCAGGACGCCAAAACCCTTTTCAACCGATTTGGTGACGGCGCCCGCATCGGTAAACAGATTTCCGAGAATACCGAACTCCTCCGGCAAGCCCAGCGGAAAGGTCATTTGCGCCGTGCCGACATAATAGATCTGCCCGCCCAGCGCGTCCTTGGTAAATTCATCGCGTGGCCCGACACCGGCCGTCTTGAAGCCCCGGAAGGTGCGGCCGCCCTTGAAAAAGCGGTCATTAAGGCGAACACGCTGGCCTATGCCTTCGATATAACCCGATACCAGTCCCAGATTGCCAACAACCTCTTCGCCCAGAGGATAGAAATATTTGGCCTCGCCTTCTGTCCGGACATATTTCACATCGCCGCCCAGACCGGCAAAATCCTGCAGGAAGGTAAAGGTATAACCGCGATGCGGATCAAGCTCGTCATCCACGTCCTGATAGGTGTAGCGATATCCCACCAGCGAGGTGACATCCGAGCCCAGCGCCGCGAGAATGAATGGCGAAGCGTTGACGGGCGCGCCAGATATCGAATCCTTGGCCAGACTATAACGCAGCCGCCCGCCGGCATATTCCGACAGCGGCGCGCCAATGGACAAAGTGAAACCGGTCTGCTCGGTTCTGAACGACGCGAAGTCAGTATAGTCATTGGTCACATTAAACAGATCAAAGCCTGCCGCCAACGGCCGATTAAGGAAATAGGGTTCCGAAAAACTAAGCTGATATTGCTGTGTCAGATCGCTGGCCTGCGCCGAGGCGCGCAAAAACTGCCCCTTGCCCAGCAGATTGCGCTCGGCAATGCTGACATCGGCAATCAGGCTTTCCGTCGATGAAAATCCAACGCCAAAGCTTAACTGGCCGGTGGACTTTTCCTTTACTTCAACATTGATGCTTGTCCGGTCAGGCGCTTCGCCGGGAGTCTGGGTGATTTCAACATTTCCGAAGAAATCCAGCCCGCGGATGCGCGAACGCGAACGGTTCAGCTTGGCGGCATTGAAAGCGTCGCCTTCCACAAGGCGGAATTCGCGCCGGATTACCCTGTCGAGGGTGCGCACATTGCCTTCAATGTTGATTTTATCAACATAGACACGCGGCCCTTCATTGATCTGATAGACAATGTCAATCTTGCGTTCGTTCTTCTGCCTTTTGATGTTGGGGCGGATATCGACAAAGGCATAGCCATATTCACCGGCGGCGAATGTCAGTTCCTCAACTGTGTCATCAATCAATTTGGCGTTATATAAATCGCCGGAAAGGGTCTTTATTTTTTCCCGCAGCAGTTCAGGATCGATTTTTTCCAGTTCCGTCTTGATGTCGATGGTTCCAAATTCATAAAGCGGCCCTTCATCCACCACAAAGGTAACGAAAAACTGTTCACGGTCGCGCGTCAGTTCGGCGACAGCGGATACCACGCGAAAGTCGGCATAGCCGCGGCTCAGATAGAATTTACGCAACTGTTCGCGGTCAAACACCAGCCGGTCCGGATCGTAATTGTCGCGCGAGGCCAGAATGTTCCACCAGCGGGAAACCTGCGTGGAAACCTCGCTGCGCAGGCGGCTGTCGGAAAACCGGCGATTGCCGATAAAATATATCTGCCGGATGCCGGTAACTGATCCTTCCCTGATCTCGAACACCAGATCGACACGGTTCTGCGGAAGCTGGATCACCTTGGGCTCGACGGTTGCCGCAAAGCGGCCGGAGCGGCGATACACTTCTATAATGCGCTTCAGATCTTCCTGAACACGGGCGCGGGTATAGACAATACGCGGCTTCAGGCGCACCTCGGCATCAAGCGCCTCATCCTTGATGGCTGAATTGCCTTCAAAGGCCACCTGATTGATGATCGGATTTTCGACCACATTGACAACCAGATTATTGCCTTCGCGGCGGATGGTCACATCGGCGAACAGGCCGGTGGAAAACAGCGTCTTCAGGGATTGATCAATTTTGGAATCATCAAATTCAGCGCCGGGCCGCAGGGTCATATAGGAGCGCACCGTATCGGACTCGATACGCTGATTGCCGGTAACCTCTATCGCGCCAACAACGGGGCCGCCCGTGGACTGGGCCATAACAGGGGCAATGCCGTATAAAGCCCCAGCCAGGACCAGTATCATGACAGCAAGCCGGCATCTCCCGACAGATGATGGCCTATCAAATCCATTTACTGTTAATTTTGAAATCAGCATTTGCAGAAAAATTACTCAGGAAAAAAGGCTTGCCAGGAAATCCACCACACGCAGATTTACAAGATCATTCCAGGTTACGAACACTATCAGAGTGGTAATCGCAGCGAAGCCGATTCGATAGCTGAAATCGAGCACACGCTGGTTTACCGGCCTCCTCCAGACGGCCTCGATGGCGTAAAACACCAGATGCCCGCCGTCCAGCATTGGCACCGGGAAGAGGTTTAATAGCCCAATACTGACAGATAGAACAGCCATCAAATGCACCAGCGCTGAAACGCTGATCTGGGCCACCTGCCCCGACATTTGCGCGATGCGTAGCGGCCCGCCAAGCTGTTCGGTGCTTTCCTTGCCCATGATCATGCGTCCCAGATAGACGAATGTCTGATCGACAATGAACCAGGTTTCCTGCGCGCCATATATCAAGGCGCGAACCGGCCCGACAATCTCGACGACCTGGTCTTCCGGATTATTGGCCCGCACCAGCCCGATCAGACCGCGGCGCTGCACATTTCCAAACGCGTCGGTAAATTCGTCAATCCTGGGAACAACCGTCAGAGTCAGCTGCTGGTCTTCACGCTCGACCAGAACATTCAGGGTTTCTCCCGCGCTTAGCATGACGCGGCGCTGCAATTCAGAGAAGCCTTCTATCTTGACCCCATCTATCGCCAGCACCACATCGCCCGGTAAAAATCCGGCCTGCTCAGCGGCGCTGCCCGGCTGAACCTGGTCCACGCGGGCCAGAATGGTGGTGCGCCCCATGATCATGAACAGCGCTGCAAAGATCAGAATGCCGAGTACGAAATTGGAGACCGGCCCGGCCGCCACAATGGCCATTCGATTGCCCACCGGCTTGTGATGAAAGCTGACGCTGCGGTCCGCCTCACTCATTTTCTGCAATTGATCCGTATCCGGCGTGCTGGCGGCGGATTCATCTCCCCAGAATTTCACATATCCGCCCAAAGGCAGCCAGCCGATCTTCCATCTTGTGCCATGCCGGTCATCCCAGCCGAGCAGTTCCCGGCCAAAACCGATGGCAAATGTTTCCACCCGCACCCCGCAAAGCCGCGCCACCAGAAAATGACCCAGTTCGTGAAAGAACACGACGACGGTCAGCACCAGCAGGAATGCACTGATATAGATCAGAATATCACCGGAAATCACTGTATTCTCCTATTCGGCCCAGTTCAGTTCCAGCAGTTCCCGCGCATAGGCCCGGGCTGCTTCATCTGCGGCATACATATCCTCCAGACTGGACAAGGGGCGCCCCCATTGCCCCATCCCTCTGTTTCCCCCGGCTTCCAGTGTCTTTTCGACAATGCGGGCAATATCGAGAAACCCGATTTTTCCATTCAGAAATGCCTCCACCGCAATTTCATTGGCGGCGTTCAGCACGGCGGGCGCGCCGCCGCCCATCGCCAGCGCTTCCTTCGCCAAACGTAATGCAGGAAAGCGGCCAAAATCGGGCGCCTCAAAGGTAAGCTGTGCAATTTTCACAAGATCAAGACGGGCGACAGGCGCATGAATGCGATCCGGCCATCCCAGCGCATAGGCAATCGGCGTACGCATATCGGGCGAGGCCATCTGCGCCAGTACCGAGCCATCCGAATAGGACACCATGCTATGGATCACCGATTGGGGATGCACGACGACATCAATCTGATCTTTTTCAACCGGAAAAAGATGATAGGCTTCAATCAGTTCCAGCCCCTTATTCATGTAAGTTGCGCAGTCGACGGAAATTTTTGCGCCCATCTGCCAGTTGGGATGGGCTATGGCCTGGGCGGGGGTTGCGACTTTCATCTGCGCCAGGCTCGCGGTGCGAAACGGGCCCCCGGACGCTGTCAGGGTGATTTTCTCGACCGCCTTCGGACGCTGGCTGTCAAACACCTGAAAGATGGCGTTATGTTCTGAATCCACCGGCAGAAGCGTGGTTCCCTTGCGCCGCACCACATCCATCATATGGTCCCCGGCGCAAACAAGACACTCCTTGTTGGCGATGGCGACCGTCGTGCCCTGCGCCACCGCGGCCAATGTCGGGGCAAGCCCTGCCGCGCCGACAATCGCCGCCATGATCCAGTCCGCCGGGCGCGAGGCGGCCTCTATCACCGCGTCGCGGCCTGCCGCTGCTTCGGTGCCGCTGCCCGCCAGCGCATCGCGCAGGATCTGGTATTTCCCCGGATCGCCGATAACCGCCAGACGCGGCTTCACGCGGCGCACGGCGCTGATCAGTTCCTCGACATTCTGATTGGCGGTCAGGGCCTCGACCCGGTAACGGCCCGGGTCACGGGCGATCAGATCAATCGTGTTCAGTCCGACAGAACCAGTAGCCCCTAGGATCGAGACGCTTTTGGGAGCGATGCGGGGTAATGGAACGGTCTGGCTCATTTTGAACCTATCAAAAGCGCAATGGGAATCATGACCGGCGCTGCGAACAACAGGCCATCCACCCGGTCCAGTATGCCGCCATGGCCGGGGATCAAATTGCTCATATCCTTGACGCCGAAATGCCGTTTAACCATCGATTCCGCAATATCTCCCAGCTGCGCCCAACCCCCGATGGCCGCGCTCAGCGCCGCCAGTGCCAGAACCTGGCCCAAACCGGCCGCCGCAGCCGTAACACCACCCACAAGACCCGCGCTCAGCATGCCGCCCAACAGCCCCGCCCAGGTCTTGTTGGGACTGGCCCGGGGCGCAAGCTTCGGCCCGCCAATCGCCCGGCCGGCAAAATAGGCGCCGATATCCATCGACCAGACGATTAATAGCAGCCAGATAATTAACGCAAGACCAAGATCCGGCAAGCCCCGGAGCCAGACCATCGCCACGGAGCCAAGAGCAATATAGGGAATTCCCAGCAAAGGCCAGCGCAGTTCCCTGCCCTTGTTCCGCCCCAGCCAATAGGCCAGCGCCAGGCCGGCCGCAATAATGCCGCCCGCCACGAAAAGCACCATGCCCTTATTCACTGCGGCAATCTGCCAATGAACCGCCAAAACCGCCGCTATCGCCGTGACGGAAATGAGCACAGCATCCATAAGCCAGTCCGGGCCGCAGGTGACCCGCGTCCATTCAGAGGCCATCAGGATAATGGCGATCCCAATCAGGGAAGTAAACGCCAAACCACCTATCCACACCGCACCCAGCACCAGCGGCGCAAGCAGCGCGGCAGACAGCACCCGCTTGGTCAGATCGCTGGCAGGCGCATTTTGGATATGTTCCACGTGAAGTTCAGCTCTCGCCCGTCGCGCCGAAACGCCGCTCGCGGCGATTGAACAGGTCAATGGCCTGTTCGAGCGATTCTCTGGAAAAATCCGGCCAGAGCGTATCAATGAACACCAGTTCCGAATAGGCGGATTGCCAGAGCATAAAATTGCTCAGGCGCTGTTCGCCGCTGGTTCGAATGATCAGGTCCGGGTCCGGCAGGCCCAGCGTCATTAAATGCGCGGCAAAGCTTTCCGGAGTAATCTGATCGGGCCGCAAACTTCCGGCGGCCACTTCCTCCGCCAGACGCCGCGCCGCGCTAACAATATCATTCTGGCCGCCATAATTGAGCGCGATGGTGAAAACAAGCCCGTCATTATTGCGGGTCTGCAATTCAGCATTTTCGATCAGGGTGATGAGGTCCGGCGCCAGCCTATCGCGTTCGCCAATAAAACCGATACGCACCCGCTGGCGATTCAGTTCATTAACCTCGCGTTGCAGATAGCTGCGCAGCAGCCACATCAGATCATCGACTTCATCAGCCGGGCGTTTCCAGTTTTCCGACGAGAAGGCAAACAGGGTCAGATAGGGCACGCCCAGTTCCGCACAGGCGGTAACCGTCCGCCGAACCGCTTCGGCCCCTTCCCGATGGCCCAGCGTACGCGGCATATAGCGCTTCTTGGCCCAGCGTCCATTACCATCCATGATAATGGCGATATGACGGGGCAAACTTGCCGCAGCCGCATCAAGTCTATGGCCAAGCCCCTGGGTCACACGTTCATAATCTCTTGTTCTTTGGCAGCCAACGCCTGATCAATCTGCTTGATCACGGCATCGGTCATTTCCTGAATTTCATCGGCCCATAATTTCAGATCGTCTTCGCCAATATGGCCGTCTTTTTCCATGCGCTTGAGATCATCCAGCCCGTGCCTGCGCACATGACGCGCTGCAACGCGCGCCTCTTCGGCATATTTACCGGCGACTTTGGACAGTTCGGTGCGCCGCTCGGCATTCAGGGCCGGAATGGGGATGCGGATCAGCGTGCCATCGACCTGAGGATTAAGTCCCAGACCGGATTTCTGGATGGCCTTGTCAACCGCACCTACTGTGCTTTTATCCCATACCTGAATACTGATCATGCGCGCATCGGGCACGCTAACGGTGCCAAGCTGGTTGATCGGCATTTTTGAGCCGCCATAGACCTCCACAATGATGGGGTCCAGCAGCCCCGCGCTGGCGCGGCCCGTGCGCAACCCGGAAAGTTCCGTTTTAAACGCGTTCAGCGCCCCATCCATGCGGCGCTGCAAATCATCAATGTCGAATTCCTGGGGTTCGGCCATCA
This sequence comes from Alphaproteobacteria bacterium, assembly GCA_023252275.1. Lineage (GTDB taxonomy): Bacteria > Pseudomonadota > Alphaproteobacteria > UBA11222 > UBA11222 > UBA11222. The sequence continues at coordinate 6,908 of JAHHGO010000102.1, forward strand.
TATCACCTGTCTATCAGCGTATAAGTGCCGCCGCCCGCCAGCACAGTGGCCAGCATACCCGTATCCTGATTACTATACACCAGAATTGGAATATTATTCTCGCGGCACAGGCTGACAGCGGTTGCGTCCATGACGCGCAGATCGCGCGCCAGAACATCCGTATAGCTCAGCCGGTCATAGCGGATGGCGCTGGCGTCGGTTTTGGGATCGGCTGAATATACTCCATCCACCTGGGTGCCTTTCAGAAGGGCGTCGCAATTCATTTCCGCCGCGCGCAGCGCCGCCGCCGTATCGGTGGTGAAATAGGGATTGCCGGTTCCGCCTGCAAACACCACCACGCGCCCGGCCTGCAAATGCGCCAGGGCGTCGCGCCGGGTGAATGTCTCGCATAATGATTGCATGGGAATAGCGGACATGGCCCGCACTGCGATGCCGTTACGCGCCAGACCATCCTGCAGGGCCAGTGCATTGATCACCGTTGCCAGCATACCCATATGATCGGCTGTTGCGCGGTCCATGCCGGCGGCGGCTTCCGACATGCCGCGAAAAATATTGCCGCCCCCGACCACCAGCGCCACCTGCGCCCCCAGGGCGATCACCTGGCTCACTTCCTGCGCGATCCGGTCGATCGCCGCCACATCATGCCCGAAGGGCCGGCCGCCCATCAGCGCCTCGCCAGAAATTTTCAACAGCACCCGCTTCCAGCGCAGGGCTTTGGCGGAGGGCTTGGACGCTTTTTCAGATGGCATGATTGCTCTGGCGGTTAGATGTGCGAAATTATGCGCCGGGCGTAAGGGCCCGGAACAATCTATATCTTAAACCCCTTACGTAACAGGTAAAGCTGTGGCTTTAGCTCCGCGCGAAAGCTTAATTACCCGCGGCGGCGGCAACCTCGGCGGCAAAGTCACTATCCTGTTTGGCAATCCCGTCGCCCAGCAAAAAGCGCACAAAACCCGTCACTTTGATGGGTTCGCCAATATCCTTGGCGGCGGCGTCAATGGCCTTTTGCACCGTCAGATCGGGGTCCAGAACCCAGGCCTGGGACAGCAGCACCACTTCTTCATAGAATTTGCGGATGCGCCCTTCGATCATTTTTTCAATGATGCTTTCGGCCTTGCCTGATTCGCGGGCCTGTTCAATCAGAACGGCGCGTTCGCGTTCGACGACCGCGGGATCAAGCTGATCGGGCGACAGCGACAGCGGCGCGGCGGCGGCAATATGCATGGCAACCTGACGGCCAAAATCCTGCAGCTTTTTTGTATCCCCGGCGGATTCCAGCGCCACGATCACGCCCATTTTGCCGAGACCCGGCACAACCTGATTGTGAATATAGCCCGCAACAACCCCCTGCGCGACCGACAGAAAGGCGGTGCGCCGCACGCTCATATTCTCGCCAATGGTTCCGACCATTTCAGAAACATAGCCGGCAACATCCTGACCGCTGCCCGGAAAGGGCTGCTTCAGCAGCGTGGCCAGATCACCCTTTGCCGCCAGTGCAAGTTTCGCCACGGCAGACACGATGGCCTGAAATTTTTCCGAACGCGCCGCAAAATCGGTTTCCGAATTCAACTCGATCAGCGCCGCCATTTTATCGCCGGTGGCCAGACCAACCAGACCTTCAGCCGCCACCCGGTCCGCCTTTTTGGCGGCCTTGGACAGGCCCTTGGCGCGCAGCCAGTCGATTGCCGCCTGCATGTCGCCGCCGGTTTCCTGCAAGGCTTTCTTGCAGTCCATCATCCCGGCACCTGTTGTTTCGCGCAGATCCTTGATCAGCGCAGTCGTAATCTCAGCCATTGCAGTTCCTCAATTCCAGCTAGTGAACCGCGTCCGCGGAACCCACATCCTCAAGCACTTTGGGGCTGTCAAACGCCGGCGGTTCAACCATATCGCCCTCATATCCCGCACTGCTCTGCGACAGGCCGTCCAGACAGGCGCGCGCCATCAGATCGCAATACAGATCAATGGCGCGGGACGCGTCATCATTGCCCGGAATCGGACAGGCGATGCCGTCGGGATTGCTGTTGCTGTCGAGCACAGCAATTACCGGAATGCCCAGCTTGGCCGCCTCAAGCACCGCAAGCTGTTCCTTGTTGGTGTCGATGATAAAGATCAGATCGGGAATGCCGCCCATATCCTTGATGCCGCCCAGCGAGGCTTCCAGCTTGTCGCGGCTGCGGGTCAGTTGCAGCAATTCCTTTTTGGTCAGGCCCAGCGTGCCCGCCGACAATTGTTCATCCAGCGATTTCAGTTTCTTGATGGAATTGGAAATCGTCTTCCAGTTGGTCAAGGTGCCGCCGAGCCAGCGTTCATTGATGTAATATTGCGCGCAGCGTTTGGCCGCATCCGCCAGCGGTTTGGCCGCCTGACGCTTGGTGCCGACAAACAGCACGCGCCCGCCGCCCGCGACCACATCGCGCACGGTTTCCAGGGCGCGATACAGCAGCGGCACGGTCTGGGTCAGGTCGATCACATGAATATTGTTACGGGCCCCGAACAGAAACGGGGCCATTTTCGGATTCCAGCGGTGAGTCTGGTGGCCGAAATGAACGCCTGCTTCAAGAAGCTGGCGCATGCTGAAATCTGGCAATGCCATTCGCTTTTCCTTTTACCGGTTATGCCGCCGCAGGAGTTGGTCCCGTTCTCGGGACACCGGTTCGACGCATCGGAATGCCAATCAGGGGCTGCCCGTTTATATCCTGAAGGATATGAACGGTACCGGACGCCGTAACCTGCGTGAGGTTTGAAGGGAGGTGTATAGGCGCAAAGCCCCTATAAGGCAAGAAATATGTGCGTTTTCAGCATTCCTGCACGTCCAGAACCCCGGAAATGGCCGTCAGCGCCCCGCGCATCCTGGGGCCGACAGCGTAGCTGCCGGGGATGCGGATTTCCACTTCGTTGCGCTGTTCGCGGTCTTT
>JAHHGO010000103.1 GCA_023252275.1 Alphaproteobacteria bacterium
CATCAAGAAAATCGCCCTGGCAATGACGCCAAAGCCGCTTCCACAGGCGGGCATAGGCCGGCGGCCCCAACTTAACCCGTTCCACAAAACCCAAAACATACTCCCAAAACAAAACCCCGCCGAAAATCAACGGGGTTTGTCAGCAGTCTGGAAGGGAACCATCTGGTTCCCTTTTTATTGAAGTGTCTCGCCGGATGGTATTACCGCCCGGCTATACGAGTTTACTGCAGAACGATCTCGACACGGCGGTTTTGCGGTTCGCGTACACCGTCTTCTGTCTGAACCAGAGGTTCACTCTCGCCCTTGGCGCTAACGATGATTTCAGATTCCGGCACTCCCAGGGCCAGAAGGCGGGCTTTCACCGCATTACCCCGGCGCATGGACAGCGCCACATTATATTCATCAGAACCCGAACGGTCCGCGTGGCCGCTTGCGGCTATACGCACGGAGCCATTTGCCTTGGCATAGGCGACTGCGTCGCCCAGGATTGTATCAGCTTCAGCCGAAATGTCGGAACGGTCAAAGTCGAAGAACACCACGAAGTTGCGCGGTAATGCGGCGGGTTCGGCTATTGGCTCGGGCGCTGGCTCCGGCGCGGGAGCGGCGGCAGCGGGCGTGATAACAGCCGCGGCCTTTGGCGCGCCAAAATTAAAGCGTAATCCGAGCAGTGCGGCGTGCGATTTATATTCGGTTTCCACAGAGGTGCCGCCGCTGGTGCGCATGTCGGGATCCTGGGTCGCGAAATAGCGATATTCCGCCGCCAGTTCAACCGCATTACTCACTGCATAAGAAAGACCCGCAATACCCTGATAGGCAAAAACGCGATCCGAATCATTTACGCCAATTCCGGGTACGCCAACCGGCTGTACGCCGTCATACCTGACCTTGGCATAGCCAATACCGCCGCCAATGTAAGGCGTGACGCGGCTGTCCATATTCACATCATATAACAGGTTCAGCATCGCGCTTCTGGCCTTGATTTCGCCGGAGCCGGTGGTGGAGCCGGAAACGCCATCAACATCGTTGTTACGGTAGCCGAGTTCGATTTCGGTGCGCAGGCCGTTGCCGAAACGATATCCAATGGATGGAATGACCGCATATCCGGTATCGGTATCGACAGAGCGATTAATGCCAACGCCCGCGCCGCTGACGTCCAGATCATTGGTGAAATTGGCGCCGCCCATGATGCCAACAAAAGGGCCCTCCGGGGCCGCAAATCCCGCCGGGGCATACGCCACGGCGCTTAGTCCGATCGCCGTCAAGGCTAGTTTCCGCATATTCATCCGTTTTTTCCCATCTGTAGAAATCCGCTGAAGCGCCAAGCGGCCCGCTGTACTCACTTGAAATAATAGCATGCATAGATATTAGCATGTATAGATAATAACTAATACTTGTTCCCAAAAAAAACCCACTACACCATAAAATTTCATTCAATAGCGGCAATAATGCAACAATAAAAGTTTACGCAACGTGTCATTGGTTCAATGCATATCCGCTTCTCACAATGTCATTGCTTCGCTTTGCTCGCAATGACGGAGATTTGGTGCAAAGTCTTGTTCTATTCAAATCCACCACACTAAACTTCCGCGCTCTTCACAAAATACTTGTTCAGTGCCGCCTGTAACTGATGCGGGTTGAACGGCTTGGCAATGTAATCATCCATTCCCGCCGCGATGCATTTCTCCCTGTCGCCTTTCATGGCGTGCGCTGTCATGGCGATTATCGCCACCGGCGGCGCTTGACCGGATGCCTCTGCCGCGCGAATTTGCCGTGTGGTTTCATAGCCATCCATCACCGGCATTTCCACATCCATCAGAACGGCGGAATATTTACCGGAAGCAAATCTCTCCAATGCTTCCCGTCCGTTGCGCGCCACTTCGTAGTGATATCCGAAATTATGGAACATGCTGGTGGCGACCAGCACGTTAGGCTCATAATCCTCCACCAGCAGAATGGGCCGCATCGCCGCATTGGCCTGCATATCGAGGTAGATGATGTTTTTCTGGTAATGTACTTCACTTTCGCTATCGCTGGCTTCCACCGGCAGGCTGAGATGCAGCACGAATGACGATCCCTTTCCCACGACACTGGTCACCGATATGGATCCGCCCATGCGGCGCGCCAATGCCTGGGAGATCGAGAGGCCAAGGCCGGTGCCGCCATATTTACGGGTGATGGCGGCGTCCGCCTGAACGAACCGGTCAAATATTGATTCGAGTTTATCTTCGGGGATACCGATTCCGGTGTCGGTTACCGTTACCGTGATCGCCTTTTTGCCGTTGCCTTTGCCGCCATTGGCAAAAAACACCGAGACGCTGCCGCCGCTATTGGTGAATTTAACGGCGTTACCAACCAGATTAAGCACGATCTGGCGAATGCGATTGGCGTCTCCGATATAGGTCTTATACAGGCCCGGTTCATAATGGATGATCAGGTTGACGCCCTGCTGCTTGGCCTTGACGGACATGACGCTGACCACCTGATCCAGCAGCGCCGTCATGCTGAACGGGGCGTTTTCCAGATCGACATCCTGGGCTTCCATCTTGTCGATGTCGAGCAGGTCATTGATCAGTTGCATCAGCGCTTCGGAGCTGCTCTGCAGAACGTCAACGCACTGCTTCTGCTTTTCGTCAAGCCTGGTGGTTTGCAGAATATGCGTAAGCCCGATCACCGCATTCATCGGCGTTCGGATCTCATGGCTCATATTGGCCAGAAAGTCGGATTTCGCCTTATTGGCCTTTTCAGCGATGAGTGCGGCCTCTTCGGCGGAATGCATTCTCTTATGCGCCAACTCGCTGGCGGCTTCGGCGGAGCGGAGGCTCGAATCCGCCACTCTTTGCGTTGAGTCGGTAATGATTTTCAATTCCGCTGCGGTAACAATACCCTGTTTTTCTCTCTGATCCGATCTTGCCTGTTTAGCGTCCGATTTGAATTTTAAATCCTGAGCAACATCCAGATTGACCAGGGCCAATTTTTCAGCTCTTTCCGTATTGGACTCGGCCAGTTGATACGCCAATTGCCGCAAGTCATGCGCCTGCGCCGATGCGACACGCTTGAAGTCCCATTGTATAAAAATGAATATCAAAATAAGTACGAACGAGCCGGTCGCGATGGCCATCTCCTCTTCCCGGTAGGCGCCGCCAACAAGGGCCGTCATCACCAGGCGCAGAAAGCTCATCCCCAGAATGATATACAGCCCGTAATCCAGCAGAAATTTTTTCAGCAATGTCATCGGGTTTTTACCTTGGTTCCATGAGGCCATCCATGAATGCGCCCACCGTATCCATGGCGCGCGCAGTTATGGGGGACTGATTCAGCAACGTTCCCGGTATCCGTCGGAGCCGCCGCAGACAGACCAGCAGCAGGAACACCAGCGCCCCAATGATCATTAGCGCGGATAGGCCGGTAATCAGCATCGCCCAGTATTGTTCTGTTCCAGCCTGTATCAATGCGAAGTAGCCACCGTACAGGCTACCCACCAGCATTGCACTAACCATTATCGAGATGACGATCGCCAGCCCGATCACCAGCCCTGAAACCACAATCATGCGGGACAGCAGTTGCTGGGACACCCAACTGCCATAGGCAGCCTGACCCAGAGTGGCCATGGCAAGCAGCTTTTGTATCAGTGACACGCTGTTTATCCCACTTAACGGCGCAGCAGCGCGCCAAGAAGCACGCCCACCCCGAGGGCAATTACGCCAGAACGCAAGGGATTGGTTTGGAACTCGCTGGCCAGCCTGTCGCTGACATGGGTAACTTCGTCCCCGGCATTGTCGATCATGCCGCGAACCTTGCGCCCGGCCTGATTGGCGGCGTTGTGCAGTTCGTCCTGCAAATCATCGGTGGATTGCTTCAAATTTTTAACGGTTTCTTCTTTTGCTGCCGTGGCGGACATAACTGTGCTCCTTGCGAACTAGGTTGCTGATTGCGGAAAGCGGAAGCGGCTAAATGCGTCCGGTAAGTATTAGAATGAGCAGGATGATCACCACCAGCCCCACGCCGCCGCTGGGATAATAGCCCCAGTTACGGCTGTGCGACCAACGCGGCAGCGCACCGAGCAGCGCCAGTATCAAAATGACTAATAGAATTGTGGATAACATCCTGTAAAAACTCCTATGAGGGACATCTGGTATAATGAACCTGGATGCACAAAGGCACGATGCGGGTTAGCCGCCCGGGCGTAAGGAACCCGTAAAGATGGAAGAATTACTAAGCGGCGAAGCTGAGCGTAAATACTGCGCCCGCGCCATCCGGCAGATTGGCCGCCGTGACCGTGCCGTCCAGCAGGCGCATGATCTCGCGGCATATGGACAGGCCAAGCCCTGTGCCTGTATGCGTGCGGTCCGGTTGGGCAAACCGCGTATATTTGGTGAAAATTGCTTCTAAAGCGGATTCCGGAATTCCCGGTCCGTTATCCTGGATGCGGATGATAACTTGTCCGCCGGTCATTTCATATTCCACACCGATAACAGGGTGCGTTGAACCGTGCCGGGCGGCATTATCCAATACACAGCAAATGGCGCGCGTCAGCAGCAACGGATCCGTGACGGCGGAAAAGCTTGCTTGTATTGCCGTGATCGAGATGTCGCAATCGCTCAGCCGCGGACCCAGTTGTATCAGGCAATCCTCCAGCAGCAGATCCATCGCGCAAAGCTGTTTTTTTACAGTAACAGCGCTGCTTTCAAATCTGGCCATATCGAGAGTGTTGCTGATCAGATCATCCAGCCGGTAGGCTTCCAGCCGCGCCGTCGTGATCAGGCTGTTTATTTCATCCGGTGACAGCTTTTCCTTCAGGCGCTCGTAAATCTCAAGCGAGCCGATAATGCAGGACAGCGGTGTTTTCAAATCATGCGATACCGCGCCCAGCACTTTGCGGTGCAGACGCTCGCGTTCCTGTTCAGGAAATGCGTCCTGCGGGATAGATATGTTAACCGGCGGTTTTGTTTTCATGCAGTAGTGTGCGGCGCTTTGTATGAAATAGCCATAGGCGACTGCGCCACTCCTGCTGGAATGACGCATTGCCGTATCAATTCGGTAAGGATTATTTCACAATGACGGTGGTGCTTGGGGTAGAACCAGCGCCGCCTGTGGCGCCCGTGCTTCCCTTGGTTCCGGTGGCGCCAGTTGCTCCGGTGTTTCCCCGATTACCGGTCGCGCCAGTTGCGCCGGTATCGCCCGTCCACCCTGTCTCGCCCTGGTTACCCTGATTACCGGTTGCGCCAGTGGCGCCGGTATCACCAGTATAGCCGGTGTTCCCGGTATTGCCTTGCGCACCCGTATATCCGGGGCTGCCCTGAGCGCCGGTGGCGCCCGTTGGCCCGGCGGGGCCCTGGCATGCGCCCAGACCAAGCGCCAGAATAAGCACGGCATATGCCGCTGAATATTTCATATCAGTATTCCTTGTTATGTTGTTGATCAGGGAGTGGCAGGGTTTAGCTTTCGCTCTTGGACCAGGTCTTCAGGTCTTTCCACCATTTATCCATCTTGGTGTTGGCTTTTTCGATCAGGGTTGGATCCTTTTGGGTGACAACATCCTGAAGATAGTTGACATCCTTGCGCATCACGACGATCTCGGGCCGGCGCGCCTTGTAACTATCGCTCTGCTCCATTTCATCCAGCGCATTATCCGCATGCTTCAGGGCGTAACGGGCGCCGTCATAATTTTTGGCGGCGATAAAATTCCGGGCCAGCCCGATATTATCATGGGCCTTGTCGCTGGGGACCGATGTTTTGCTATCGATCGTCACCACCATGTCCGTCAATTTGGCAAGCTGGTTGTCCGCTTCACTGAGATTATTGGCTGCGATAGCTGTTTCCGCGGCGATCAGAAACGTCTCGGCCTTTTTATCTGTCAAATCGACGGTGAGATACACAATGTCGGCATCCGTTACAGCCAGATCATTTTTCGCCCATGCGGGACCATCCCCGATTTCCTTGACCTGAACCGGGCCGGTGTGAATTGGAAAATAGTGATATTTATATTCCGTATCATATTGATAGACGATCCGGCCCGACTCCACCTCGGTGATACGAAGTTTTTCGGCCGTAGCGCCTTTTATCAGCATGACCATATTGCGCGCCGATGCAATATGCTGCTTGGCCACATCAACTTTTTTCATCGCCAGGGCGACGCGGGCATAATTGACATGCTCCACAAAACTGGTGGCCGCCACGCGCGGATCAACCACTTCCGCTGTAGTGATGGGCTCACCAGCGGATTTCATTGTGTCCGTGGTGATATTGTCCGCCGCCAGACCAAAAGGGGCATAGCCGAGCATTAGACCCGTGCCCAGCACGGTAGACATGAGAAGTCTGCGAGTGTTCATAATTTTATCCCTGGTTTGAAGAACAAATCCGCATTATTGCTGATTTGTTGATTTTTTTAAGTCGTCCCCGGCATCTTCTATTGCATCCTCAAGCTTCTCGCCTGGTGTGCGGTCTTCAAGTTCGCGCACGGCCTTGTCGGCGCCGTTGGGCAATTCATTGATGGCGTCGCCGATTTTATCTCCGGCGCTGCGCTGATCCGGCGCATTGAAAATGAAATAGCCGCCGACAGCGATTGCGATGGCCAGGGCAACCATAACCAGATATTTTCCCTGAAATGGATTTGAGGTAGGCGTAAATTGGCTCATGCGATCAGGCTTTCAAAAGGGTTTCAATTTTGCTTGTGCACCTGGGTATTAACTGCTCTGGCCGTTTCAATTCGATGCGGAATTATGCCCGCCGCGTAAGGAACCGGTAAATTCTTGATGCTGATGAGGCGTCTTCGGGGCGATCACCGCATTACGCAGGTTATCCGTTTGATCCTCATCCAAATCAATGAATTCCAATTCCTCATAGATCAGAGGCGCCGCTTCCTCATTATTCAGCGGCTCAGGCTCCTCATTCATTAATATTTCGTTCTGTGAACTGATGAATTCAGAATCAATTACGGGTGTGTTTATCACACCGTTTCCAGCGGGATTTGTTTGAACCTGAATGGCATATTCATTTTCATTTCCCGTATCGCGTATTTTCCGGTCTATCATTGAAAAGAAACCATCCATGCCGATAAGGGCGGCCAGGGCGGCCATTACCAGGATTTTTGTTTGAAATTGTTCGCTCATGTTTTTGCGTCCTTCTGATAGCGGTGTTGTCTTATTCCCGCAGATTCAGTGTCTTGTGAACAAACGTAGCGCTCTGCATTTCGTGCAGGATGAAATCCAGCTCTTCCTCCAGATCAAAACTGTCGAACTCCGCATCAATCAGCGGGAAATCTTTGTAATAGATGGATTTTTCAGGTGTACGTTTTATATTCATCTCCATAATCCTTGAAGTGGTTACTCAGGGGCGGGCGGACTAAACCTGGGGCAGTTTACGCCATGCCTTGCGCAGTGCTTGCTGGCAGTGCAGCAATGTCTGGAACCAGCCGCCTGCCTTTGCAGTCTGTTTGCCGCCACGGGATGTGTCAGCCATCCGATCAGCCTGCGAATTGCTTTATCGGCGATTGGCAATCCGGCAAACCGGATTTCCTGATTTGCGCTGGTAAAACTGATGTTATGTTTCATGTATCCTCCACTGTCTCCACTGCGATGATCACGATCAGACCACAACGGGCATAAGGATGCCGCAGGCAATAGAATTACGGGCATAAAGAGGGGGTAAGGAGCGCGTTGCGCCGGGTTTTGTGGGCTTTATGGCGATTTCAAGCGGCTGATTTTGAGCGCCGCGGCGGCAATTCGCGGCTGTAATGCGTTAGTCCTGGTTGCCCAGCGTGGAACGCAGGCCACCCCAGATTACCGCAGCAATTCCGATGGTATAGAACCACATCGTCTCGTTGCTATAATGACTGGTATATTCTTCCAGCGGCGCATGGGTTGCGTTATATGCAAAACCCAACAGCACGGCGCCGGCCACGAAAATGGCGGCGCCGGGTATCCCTGTCATTTGCATGCGCGATTTCCTTTAATTGATAGCGGTCACTTGGGCTGATTTTTTGACGTTTGGGGAGATGTCAATTACTGCCAGTAATTTTCTCATATTTGCTGTTGTGTTCAGGCGAGGCGGCGTAGCCGCTTAATTGTCCGGCTATCTGCCATGTTTCAAGGGCTATCCCGAAAAACCCTGCATGATCAATTACAGGCGTGTCCCCCTTGGCGCCGCTTAGGCTGTCATCCACTATTTTTGTCGCCGCCCCCCGGCCCGATATGGCGGCGCTAGCGGCAACCGATGTGGCCAGCACGAGCGCCGCCAAAAAGCTTCGCACTACAATTGAGCCTGGCGTCTGCATTGTATTTCTCATCTGGATTTGAGAAGGCCCCGGCGGGCGCGTGCATTGAAGAAAATTTTTTCGACATGCCTTGTCAGCTGGAAATGATCATATACTCTTGCGGTTTCCTCCTCGCTCAGGGGAGGACCGCCTTCATATTCCATCCGGAGTATTTCACGGCCCGCGAAACGCAATTTTTGCTGAATGTCATTCAGTGTGCCGGCATCTGATTCCCGGACTGGTGAATTATCCTGCTGGATGCTTTGATAAGCATTGGCAGGGGCGCTAAATTTTTCCATCACAGATTCTCCTTATATGACGGATTTAATCCAATCACTCTGCACGTAAAAATGCCGCTGATAATTCAGGCTGCCGCATAAAAGGAGGGTAAGGATAATTTTCAGAGCCGTCGCGAAGCCGCCGCCGCCGGTCACTTGCCCAGCAGCTCTCCGATGGGTTTTAAGTCTTCAATGCGGTCGCACACGGCCTTGATCGCCATTAGGATGGGTATGCCCAGCAATAAACCCCACACCCCCCACAACCACCCCCAAAATAATACGCCTGCGAAAATCGCCACTGGGTTCATCTGACTTGACCGGCTGGTCAGCCACGGCGTCAGCAAAAGACCTTCGAGATTGGTGATGACCAGTGCAATCCCGGAGACCATTAGCGCCATGCCTATTGTCCCGAATTGGAGAAAAGCGATCAGCGCGGTGCCAATGGTAATGATTACCGCCCCGAGATAGGGGATAATATTTAATATCCCGGCGGCGATCCCCCAAACAGCGGCATGCTCCAGGCCGATCCAGAGAAATGCGATCCAGCTCGCCACCCCCACAAGAAAACTGGTGAATAGCTGCACCAGCAAATAATTCTGTATCTGGCCGGTGATTTCATCCATTGCCTGGAGCGTGATTTTCTTCCTTGCGAAGGTGGGGCCGCTGATCCTGACCAGTTTGCGCCGGAAACTGTCGCCGGAAACTAACAGAAAATAGGCGAGAAATATTACCACGACGACCTGACCTGTAAATCCGGCCGCACCCATCATTCCGGCCCACAGGTAGTCCTGGATATTAAGCCTGGGTTTTTCAATTTGCACCCGGGTCACTCCCTCAGGCGGGGCGGCAGACGGAGTTGGGGCGCCGCGCGCCGCCTGTTCCAGCTCGGCGGTGGCGGTTTGCATTTTCTTGATCGCGCTATCCGGCGTCCGCTGTTCCTTGCGCAGGGTCTGACGAAACTTCTGCACGGCGTCGGGCAATTTTTCTATCGTCGCCGCAGCTTCATCGCTGAGTGAATAGGTCAGAGAGCCTATTCCCCCCACGATGCCGATTAACACTATGGCGGCCCCGAGAGCGCGGTGAAATTTCCATTTCTGCATCCAGTTGACGAGCGGCGAAAGCGCATAGCTGATCATCATGCCAAACATCAGCGGTATGAAAAAGGCCCGGGCCCAATATAGCATGAAGACAGCGCCCAGTACGGCAAGCACTATAAGCGAAATGCTGTTGGGC
>JAHHGO010000104.1 GCA_023252275.1 Alphaproteobacteria bacterium
TTCTGGCCGGCAGCAGGGGCGCACCCGACGCGCTGACGATTGCCGCAGGCGTTTCGCATAAGGCGCTGCTTCCCGCTGGGGGCCAGCCGATGCTGGCGCGCGTTGTGCAAACCCTGCTGGATTGCGAACATATAGGCGATATTCTGATTTCGATTGAAAGGCCGGAACTGGCGCTTGATCTGCCGCTGATCGCGGCGCAGGCCGTATCAGGGCGGGTGCGTGTGATTGCATCAGCGGCAACGCCCAGCCAGAGCGTTCTGACGATTATTCAGGATACGGATAATATCTGGCCGCTGCTGGTGACAACCGGCGATCATCCGCTGCTGAGCGGGGAGATGATCTCTTATCTGCTGGAGCATGCCGCGCCGGCGGCGGATGCGGCGGCGGCGATTGTCGAGGAAGCCGTCATTCGCGCAGCCTATCCGCAGAGCCTGCGGACCTATATGCGGTTTCGTGGCAGTGCCTTCAGCGGGGCGAACCTGTTTTTATTGCTCACTCCAAATGCGCGCGGCGTGGTGTCGTTCTGGCGTCATATTGAGGCCAATCGCAAGAACCCGATATGGTTGATGGCGGCGCTGGGGGTAATGTCTCTGCTGCGCTTTGCGCTGGGCCGGCTTGATCTGGATCAGGCGCTGCAACGGCTGGGGCGCAAATGCGGCGCGCGGATTGACGTTGTCAGGCTGCCCTATGCGCAGGCCGCGATCGATGTGGACAAGCCCGAAGATCTTGCGCTGGTTACCGAAATATTAGGATCAGGCTGAGCCTGTCAGGCTGAAGCCGTTCTGGATTTTTTCTGCCGGGCTGCAAATCCGCGCACCAGTGATCCCGCACGGGTCATGTCGGCGGGGCAATCAACCTCGCTCCAGCCCAGCCCTTCGATGGAAACAGCGGCGACAGCGCCAAAATCATTTTTCGCCAGCATGTCCACCGCCGATAAATACCAGCGCCGGAAGCCATCGGTTTCGCGTAACACTGTTTCCATGGCGGATTTCATCAGCGCGGCGCCATCCGGCATCAGATACAGCATGCCAATCGATTCGCCGTTTGTGTCTTCAGGGGCAAGGGTCTTGCCGATGGCGCATAGCCGCAGGCCGTCAATCTGCACTTTCATGTCGTCATCATCATAACGGGCTTTGCGGTCGATGGTGACATTTACCGGGGCCTTGGCCTCGCGCAGTAAAGTGTGCAGCACGGCCGGTTCAAACAAAGTGTCGCCATTGAGGATGATGCCGCCATCGCGCAGTTCGTCACAGGCCAGATAAAGGCTGGCCAGATTGTCGGAAACGGCAAAGAACGGATTAAACAAGGTGCGCACCGCTAGCCCGCGCATCCGCAGCCCGGCGGCGAAAGTCTCCACCGTCTGGGCCATGAAGCCGGTCACGATCACAATCTCGGTGACGGCCGTATCCAGCATGGAGCGCAATTGCCATTCCAGCAGCGGGCGGCCATTTATGGGCACCATGCATTTGGGCTGATGGGCGGTATAGGGCAGCAGCCGCCGTCCCTGACCGGCGCTCAAGATGACAGCTTTCATAAAATTCCCAACCACCCTGAACAAATTTCACGGCGCTACAAGCCCGGCCCATTGCTGTTCTGTGTAGCATGGACCGAATCCGCCTGAAATAATAAATATGTAATATACGGCGCCCGCCCGGCATTTACTGTAAAGCGTGACGGGATTGCGTCACGTTGAATTTGGAAATCAGGAACGCCGGACGGACATGGAGCAGGACAAGCCCCCCCAGCAGACAGGCCAGCCGGGCGCGCGCCCAGGACGTGACTGGCGGCATATCTGGCGAAGCTGGAAAGCTGACACGCTGTTGCGGCGTCTGATCAGCAATAGTTCTATGCTTCTGGGCGGTAAGGCGGCCAATGCCGTGTTCAGCCTGGGATTTTTGGCGCTGGCGGCGCGCGGACTGAGCCTGGAGGCGTTCGGCACCCTCATATTGATCCATACCTATACGCAAGCCATTGGGGATATTACAAAATTTCAGTCCTGGCAGGTTGTATTGACCTATGGCACACCGGCCCTGAATGAAGCGCGGCGCGGTGATTTCCGGCGCATTTTGGGGTTTTCGATGCGTCTGGACGCCTATGGTGCGCTGGCGGGGCTGGGGCTTGCCTTGCTGGGCATTCCGCTCGCGGCCGATTTGTTTGGCTGGACGGCGGAAACCGCACAACTCGCCTTTTATTACGCCTTTTCGGTGGTGTTTTTCGATATTGCCACCAGCACCGGCATATTGCGCCTGTTTGACCGCTTTGACCTGACGGCCGCCCAAAGCAGCCTGGGCGCGCTTATCAAGCTGATTGGGACCGCAGCCGCCTATATTTATGGCGCGGGGCTGGCCGCCTATCTGGTGATATGGATGCTGGCCGAAATCATTCCCTGTCTGGTTCTGATCGCATTGTCGGCGCGGGAATTACGGCGCCAGAACAAATTGGCCACGGAATTGCCCCCCAGCCTGACGGTGGAGCAGAACTGGAAACCCGATCGCAAAGTCTGGGGGTTTGTCTGGTCGGCCAATCTGAACACCAGCCTGCAGCTTGTGCTCACGCATTTTGGCACGCTGGCTGTTGGCGCCATGCTGGGCGCGCCCGCCGCCGCGCTGTACCGGATTGCCCGCCAGTTGACCGAGGGGGTCAATGCGCCGGTTAAACTGATGACCCCAACCATCTATCCGGAACTTGCCCGGCTGGCGGCGCGCAAGGCATTCCGGGAAATGCGCCGCTTTATGCTGCGCGCTTCGACGCTGGCGGGTGTTGGAGCCGCCACATTGACCGGCATTCTGATACTTGCGGGGCAGTGGCTGCTGCATGTGATAGCGGGAGAGAATTTCATCCCGGCCTATGGCGTGATGGTGTTGCTGGCGATTGCGGTGGCGCTTCGGCTATGGTCTTTTCCGTTGGAGCCGATGCTGATATCTTCCGGTCAGGCGCTGGCGGCGTTAAAAGTTCGTGTGGCGACGACTGCGCTGTATATCGTGTCGATGTTCTTTTTATGTTCCTGGTACGGACTGATGGGTGCGGGGATAGCCATGGTGATCGCTTCACTGACAAATCTTGCCGGTCAGCTTGTGGTTGCTGAAAAATGGCTTCACCGGAACAGCGCGGCGGCGTAAAAGGCGTACTGAGTGGGTTGGATAAAAGTCCCGCGATCAGCCGGGACCGGGAGATAATAGTCTATGAATGAGTTACTGCCCGCCAATTATTCTGGCGGAGTTTACCGGCCCGCGGATTTTGCCACCCTGACAGAAGCACTGGATTATGCGGCCCTGGGCAATGCGGGTCTGGACTTCTATTCGGGCAAGGGCGATCTGCTTCAGACATTGCGCTATCGCGACTTGCGCAAGCAGGCGCGCAGCCTGGCGCGGCGCATGCGCAGCGCAGGACTTGCGCAGGGCGAGCGCGTGGCGATTCTGGCCGATACGGATGCGGATTTCGTGCTGGCGTTTTTCGCCAGTCAGTATGCGGGCCTTGTGCCCGCAGCCATGCCTCTGCCAACAGCCTTTGGCGGCAAGGCCGGTTATATCAGCCATATCCGCCGGATGATCGAAAGCTCGGGCGCCAGCGCGGTGCTAAGTCCCGGCGCGCTGCTGGAGATGACGCAAGAAGCGGCCAGCGGCCTCGGACTGAAAGCCGCCGGCACGCTGGAAATTTTTGATGGCTTTGTGGATGACGGCGCGCCGCTGCCGGAAATTACGCCGCAACACCTTTCCTATCTGCAATATTCTTCCGGCAGCACGCGGTTTCCGCTCGGCGTTGCGGTAACGCAGCGCGCTTTGATGAGCAATTGCCGCGCCATCACACAGCATGGCCTGAAAATTATCGCGACCGATCGCTGTGTTTCATGGCTGCCATTTTATCATGATATGGGGCTGGTCGGATTTCTGCTGGTGCCGGTCACCACGCAAATGCCGGTCGATTATGTTGCAACGCGGGAATTTGCCCGCCGCCCGATGATCTGGCCCACGCTGATTTCACGCAATGGCGGCACTTTGTCGTTCAGCCCATCCTTTGGATATGATTTATGCGCGCGGCGCGCGGCGAGCGGGGTGCGTGCTGATAATCTTGATTTATCACGCTGGCGCGTGGCGGGCATTGGCGGCGACATGATCCGCGAAAAGGTGCTGTCGAATTTTGCGGAAAGTTTTTCGCCGGACGGGTTTCGCCGCGAGGCGTTTGTGGCCAGCTATGGCATGGCCGAAGCCACGCTCGCCATCAGCTTTGCACCGCTGGCGACTGGCATCAAGACCGATCATGTCGATCTTGACCAGCTTGAGGCCGCAGCAATTGCCGAGCCTGTAAAACGCAATGGCGCAGCGGGGCCGCGCAGCCGCAGCTTTGTTAATTGCGGCAAGGTGCTGCCTGGGCATGAACTGGAAATTCGCGATGCGGACGGTAATCTGCTTGGCGAGCGCATGGCCGGGCGCGTGATGGTGCGGGGACCGAGCCTGATGCAGGAATATTTCGGCAATCACGAGGAAACATCGCGGGCGCTGTCACAGGATGGGTGGCTGGATACAGGGGATCTTGGATATTTAATCGGTGGTTCTCTGGTGATTACCGGGCGCAGCAAGGACCTTATCCTGATCAATGGCCGCAATGTCTGGCCGCAGGATCTGGAATGGGCTGTGGAACAGGAAGTTGATGGGGTGCGCAGTGGCGATGTGGCGGCGTTTTCCATTGACGAGGCGGCGGCAGAGCGTGTGGTGCTGATGGCGCATTGCCGTAAAACCAATGAAAGCGAACGCGAGGATTTGCGTCAGGCCATCATAGAGACCATCCGCGTTCGCGCCGGGCTGGATTGCGAGGTCATGCTGGTGGCGCCGCATAGTTTGCCGCAGACTTCATCGGGCAAGCTCAGCCGCACCCAGGCGCGCCAATTCTATTTATCGGGGGCTGACGGCTCCGGCGCGCCAACAAATGCGCACCGGCAGGCATAGGCCGTGACCGGACTGGTTGCGGTCACGGGCGCAACCGGATTTCTGGGCCGGTATATTGTCCGTGCACTGATTCAAAATGGCTGGCGGGTGCGTATTCTGGCGCGCGCCTATCCGGTGCATGAACAATTTTCCGATTTGACGTTTGAAGTTGTTCCCGGCGATCTGTCTGATCCGGATGCGCTGCGGGCGCTCATCACAGGCGCGGACCGGATTGTGCATGCGGCGGGCCTGATCAAGGCGCGCAGCGCGCAGGATTTTCACCGGGTGAATGCGCAGGGCACGGCCAATCTGATTGCCGCCATTAATGCGCAGGGCGGCGCATTGCGTCTGCTGCTTGTGTCCTCCATGGCGGCGCGGGAGCCGCAACTGTCGCATTACGCATCCAGCAAGAACGCCGCCGAGGAAATCATCCGCGCCCGTCTGACACCGCCGCATGAATGGATGATCCTGCGGCCTTCGGCGGTGTATGGCCCCTGGGATGTGGAAACCTTTGGTCTGTTGAAGGCGGTCAGCCTGGGCGTCGCGCCACGGCTTGGGGGCAGGAATGCGCGCATCGGCCTGGTGCATGCCAGGGATCTGGCGGCGGCTGTTGCGGCGGTTTGCGCGCAGGGCGCGGGCGGCGCGCAGTATGAAATTACCGATGCCCGCCAGGATGGCTACTCGTGGGAGGAAATCACAGCGGCGGCGGCGCAGGCGCTGGGCATCCGGCCCGTCGCTCTGCCGCTTCCGGCATGGGGGGTGCGGCTGGCGGGAGTGCTGGGCTCCATCCGGGGGCAGATCAGCAGATCTCCAGTGATGCTAACCATACCCAAGAGCCGGGAAATTCTTCATGCGGATTGGTCTTCGTCGCCCGCAAAGCAGCCGCCCGTTGCGCTGTGGCGGTCAGAAATCGGCCTAAACTGTGGCTTCCGGGAAACAATCGGCTGGTATCAGGCGCAAGGATGGCTCTTCAGCAGGGCAAACAGCCATCAGCTGGATTGACGACGGGCTAAAAATACCCGAAGAATCGAGATATTCGATACCGGCAAAGTGTATAACTGCGCCGGTTATATTTTTGTTACGGATTTGATGGGGATTTGTTAAGTAGCTGGACTGGTGGATGTGTGACGCATCCTGGCGGGGGTAGAGGATATTGGCGCAGTTAATGGAAACGGTGGGGTCGCAGATCATCGAAGTGCTATCCAGCATGATTTCATCTGGGGTTCCGGTTTCGGATGGGACACGGATCGCGCGCGACCTGGGTCTGGATTCGGTGGCCATAATGGACTTCGTGATGGAGCTGGAGGAGCGCTTCGACATCCTGATTCCGCTGGATCAGATTGCCGATGTCGAGACCATCCACGATCTGACCAAAGCCATTGAAGCAATTATGAAAGACGCGGCCTGATGTCCATTTTCGACAAGTTTGCGGATATACGGAACACCCTGGCGGAACTTTCCGCGAATGGTCAGAATCCGCTTGAAGTGCGCTTTGACGAAATAAACTCGCCTGTCGAAGGCATGGTCGGCGGCAAGCGTGTGCTGCTGTTCGGCACCAGTAACTATCTCGGTTTGACCTTTGACGCGGATTGTATCGAGGCAGGGGTCCATATGCTGCGCGAATCAGGGACCGGCACTACGGGCTCGCGCATCGCAAATGGCACCTATACAGGGCATGCCTCGCTGGAAAGCCAGCTTGCAAATTTTTATGGCAAGCGCACAGCCATGGTGTTTTCAACTGGCTATCAGGCCAATCTGGGTCTGATCTCGGCATTGGCCGGGCGCGAGGATCATCTGTTCATTGACGCTGACAGTCACGCCTCGATCTATGACGCCTGCCGGTTGAGCAGCGCTGAAGTTATCCGTTTCCGCCACAATGACGCCGATGATCTGGCGCGGCGTATTGCCCGCCTGAAAGACAAGCCCGGCTGCCGGATCATTGTGACCGAAGGCATTTACAGCATGCTGGGCGACACCGCGCCGCTGCGTGAAATCGCCGCCGTCAAGCGGGAGTCCGGGTCTTATCTCATTGTCGATGAGGCGCATTCCATGGGCGTTCTGGGCGCGCGCGGACGCGGCCAGTGCGAAGCCGCGGGGGTCGAGGCGGATGTTGATTTTGTGGTAGGCACTTTCAGCAAAAGTCTGGGCGCCATGGGCGGATTTGCGGTTTCTGATCTTGAAGGATTTGATTTACTGCGCGTCGCGGCGCGGCCTTATATGTTCACAGCTTCGTTGCCGCCCTCCATTGTGGCGACGGTTTCCGCGGCGCTGCATCGCATCCAAAAGGATCCCTCGTTAGGGGCCAGGGTGCGTGCAAATGGGCTGAGATTGTATCGGGGGCTGCAAAAGGCCGGATTTTTACTTGGGCCGCAACCCAATCCGGTGGTGGCGGTAAAGATGCCGGACCGGGAATGCGCCGTGACCTTCTGGAAATATCTTCTGGCGGAAGGTGTTTATCTGAATCTTGCGTTGCCGCCGGCCACCCCGGGAAGCCTGGCGCTGCTGCGATCCAGCGTCAATGCGCAGCATACGGATGAACAGATCGACTGTGCCATTGCGGCGATCACCCGGGTGGGCGTGCGGCTGGGGCTGATCAAACCCGCCGCGCCGGATCCGCGTGTAAATCACCCCGAAAAGCTGGCGCTGCCGGCGGAATAATTCCGTTCAATAATGCAGTTTAATGGATAGTGGGGGTAAGCCCGGTCAGGCGTCCTTTCGCCGCGTCCTCGACCAGCGCATAAAGCGCTTGCCAGTCCGGAATCAGTGCCTGATGACCGGCCTCTATCATCGCCTGTAATCCGTTGGCGGCAAAAGTCAGGGCAGCTGGCGCCCCATCACGGGCAACCAGATAGGTTGCGGTGGCGTGAAGGTGCTGGGTCGAAATCATGTGAAAGCTCGCTATCAATTATCAACTGATCCTGACGGAGCAAGCCCTGTGCCACACTAGAATAAATTCAAGCTATTGATTTATAATGTAGATTTTTGGAAGGTTAGGCGCCTGACCGGGCAGTTTTTTCCCGCATCCGGATTGACCGGGCGATTATATTTCCTGTAATTCGGCTTGATCCCCCAGCCGCACCCGCCCGGCGCGCGCCACCCGGCAGGTGG
This sequence comes from Alphaproteobacteria bacterium, assembly GCA_023252275.1. Taxonomy (GTDB): domain Bacteria; phylum Pseudomonadota; class Alphaproteobacteria; order UBA11222; family UBA11222; genus UBA11222. The sequence goes on from JAHHGO010000104.1 coordinate 8,031, forward strand.
CCCCCGCCCGCCAGCCAGGCGCCAGCGCCTTGCGCAACCCCTTGCGGGCTTTCTCCATGACGGAACAGGGATCGCATTCATCGGTAATGACCAGAACCGCCTCGCCGACTTTCAGCCTTGTCCCCACCCGGCCAGTCAGATCCACGCCGCGCACCAGCAGATTGGCGCGCCGTGTGGTCCAGGGCAGTTTTTCGCCCAGTTCAGCGCAGGCGGCCTGCCAGCCTTCCTCGGTCAGCACCGTCACCTGCCGGCCCCGCACGGCGCCGCGAAAATCATCGGCCAGACCAGTTTCAAGATTGATTTCGGCTTCGGTTAATTGCCGCATTGGCGCGCGTGGCCGCTCACGCTTTGCGATGCCGGTAACTTCACCCATCTCTCGCCCCCTGGTCTGTTCAGGCAGGGGGCGAGTCTAACATGGGGGTAACTAGTCCACCAGACGAACCATCTGGGACACGCCATATATATGACTGACGGTGCCCTGCTCACTTCCGGTGCACAGATCGGACTGAATCTGGGAGCTGCCTATGAAGGTGATCTTGCGGGCAATGACCTGAAGACAGTTATCACCCGACTGCAGTTGCGCACTGCCTTCAAAGCTGAGCTCTTGCGCCGGGAAATACATCGCGCCGGTCAGTTCAAGCTGCGTGCTGCCGACAATCTGGTTCTTGTACAGGTTCTGGCTGCCGCCAACGAAGGACGGAGATTCGCGATCCTGATAGAACAGCACCCCCTTATACGCGCCCGTTGCCGGCGCCGAAAACTCCATTTGCGAGCTGCCGGAGAAGTGCATATTGGCGTAATTGCTGCCGGTGCCGGTGAAGATGAAGGTTACACCGGTACCGCTGGCGGAGGTGCTGAGCGATGACTGGAACGTGCCCTTGTCGATAACATAGACGCCCGGATTGAACGTGACGTTCGATGCATTGTTCAGCTTGATTCCGTTGCAGTAACGGCCGGGGTTCAGGGTTATGTTCGCCTGATTGTTGATCTGGTAATTGTTATGATCGCACGAGCCGGAAGGAACCGTCAGCGCCGTATACGGATCAACGCCGCCGTCACCCAGCTTGGGCGGGTTTAAGGTTTGCAATTGAGAGCTGCCCATTTTTGTGCTCTGTCCTTTGACCGCCAGGTCTTCCGGATCGATCTGAAGCTGGGCGTTGCCGTTCATATAGAGGGAGCTGGCGCTGACGGAATTGGATGCAACACCACATTTGATCTGAGCCTGAGAGTCGCCGATAAACTCCACCACTTTATCAAGACTGGGGTCAAGCCCAAGCATGCAATAAGTGTCGCCAGTTTCAACAGAGGTGACGGGGCCGGCCTCGGCGCGCGCCTCGATAACGACCGGCTCTTGCAGGAACATTGAGCTGAAATACGCGCCTTGCGGCTCGCGCAGCCTGACTAAGGCATTACCGGCCGGGTTGATGGTGATGTCAAGATCACCGGCCGCATCATCAAAGCCGCTGCGAACGGCATCAGCCCGGCCTATTTCGATTGCCGAATCTTCATTGCCGCTGGCAACCTGTGTAAGCGCCGCGGAAATGGCTGCTGAATCGGCGATGGTTTGCATTTCGCGGTTGCGGCTGTACCACATGCCGGCATCGATCCCCAGCCCGAGAAATCCGAGCAGAACAGGCAATATCAAGGCAATCAGTACAGCGCTGACGCCGCTTTTGTCTCTGAGGAAGTTTACAACACTCCCTAGCTTA
>JAHHGO010000105.1 GCA_023252275.1 Alphaproteobacteria bacterium
CGCGCTTATCGACATGACGGCTGAGATTGTTTCCGCCTATGTCGGCAATAATGAAATATCCGCCGCTGAACTGCCCAGTCTGATTCAGCAGGTCTATGTGTCGCTGGCGGATGTGTCCCAGGGCGTGGTGGTAAATGAAAATGAACCCTTAAAGCCCGCTATTGCGGTCAAGCGTTCGGTGTCTTCCGATTATATTGTCTGTCTTGAGGATGGAAAAAAATTCAAATCCCTGAAGCGGCATCTGCGCGCCCATTATGATATGAGCCCGGATGAATATCGCGCCAAATGGGGCCTGCCAAAAGACTATCCAATGGTGGCGCCCAATTACGCCCAGGCGCGATCAACGCTGGCCAAACAAATGGGCCTCGGCCAGAAAAGCCGCCGTAAAAAAGCCGGCTGAACATTGCTGCGCTAAAGCTTGAAGCCGCTGCACCAGTCCGCGCGTTTTTTGCCGTCATAGGCTGTGGCAAATCCGGCCTGCATCAGCGCCTGCGCCATATCGCGGCCCGCAGCGCCAGTAACGCGCGCCAGAACGCGGCCGCCATATTTGTCCTGGGCAATATCGCTCAGCATGATCATCGGCTCCGCCTGCCCGTCCGCGAACAGCATGGCCTGAATAAAATCCCGCGCCTGAAGGGCTCTTTCGCGCTCCCTGGCGCATCGCGCCGCAAGCTCCGGCGTATCAATATGCGCAATGCGCACATTCACCCGCACTTCCTGATCCAGCCAGATGCGCGCGCGCACCATCAGCGTGTCGCCGTCGATAACCCGCTCGACAATGGCCTGCACCGGCCCCTGCAAATGCCGGCCGGAAGGCGCGGCCATGACCGCCTGCACGGAGAAAACCAGGCAGCAGAACAGGCAGGCCGGAATGCGGGGCATTATGTGCATCAATGCGTTCATCAACAGGCGTCCAGGATGGTCGGATGGCAGAGCACCAAAGCGGCAATGCACGTAATAAGAGATTAATATATAAAATACACGTAAATAGAGATTATAAAAAGGCCTGTTATGGGTATATAAACATATAATAGGAAATTAGTCAAAATATTTAGGAATTATATCATAAAATCATGCGCCGCGCGGCTTATAGGGGCAGGTTTCGGCACGCGCATCCTGTGTTTCGGATGCGGCCTTTATGCGCAGCGGGAGAATTTTTTTGGGGTGTTACGCCGGATCAGGAAGCGGCGGTGGCTGGCGGGTCTTTCAATTCGTCCCAGATACGGGCAAAGCCCAGATGCAGGTCCGCAAATAATTCGATCAGTTGCGGATCAAAATGCTCGCGCGGGTCCAGCCGGTCATCGCCATGCAAAATAATATCCGTCGCCTGTTCGTGGCTGAACCCGGCCTTGTAGGGGCGCTCGGATCGTAACGCGTCATAAATATCGGCGACCTGCACAATGCGCGCGGATATGGGAATATCCTTACCGCCAAGTCCGTTGGGATAACCGGTCCCCGCCCATTTTTCATGGTGGCTGAGCGCGATTTCCGCGGCCAGTTGCAGTCGCGGCGAATCGCATAAAATCTGATGGCCATAGGTTGTGTGGCGGTCCATTTCGGCCCGCTCTGCATCATCCAGCCGGCCTTTTTTCTTCAGCACCGCCTGGTCCACGCTCATCTTGCCGACATCGTGAAGCTGCGCGCTGTAATGAATTTCATCACAGAATTGCTTTGGCATGCCCAGATGGCGGGCAATGAAATAGCTGTATTCATTGGTGCGGACAATGTGATTGCCGGTGCCTTCATCATGAATTTCGGCGGCGCGCGCCAGCAGGCCAACCGACAACAGAAACGCTCCTTCGGTCTGTTCCTGCAGATTAACGATATGGCCGCGCTGTTCGGCCAGTTGCCGGTTGCGGTTTTGCAGCACTTTATTTTTAAGACGGATCTGATCCATCATGTCGGTGCGTTCTATGCTTGCGCCGACCACGCGCGCGACCGGCGCCACAATCGCCGCCATATGCGGATCAAACGGAATCGGCTGCTTGTCCGGCCCAATCCGGTTGATCAACTGCACCACCCCAATGACATGGTTGGTATAATTTTTCAGCGGAAAACACAGCATGGTGACGGATTTATAATTTTTCGCCTCGTTGGCTGGATTGAATGAATAGGGTTTGCCGGCGCCGATGCCATAGACATCATCAAGGATCACTGTCTCTCCGGTTGCGGCGACATAACCAGAGATGGTTTTATTGCTTACCGGAACCTCAAAATCCGCGGCATTGACGTGAATGCGGTCGTTCTGGGCGTTGACGGCCTGTAAATAGGCGCCGCCGCGTTTGCGCCGGATGATGAAGATGGTGCCTGCTTCCGCGCCGGTCAGCAGCCTGGATTTTTGCAACACGCGCGATAGAAGCTGCTGCAGCGACTGGCGCGGCTGCTGTTCGACAAATTCAAGAAACTCTTGTGCCAGGTTGTGTTGATAGTCCATTTTGCCGGGCCGTTATAAAATAATTTCGCGCTGATTTTTTCACTCCGATTTATGGCATGCGATCATTTACCAGGAGTTAATCAAACCGTGGAACCTGCAGGAATAATAGGAAAGCGTGATGAATAATTACTTCAGATATTGATATAGAGGCGTCAAAAAGCAAGTTTTTCATGTCTGCCCCGAACTCCAGACAAAATTGTCTGCACAATTGAAAGTGTAATTTGCCTGGATAATAGGTAATAAGCACTAATGCTGCATCGCCATACGCGGCAGGACCATAATGACATCTGCAAAAGGATATCCTGAATGCACCGTCAAGCATTGAACTTTAATAAAATATTTCAGATGCTTATAGCGCTATTACCGGTCTTTGGCGGCCCTGCCGCGGCTAAGGATGTGAACCGGCTGGTGATGGCGACGGGGACCGTGACAAGCGGTTATTTTCTGCTGGGCGGAGGAATCTGCGCCCAGGTCAATGCGGCGGCCGCAGCCGGGGGGCTGCGCTGCGCCATTGAAACCAGCAAGGGTACGGTTGCCAATCTGCAGGAACTCAAGGCCGGGCGGGTTGATCTGGCGCTGGCCCAGTCCGACTGGCAGCATCATGCCTATGCTGGCAGCGTGAGCCAGTTTGACGCCGGCAAGGCCATCAAGGATATGCGCGCGCTGATGTCGTTTGGCGGCTCGCCGCTTGTTCTGCTGGCGCGCGCCGATAGCGCCATCAAAACGCCCGATGATCTGGCTGGCAAACAGATCGACATTGGCAAAACCGGCGCCGGGCGCCGCGCCGCGATGGATGATCTGCTGGCGGCGATGGGCTGGGATCTGGGAAAATTCAAACTGGCGTCCGAACTGCCGGAAGCCGAAGCCATCAAGGCGCTGTGCAGCGGCAAGCTGGACGCAATCGCGATGGCGGGCGCCACGCCGGACCGGAATGTGGCGCTGGCGATGCGCAGCTGTGCGATGAAGATCATTCCAGTCAGTGGCGAAAATGCGGAAAAGCTGATAGCCGCCAAACCCTATTATTCCGTGGTGAGCATCCCCAAGGGCAGCTATCCCGGCCTTGCGTCGGATGTATCCAGCATTGGCCTGCGCGTCATTCTGCTGGCGTCGGCCAGGCTCAGCGACGCCGACGCCTATGCGCTGGTCAAGGCGGTCGCGGGCAATCTTGACGCGGTGAAAAAGCTGCATTCAAGCTTCGCCAGCATTAATCGCGCGGGGCTTGCAAAGGACGGCATATCCGCGCCGCTGCATCCGGGCGCGGCGAAATTCTATAGTGAAAAGAAGTGAAAAAACTGAACCCGTCAGTTAACTGACGGGTTCAATCTTGCGGTCCGTATTTTTACGGGACGGGTTATTTACCGGATTCTGCCTTGATAAAGGCCAGCACATTGGCCAGATCGGAATCCTTTTTCAGGCCCACAAAAGCCATTTTGTTTTTGGGAACAAACCCCTTGGGATCGCGCAGATATTTTTCGATGCTGGCCTCGTCCCAGACAATGCCGGACGCCTTCATCGCATCGGAATAATTAAAGCCTTCCTGCGTGCCCGCCTTGCGGCCAATCACGCCATGCAGATTGGGGCCGATCTTGTTGCCATCCGCCGCCACGATGGAATGGCAGGCCTGACATTTTTTGAAGACCTTTGCGCCCGCGGCGGCGTCGCCCGGCTCCAGCGCCAGCGCCTGGCCCGCAATGGCGCCGGAAAACACAACTGCCAGGGCAAATGCGCGCCGGCCAAATTTACTGACTTTCATAAAACTCTCCTGCATGGGTTGGGTTAAGCGGGGCCGGCGGAACCGGCTGTGGTGAGTGAACGAAACAGGGCGAAGTTGGGTGATTTACAGGCAAGTATCAGCATGCGCAAGCCTGCCGGTAAAAGCGGTCAAAATTGCGGCGTCACCACTTAAGAATGTGCTAAAATGCGGCGGATTTATGAGCGTAAAGGGTTCCGCCTGATGGATCTGATGGAATTAATGCATAGCCTGCCCAGGGACCGGCTGAAAAAAATGGCGCGGGCCGGCCGGCAGGTGCGGGAATGCCACCGCCTGCTGCAAAAAACCGGGGCCAATGTGGTGGGCCAGATTCTGGCGCATCAGGATACTTTTTATCAATGGAACCATTTCCCCAAGGGCGATGTCTTTGACCGGGAAACCTTCAGCCAATATTATTATCACGCCCATCGCGGCCATACCGGCGAACATGGCCATTTCCATACTTTCATGCGCGCGGGCGGCATTGCGCCGGGCGTTGCGCCCGCGCCTTATACCGGCGACTGGCAGCGCCCGATGGACAAGGACGCCATCGCGCATATTATCTGCATATCTATGGATCCGAATGGCATTCCCATGGCGCTGTTCGGCGTCAATCGCTGGGTGACCGGCGAAACTTTTTACCGCGCCCGCGATGTGATCAAACTGATCGATCATTTCAAAGTGGATCACACCTTTCCCTGCCTGGCCGCCAATCTGTGGATCGGGGCCATGCTGCAATTATTCTATCCGCAAATCTGCATCCTGCTCCATCAGCGCGATGCGGCTATCGAATTGCGGCAAAAGGAATATCCGGACCGCGATATTTATGAAGACCGGCAGCTGGAGATCACATCCTTTCTGACCATTTCCATCGATGAACAGATCGCGGCGATGGAGAAAGTTCTGGCCTGATGCGGCGGACGGGGTATTCTGGGGGCAGATTTTTTGAGGAGCCCATCATGCCGCTATTGCCTAACTCCCTTGAAGCCCGCGATGTCGCCAGTGTGTTGCATCCCTATACCAATATGGCCAGCTTTCCGCAGGCCGGGCCGTTTCTGATTGATCGCGGCGAAGGGGTCTATGTGTTTGACCGGGAGGGCAATGGCTATATTGAAGGCATGGCGGGGCTGTGGTGCACGTCGCTGGGTTTCAATGAAAAGGAACTGATCGAGGCCGCCACGGCGCAATTACACAAATTGCCCTTTTATCATGTGTTTGGCGGCAAGGGGCATGAGGGCGCCATTGAACTGGCCGAAAAACTCAAGGCCATGATGCCGTTCAAGGCGGGCAAGGTGTCGTTCTGCGGCTCCGGCTCCGAGGCCAATGACACGCAGCTCAAGCTGGTCTGGTATTACAACAATATTACCGGCCGGCCGAAAAAGAAAAAAGTGATCAGCCGCATCAAGGCCTATCACGGCGTGACAGTGGCCACCGCCAGCCTGACCGGCCTGCCGCATCTGCATGCCGACTGGGATCTGCCCATCGCCAATATTCTGCATACGGATTGCCCGCATTATTACCGCTTTGCGAATGACGGCGAAAGCGAAGCTGAATTCTCGACCCGGCTGGCCAAGAATCTCGATGAGATGATCCAGCGCGAAGGCCCGGACACTATCGCCGCATTCATTGCAGAGCCGATTATGGGCGCGGCGGGAGTGCTTGTTCCGCCGGCGGATTATTTTGAAAAAATTCAGTCGGTGCTGGACAAATATGACATTCTGTTTATCGATGACGAAGTGATCACCGGCTTTGGCCGCACCGGCAATATGTTTGGCGCGGAAACATTCGGCCTGCGCCCCACCAGCATGTCGCTGGCCAAGGCGCTGTCTTCGGCCTATGTGCCCATCGGCGCGGTCATTCTGCCGGAATTTATGGATGCGGCGATTGCCGAGGGCAGCCGCCGCAACGGTAATTTCGGGCATGGCTTTACCTATACCGGGCATCCGCTGGGCTGCGCTGTGGCGCTGAAAACACTCGAATTGTATGAGCGGATGGATATTGTGGGCAGGGTGCGCCGGGTCATGCCGCTGTTTCAGAAGCGGCTGAAAAATCTGGCGGCGCATCCGCTGGTCGGCGAGACGCGCGGCGTTGGCCTCATCGGCGCGCTCGAACTGGTGGCGGATAAGCCAACTAAACGCGCCTTCAAACCCGCACAGGGCATAGGCCTGATGGGCCAGAAATGGGCGCAGGCCAATGGCCTGATCGTGCGCGCCATCGGCGATACGCTGGCGCTGTGCCCGCCGCTGATCATCACCGAAGAAGAGATTGATCTGATGTTCGACCGGCTGGAACGCGGGCTGAACGAAACCGATGGGCAAGTGACGCGCGAGGGGTTACGTTCCGCATAATCAAAAAAACATAAAGGGGAGGACAGGATGAAAACGCTGAAAATCGGCGATGTCACCGTGGACAGGGTGCAGGAATGGGCGGGAAACCTTTTCGATGTGGCCAGCTTCTGGCCGGGCCGTTCCTGGGACGCCATCGAAGGCGAACGCGGCTGGCTGGAGCCGCATTTTCTTCTGCCTACGGATAAAATGAAAAAAGGCGTGCTTCAGGCCAGCCTGCACAGCTTTCTGATCCGCACCCCCAAACATAATATTCTGGTCGACACCTGTGTCGGCAATCACAAGCAACGCAACAGCCTGCCCGCCTGGAATATGATGAATTCCGATTATCTGGCGAAGATTGCGGCGCTGGGCGCCAAGCCCGAAGAAATTCATTATGTCATGTGCACGCATCTGCATTTTGATCATGTCGGCTGGAACACCAAACTGGAAAATGGCCGTTGGGTGCCGACCTTTCCCAATGCGCGCTATATTTTTGCCAAAACCGAATATGAGCATTGGCTGAGCGACAAGGACGGCCACGCCATGGACGGATCGTTCGAAGACAGCGTATTGCCGGTGGTTGAGGCCGGGCGCGCCGATCTGGTGAAAAGCGATTTCGCCATTGACGATACCATCTGGCTGGAGCCCACGCCGGGTCATACGCCGGGTTCCGTGTGCATCAATCTCTCAAGCGGCGGCGGCAGCGCAATATTCACCGGCGACGCCATCCATCACCCGATCCAGATCGCCTATCCGGAATGGAGCACGGCATTCTGTTCCGATGCGGCGGGATCGGAAGCCTCGCGGCGCAAGATCATCAACAAAATCTGCGACACCGGCACCTATCTCATGGCTGCGCATTTCATGGACCCAACCATCGCCCGCGTGGTGCGCAACAAGGACCGCTGGAAACTGAAAATATAAAAAAAGAAGGGGGATCGCTGAATGGCAATGAAAACACTGAAAATCGGCAATGTCACGGTGGACCGGGTGCAGGATTGGGCGGGGCCGGTGTTTCGGGTTCCCGGCATGTGGCCCGCCGCCACCTGGGAACAGGTGGAGGCCCAGCGCGACTGGCTGGAGCCGCATTTCCTGGCGCCCAGGAAAAATGCGGGCGAGGTGCCGGAGAAGGACCGGATTCTGGATATCAGCCTGCACACCTATCTGGTGCGCACGCCCAAATTCAACATATTGATCGACACCTGTGTCGGCAATGACCGTTCGCGCAAGGCCATTCCCGATTGGCATATGATGAACACGGATTATCTGGCGAAGATCGCGGCCTTCGGCATCAGTCCGGAAGATGTGCATTATGTCATGTGCACGCATCTGCATTTTGATCATGTCGGCTGGAACACCAGATTGCTGAATGGCCGCTGGGTGCCGACCTTTCCCAATGCGCGCTATATTTTTCATAAGACGGAATATGATTACTGGCAGGGCGATCAGGATCATTTCGCCATGGACGGGGCCTTTCCCGACAGCGTTCTGCCCATCGTCGAGGCCGGGCGCGCCGATCTGGTGAAGGGCGATTTCGCCATTGACGACACCATCTGGCTGGAGCCCAGCCCCGGCCATACGCCCGGTCATGTCTGCATCAATCTGGCCGATGGCGGCGGCAGCGCGCTGTTCACCGGCGATGCGTTCCATCACCCGCTACAGGTCGCCTATCCGGAATGGAGCCTGCACGCCGATACGGATATGGCGGGTTCGGCCAATGCGCGGCGCAACATCATCGGCAAAATCTGCGACACCGGCACCTATATCATGGCGGCGCATTTCATGGATCCGACCATCGCCCGCATTGTGCGCAACAAGGACCGCTGGAAATTGAAGGTATAAATCATGTCAACAGCCGCACGCCCGGAACGAAAATATATCTACGACAATATGACCACGGACAGCCGCCGCTGGGATGGGTTCAAACCCCGCGACGGCGACATCATTATTTCGACGCCGCCAAAATGCGGCACCACCTGGACGCAGATGATCTGCGCGCTTCTGGTTTTTCAGAAAACCAAATTCGAGCGCAGACTTAGCGATTATACCCCTTGGCTGGATATGCCGGCAAAACCCATTGAGGAAATACTCGGCGTGTATGAGGCGCAAACCCATCGCCGTTTCATCAAGACCCATACGCCCCTGGATGGCATTCCCTATTTCGATAACGTCACCTATCTATTCGTGGCGCGCGATCCCCGCGATGCGTTCATTTCCATGGGTAACCACCGCAAAAATATGAAGCCGGAGATGCTGGCGGCCATGTTGCGCACCGCGCAAGCGCGTAATATCCCATTGCAGGCGCCCGCAAGCGACGCGAAGGCGGCGTTTCGTAACTGGATCAGCGCCAGCGGCATCCCCGCAGAAGGCCAGCCGTTGGAGCTAAATGTACTGCACCATGCGCAAACATTCTGGCAATTCCGGCATCTGCCGAATATTCATTTGCTGCATTATAATGACATGAAGGCTGATCTTGAGGGTCAAATGCGGCGCATCGCCATTGCTGCGGGCATTACGGTTGATACGGCGCTGTGGCCAGAACTGGTGGCGGCGGCAAGTTTCGAGCAGATGAAAGAAAATGCCGATACTCTGGCCCCCGCTTCGATCGGGCCGCAGCCCTGGCACGATAATGCGGCCTTCTTTAACAAAGGCGAACATGGCCAATGGCGGGGCATTCTGGGTGACGAAGAATTGGCGCTGTATCGCGGGATCATGAACGAGCGGCTGGAGCCGGAACTGGCCCATTGGCTGGAGCATGGCTGGCACGGATGATCATGCCGCCGCCGCCCGCCGCCGCGCCAGCCAGATGATGATGGCCGAGGCAACGAACATCATGCCGCCATAGACTGCGGGGGTCAGGATCAGCCCAGGCTCGTTCAACAGTGTGCCGCCGATCATATAGGCGGTGGTGACATTCTGGACGCCGGTCTCGATTACCACGGTCATGGTGCGCATGGTGTCCAGTTGCGCCACGCGGCAGGCGGCATATCCCGCCAGGCTGGCGGTGATCAGCAACGCCACAACCGCCATGAAGGCATATTCCAGATCGGCGGCGTCAAGCCCGTTGGCGATAAAGATGCTGGCCAGTAAAATGCCGGCAAATAAAATCATGGCGATGATGCGGAAATAATTTTCCACCCGGGCCGCCAGAACGGGAAAAAAATATTTCACAGCC
>JAHHGO010000106.1 GCA_023252275.1 Alphaproteobacteria bacterium
ATAAAATCACGTCTCTCGCCATAGCCTGTTTCTCAAGCATATGCAGGCTTTCTTCGATGGACGCCGCCAAGTCGAGATTTTCCTCACTCAGCTTCAGATGGCCTGATTCAATGCGCGATATGTCCAGCAATTCATTGATTAAACGCAGAAGATGCGCGCCGCTCTGATTGATGTCCTTTGCGTAATCAATATATTTTTCATTTGTGACCGGGCCGAACAGCTCGCCCATTATGATGTCGGAAAAACCGATGATGGCGTTCAGCGGCGTCCGCAATTCATGGCTCATATTCCCCAGGAATAGGGTCTTGGCTTCATTGGCGGCATTCGCCGCCTGAATGGCCTCGCGCAGTTCGGCCTCGGTCTGTTTGCGCGATTCAAGCTCGCCATTAAGCCGGGTATTGGCGGTATTCAGCTCCTGGGTGCGTTCGGCGACCTTCGCGTCCAGTTCGGCATTGCTGCGGCTCAGATTTTCATAAGCCGTCTGCAGCCGGCCGGCCATAATATTGAACGCCTGGCCAAGGCGCCCCAACTCATCCTTTTGTGTATCCTGGACACGATGGCTGAAATCGCCTTCGCTGATTGAAGCCGCGGCGTTTGATAGTTGCATTACAGGACGCACAACACTGCGAAGAATGAAAACCAGCAGGCCGGCAATGACAAGGCCGAGCGCTGGCATCCAGCCGAATAACAGGCCATAGGCTGTTGTTATGGCCTGCTTCAGTTCTTCATAGAGCATGTGCAACCCTGCTTCTGAATTGGTCTGTATCCTGTCGTCCAGTATGTCATTCAGTTGATCTCCATAGGCAATAAACTGGAGCAGTTCGCTACCGATCATTTTGCGATTGTCGATCATGTTCAGGCCCATTGCGGATTTCCCGCTAAATCGCCTTACCAGCTCGTCGAGCCATTTGGACTTGCTTTCCTGCGGCCAGTTTTGTGAATAGTCCTGAAGCAGGGCATCAAGCTTGACTATTTCCTGTTCAAAAAGTGATCCCGCTTCAACTTCTGATCCCGGCTGGTCAAATATATCAATCGCGATGCCCAGCGGGTTTGCCTCCATTTTGTCAAGCAAACCAAGGGCCTGGCTTGTTTGCGCCCATATCGCGGAAAGCAGCCGCATTTGTTTTGCATTGTTTTGGAAGGAGCCGCTGATCTTTGCATCATCCAATGAGGCGGCTTTTATTGTCTCCTCTCCAAGTTCATTCAGGCTGGTAATGAAACTATTGTGCTGCGCAAGATAGGCGGTTTGCAGTTCCAGTAAATTATCGCCTTTTCTCGAAAATTTGGAAAATATCACATCCACTTCTTGCGCTATCGCGCGCTGCGCGTCTGTCACGGCCAGCTTTGTATACATGCCGTGGAATTTTTTGAATTTATCGATTGCATTCTCGGTCATATCCAGATGAGCACTGTCCGGAAAACGCAAGAAACCCTTCACAGCATTGCCATATTGCAGCCCCTGGATTTCCATCTCGTTAGCGGCCACATCCAGCGGCCGGGCTTCTTCGAGAATGCTGCTCAGGCCCTGATTAAATCGTTCGAGCAGGTTGTACATTGTAAAGCCGGTCACGAGCGACAGCAGCGCAAATGCACCCAAAGACAAGCCCAGTTTGGCAATGATCCCTTCACGAAACATGGTTGCCCCCCGGCATGTAAACGGATGGAGATAAAAGCTTTCCGCTCTTTTAAAATCGAGTGGTGGATAGAATGAATTAAATGGGTAAACGCTTTGTAAATTTTTGTTACAATGAAAGGATGCGGAGTGAGTATCCCGCCGCCGGAACCAGCTGTGCATGCGGCGGATTTATGGGAGGAAGGAATGGGAGAAAAACATGGCTGACATGAAGCTTTATGACGCGATGCGCACGCTGCGGGCGGTGCGCAGGCTGCGGCCGGATCCCATTCCTGAAGATGTGCTGAAACGCATATTCGAGGCGGCGACCTGGGCCCCGAATGGCGGAAACCGGCAGCCCTGGCGGATGATCGCTGTGCGCGACACGGCGGTGAAAAAGCGCATGGGCGAGCTTTATACGGCGCATTGGGCGCCCTATGCGGCCAATTACGCCAGGGGCCTGGCCAAAATGTCCGAAGACGAGGCCGCAAAGCACAGGCGCACAATTGCCGCTGGCGACTATCTGGCCGCCCATATGTATGAAGCGCCGGTGCTGGTCGTGGTCTGTTTCAATCCCGCCTGGCTGGCGGTGACCGACGCGCAGCAGGACCGTGTATCGGTGGTCGGCGGCGGATCGGTTTACCCGGCGGTGGAAAATCTGCTGCTGGCCGCCCGGTCCGAAGGATTGGGCTGTGTGCTGACGACCCTGCTCTGCGCGGAAGAACCCGAGATCAAGCAGCTATTGGGCATACCCGCCGAATGGGGCACGGCCGCCATGATCCCGCTTGGCTATCCGCTGGGGCAGGGGCATGGACCGATCAGCCGCAAGCCGGTAGGCGAACTGTTTTTCAATGGCCGCTGGGGGGCACCCTATCCATGAGGCGGGACGGCGCACTTTCCTTTGCAACCGCAACGTTCCGGGGGTTTACCGGGCGCTGCCCGAATTGCGGAATCGGAAAACTGTTCCGCGCTTTTCTCAAGCCGGTTGCGCACTGTTCCAGTTGCGGCGAACCGCTGGGGCATATCCGGGCGGATGACGGGCCTGCATGGCTGACCATTCTGATTACGGGGCATCTGGTTATTCCCGCCCTGCTGATGGTGGAACAGCGCACCTCCTGGCCTGAATGGGTGGCGATGATTTTCTGGTCCGCGCTTGTCGTTTTGCTTGTGCTGCTGCTGTTGCCGCGCAGCAAGGGCGCCTTTATCGGCGCCATCTGGCAGACAAACGGGCCGGGTTCGGAAAAACAGGCTGATTAAATTCAGCGTCCCAGATCATCAAAGCGGATGGCCTTTGATCCTTCCGGCAGTTCAATCAGCATGCCGTCAAAGGCGATGCGGGTTTCAACGCCATCCATATCTGTGCCGCGTTGAAAAATTCTGCCGCCAAGCCAGCCGGGAATTGGCGGTATCAGATGCGTCAACACCAGATGCGCCACGCCCGCCACTTTGGCGGTTTCGGCGGCGTCCTGCGGCGAGGCGTGATAGTCCAGAATATCATGCGAGATTTTCTGCGCGGCCGGCAGTTGCAGGCGCGCCGCCGCGGCGCTCATCCGCGCGACAATATTTTTATCCATCGCCTCATGCAGCATTACATCCGCCCCCTTGGCATGCAGCGCCAGCCCCGGCGATTTGTGCGTATCGCCCGAAAACACCACCGATCGCCCCTTATAATCGAAACGATAGCCATAGGCCGGGACAACCGGCGCGTGATCAACGGCGAAGGCGGTGACGGTCAGCCCGTCTTTTTCCAGCACCACCTTGCCCTGCAGGCCGGTCAGGGGCGTGCCATTGTCATTGGCGATTTCGGTTGGCCGCATGGGGCCGTTTTCAGGCTTCAGGAATTCCGCGCCGTGATGGGCGACACGGTAAAAATCATCCAGCGCAAACGCCTCGGCAAATCCTGAAACAACCCGCTCAATGCCCGGCCCGCCATAGACGGGCAGGGGCGCCGGGCGCTGTTGCACCCAGCTTTGCAGGCGCGCCTCCGGCAGATCGGCGATATGATCGGAATGAAAATGGGTGATGAACACCGCCTCCATCCGGTCCAGCGGCAGCCGCCATTTGGCCACGCGCGCAAACGAACCGGCCCCCGCATCCACCACAAATATTTTTCCCGCCGCAAACACCAGATTGCAAGCCGGGCGGCGGTCCGCATCGGCCAGCGGCGAGCCGCTGCCGCACACCGCGACACGCAGCGCATCTGTGGCCAGCAATTCGTCATGCCGCATTATCAGTGTACGGTCAATGATCCGCGCAATCACCCCATCCTGAACGGCGGGCAGGAAATAAAGCGCCGCGCCGCCCGCCAGGATGACAAGCAGGATGGCGCCCAGAATTATTTTCACGCCGCGCATCGCCTGTTCCTTCTAGAATTTCAGCAGTTTCAACTGGCCGCCCGCGGCCATTTCCGCACTATCGGTGAATTGCAGTTCCGCCAGCCGCGCATACAGGCCGCCGCGCGCCATCAATTCGTCATGGCGGCCAGTGGCCACGATGCGCCCCTCATCCAGAACAATGATGCGATCGGCGCGCCGCACCGTCGCCAGCCGGTGCGCAATCACCAGCGTGGTGCGGCTGGCCACCAGCGCATCAAGCGCTACCTGCACCAGACGTTCATTTTCGGCGTCCAGCGCGCTGGTTGCTTCGTCCAGCAGCAGCAGCGGCGCGTTGCGCAGGATGGCGCGCGCAATGGCGATGCGCTGGCGCTGCCCGCCGGACAGCCTTACGCCTTTTTCGCCCAGAAATGTGTCCAGCCCCTCGGGGAGTTTTTGCAGAAATTCGGTGGCCTGCGCCGCGCTGGCGGCGGCCCGGACTTCCTCGTCGCTGGCGTCCGGACGGCCATAGCGGATATTTTCGCGCGCCGTGGTTGAAAATATGATGGTGTTTTGCGGCACTATGGCGATGCGCCGGCGCACCGCGCGCGGATCGGCCTTTGTGATATCCACGCCATCGAGTGTGATGCTGCCGGCCGCAGGATCATAAAACCGCAGCAGCAATTGCAGCAGTGTGCTTTTGCCCGCGCCGCTCGGCCCGACCAGCGCGACCGTTTCACCCGGCGCAAGCGTAAAACTGATATTGTTCAGCGCGTAATCCAGTGGCCGCGAGGGATAGTGAAACTTCACCGCGTCAAAAATCACCTGGCATTGCGTGCTGGCGGGCAGGTCAATCGGGTTGACAGGCGGCGCGATGGCGGGCTTTGCGCTCAGCAATTCCATCAGCCGCTCGGTGGCGCCCGCGGCGCGCTGCATGTCGCCCCACACTTCGCTCAGGGCGCCCACCGCGCCCGCAACAAACACGGCATATAATACAAACTGGCCCAGTGCGCCGGCGCTCATGCTGCCATCCAGAACACCTTGCGCCCCAAACCACAACACGCCGGTAATCGCCCCGAACACCAGCACAATCACCAGCGCCGTCAGAATGGCGCGCGCCCGGATGCGCAGCATGGCGACCTCGAAGCCATGCTCGACCGTTGCGTTGAAGCGCCCGCGCTCCGTATCTTCCTGGGTAAAGGCCTGCACCACGGTAATATCGTCCAGCACCTCGCCGGCCTGGGCGCTGGCGTCGGCAATGCGATCCTGCGAGGCGCGCGACAGGCCGCGCACCCGGCGGCCCAGCATAATGATGGGAATGATGACGACGGGTACAAACACCAGCACCAGCCCGGTCAGCTTTGCGCTGGTCACCACCAGCATCACCAGGCCGCCCAGCAGCAGAAAAATATTGCGCAATGCGATCGAGGCGCTTGATCCCACCACGGTCTGGATCAGCGTGGTGTCCGCGGTCAGCCGGGACAGCACCTCGCCGGTGCGGGTGGTTTCGAAAAATTCCGGGCTCATATTCAGCACATGGCCATAGACATCGCGGCGCAGATCGGCCACCACGCGCTCACCCAGCCAGGAAATGAAATAGAACCGCGCAGCCGTCGCCAGGCCCAGCACCACCGCCACCGCCATCATGGCCGCGAAATAGCGGTGCACCAGTTCGGCGCTGTTGGCGCCAAAGCCCAGATCAATGACCTCGCGCACCGCGACGGGAATCAGCAGGGTTGCGCCCGATGCGGTCAGCAGCGCGATCAGCGTTGCGGCCACCAGCAACCGGTAGCGCGCGACATAGGGCGCCAGCCGGCGCAGACCGCCGACATTGCGCCCCGGCGGGCGGGCCGCCGCCTCACGGCTTACCCGGTCGGCAAATTCCTGACTGTCCTCACGCACGCTGTTCGCTCCCTGTCTTCATCCAGTCT
This sequence comes from Alphaproteobacteria bacterium, assembly GCA_023252275.1. Taxonomy (GTDB): domain Bacteria; phylum Pseudomonadota; class Alphaproteobacteria; order UBA11222; family UBA11222; genus UBA11222. Next base: position 5,856 of record JAHHGO010000106.1, read on the forward strand.
GACTATAACAGGTTCGCGCCTATTTCCAGCATGAAGCAAAGTCACGCTAATCACATACTACTCTAATAACGGCGGGAAGGGCTGGGCCGCCGCTGAATGCACCCAAAACACATTGGGCGTCCGATGTTTCCACCGGACGCCCAATTTTGTTTCATTTTTCCGTATCCCTTACAGGACGCAGAGGAAGCCCGGCAGATCAGCTTTTTGCGGGTTCAAAGATATAGGGCTCGAGCGATGCCTTGGCTTCGACGCAGCGTTTACGCCACTGGCCGCCGCCATAATAGGCCAGGCTGCCGGGTTCCGCATTGCCTTCGCTATTGTAATAGGAAATGCAGTCGCGCAAGGGCTGGGTATTGATGTCGGCAATGCGGCAATGCTCCGCATATTCGATCTCCGGCTCTTTCTTGACGTCCACAATGCCAGCGCCGCGCTCGCGCATCGTGCTCAGCATCCAGACAACATAGTCGGCATGAACATCGATGGCGCTGGTGAAGTTGAAGCTGCCGCCGCCGCCCTGCGGACCCGACATGATCAGCAGATTGGGGAAGCCGTGGCTATGCAGGCCAAGGAAGGTTTTGACGCCTTCCGTCTGCCACTTCTCGCGCAGGGTTTTGCCGCCCCGCCCGGTGATCATGTTGAATGACGCGGTGGCCATCCATTGAAACCCGGTGGCATAGATCAGAACATCCACAGGATATTCCACGCCATCATGCACCACGCCGCGCTCATTGATTTCACAGACGCCAAGCGGCGCGGTGTCGATAAGCTTTACATGCGGCAGGTTGAAGGTGGGCAGGAATTCGTCATGGAAGGTCGGACGCTTGCAGCCATAGGGATAATAAGGCTTGAGCGCCGCCGCCGTTTTGGGGTCTTTCACGATCGCGTCCACACGGGCGCGGATCTGTTCCATGATGCGGAAATTGGTGTCCAGCTGCTTCTGGATCATCTCTTCCGGGCTCAGCTTCGTGGTGTGCTGCTTGCGTTCCTTGAAGTCCGCAACCTTGCCCGACAGGAAGTCGTCATTGGCCTTGATGGCGGTGCGGCCTTCGGAAATCATGTCGAAGCGCGCGCGGCGGGCCTTGGCCCAATTCGGCTCTTTCGACCAGACTGCGATTTCTTCCTGCGTGGTGGCGCGCTGATCGCGCACGTCGATGGACGAAGGCGTACGCTGGAACACATAAAGCTCTTTGACCACCTTGGCGATTTCCGGAATAACCTGCACCGCCGTGGCGCCGGTTCCGATAATGCCAACGCGCTTGCCCTTCAGATCGACATTGTAATCCCACCGCGAGGTGTGGAAGGACTTGCCCTTGAAGGTTTCCATGCCTTTGATCTTGGCCAGCTTCGGCGTGGTCAGGATGCCGTTCGCCAGCACCACATAACGGGCGCGCATTTTGTCGCCCCGGTCGGTGCTGACAGTCCAGCGGCCTTCCGCCTCATTCCAGGTCGTGTCCTGGACCGTGGTGTGGAACAGGGCATGGTCATAGAAGCCGCTCTTCCGGGCGACGAGCTGGCAATACTCCATAATCTCGAAACCCGACGCGAATTTCATTGTCGGGATATAGCCCATCTCTTCCAGCAGCGGCAGATAGCTGTAGGCTTCCACGTCACAGGCAATGCCGGGATAGCGGTTCCAGTACCAGGTTCCGCCTACATCGCCGCCTTTTTCGCAGATGCGGACATCGGTAAAGCCCGCCTCGCGCAGCTTGTGCCACAGGATCAGGCCGGCAAAACCGGCGCCGATCACCAGAACTTCACAGGTATCCGTCAGGGCCTCGCGCTCCACGCGGGCGCCTGAATGGACATCATCCAGATATCTGGCGAAATCGCCTTCCATCGCCATGTAATTGGCCGCGCCGCGCCGCTTTTCCTTGAATTCGCGATATTTGGCCTGTTCCTCGGCGTTGAACACTGCGCCGGGAGGGGCGTCGGGGAATACTTTCAGCGCGTCATCGACCGTGACCGCATAGCCCGTGCCTTTAATTTTATCGTTTGCGGGCGCCGCGCGCGTGTTGAAGACCTTTAAGCCGGTCGCCGGGTCTAAACGGATAGCTTGTGTCATGTTTTGCTCTTCCTGGATGCTGGTTGACAATATCTGGGCTGGCTCTCCCCGCTTTTGCGGTGCGGCCAGCCTTTGTGAACGCAGAATAGCCGTTGCGGGTGGCGTTATGCAACCCTAAACCAGCAATTCGGGCCTGTCTCATTGCCCCAGATCGAGGCGGCGATAACTAAGCGCCTCGGCGATATGCAGGCGGGTGACCTTTTCCGCTTCCGCCATGTCCGCCAGGGTGCGCGCCACGCGCAGCATGCGATGGTATGATCGCGCCGACAGCTTCATGCGTTCGGTGGCCTCGGCCAGCAGCGTCTCGCCAGCCGCATCGGGCTGCGCCACGCGTTGCAGCAATTCGCCATCGGCCTGCGCATTGGTGCGGATGGGCTGTCCATTGGCGGTAATGCCGCGATAGCGCGCCGCCTGAATTTCGCGCGCGCGGGCGACGCGGGCGGCAATTTCGGCGCTGCCCTCGGCGGGCGGCGGCAGGCGCAGATCGGCCGCCGATACGGCAGGCACTTCGATATGCATGTCGATACGGTCGAACATCGGGCCGGAAATCCGGCTCTGATAATCACGCGCACAGCGCGGCGCGCGCGAACAGGCGCGTTCGGCATCCGACAGATAGCCGCAGCGGCAGGGGTTCATCGCCGCCACCAATTGCACCCGCGAGGGATAGCGCACATGCGCATTGGCGCGCGCCACCACCGCCTCGCCGGTTTCCAGCGGCTGGCGCAAACTGTCCAGCACCGCACGGGAAAATTCCGGCAATTCATCCAGAAACAGCACACCCAGATGCGCCAGCGATATTTCGCCGGGCCGGGCGCGCATGCCGCCGCCCACCATCGCCGCCTGACTGGCGGAATGATGCGGATCGCGAAATGGCCGCTGGCGGCTGATAACGCCGCCTCGCAGTTCGCCCGCCACGCTGGCGACCATGCTGACCTCCAGCGCCTCGGATGGATCAAGCGGCGGCAGCAGCCCGGGCAGGCGCGCCGCCAGCATGGATTTGCCGGAACCGGGCGGGCCGAGCATCAATAAATTATGCCCGCCCGCCGCCGCCACTTCGAGCGCGCGCTTGGCGGTTTCCTGTCCCTTGATATCGCGCAGGTCGAACCCTCTGACCGCATCCAACGGCGTTACAACCAGCGCTTTTGGCGGACTCAGAACCTGCGTACCCTTGAAATGATTGATCAGGCTCAGCAGGCTGCGCGGCGCCAGTATTTCACCCGCCGAGGCAAAGGCCGCCTCCGGCCCGCATTCGGCGGGGCAGATCAGGCCGCGCCCCTCGGCCGCCGCGCCAATACTCGCCGCCAGCACCCCCGGCACAAAACTGATATTGCCATCCAGCGACAGCTCGCCCAGGGCGGTATAGCCCGCCATTTCATCGCGCGGCAGCACATCCAGCGCCACCAGGATCGCCAGCGCGATCGGCAGATCGAAATGGCTGCCTTCCTTGGGCAGATCGGCGGGCGCCAGATTGACGGTGATGCGCCTGGCGGGCAATGCGAGGCCGATGGCCCCCAGCGCCGCGCGCACACGCTCGCGGCTTTCGGCCACCGCCTTGTCCGGCAAGCCCACCACCGTGAACGCCGGCAGGCCCGAGGCGATCTGCACCTGCACATCGACCTCGCGCGTGTCCACCCCCTCAAACGCAACCGTATAGACGCGGGCAATCATGCTGTGCTTTGCTCCCC
>JAHHGO010000107.1 GCA_023252275.1 Alphaproteobacteria bacterium
TGAAGACTTTTTCCTGCACCGGATCGGTGGGGGCGGGATTGAGGCGCTGTTGCATCCACATGCTGACGCCCATCAGAATTGGCCACAAGCCGATCAGCAGGAAGCTGGGCGGCGTCCAGGGAATAAGCCCGAACAAATTGAACAGGCTGGTAGGATCGGGCGCCGCCAGATCATTGATCCAGCCGAAAAATGGCGCGTGGCGCATTTCAATGGTGACGAACAGCACCTTGTAAAGCGCGAAAAACACCGGTATCTGCACCAGCATCGGCAGGCAACCCGATAGCGGATTGGCCTTTTCGCGCTTGTACATATCCATCATTTCCTGCTGCTGGCGCACCTTGTCATCCGGAAATTTTTCGCGGATCTCAAGCATCAGCGGCTGCAGCTTTTTCATCTTGCTCATGGCGACATAGGATTTGTTGGCCAGCGGAAAGAACGCCGCCTTCACGACCACCGTCAGCAGAATGATGGCGATGCCGAAATTCCCCGTCAGCACATAGAACCAGTCGATGACGACAAACAGCGGCTTGGTCAGGAAATAGAACCAGCCCCAGTCAATGGCGCGGTCGAACAGCGTGATGGAATATTTATCCGCATACGCATCAATCAGGCTGACCTTCTTGGCGCCCGCAAACAGCCTGTTGGTGATGTCCGCGCTCTGGCCCGGCGCAATCGTGACGGCGTCACGCAGATAATCGGCCTGATAGCGGTCGCGCGCGCCCAGCGGCCGGTAGGAAAAGCCGCCGGTGAAATTCGCAGTCTGATCCGGTATCAGCGACACCAGCCAGTATTTATCGGTAATGCCCAGCCAGCCGCCCGTGCCCTGAAGCTTGGCGCTGGGCGCCTCGCGAATATCTTCATAGGTGATTTCATTGAGCCCGCCATTCAGCACACCGAGCAGGCCTTCATGAAGGATGTAATAGCCCGATACCGGCGGCGTGTAATGGCGCGACACCAGACCATAGGGCATCAGGCTGACCGCGGCCGCGCCGGTATTTTCCACACGCTCGGTGATGGTGAAAAGATAATGCTCGTCCACCTCAATCGTGCGGGTGAATTTCAGCCCCGCGCCATTATCCCATTTCAGTGTAACTGGTTCGCCCGGACTCAGCACCCTGTTCAGATCGCCGGTCCAGAGTGTCTGACTATCCGGCAGCGGGATCTTGGCGCCCTCGGCATTGACGAAACCATATTCCGCATAATAGGGCTCGGGCGATCCCGCCGGAGACAGCAGAATGATTTCGGGGCTCTTGTCCGAAACCGTCTCATGATAGGTGGCCAGGGTCAGATCATCCAGCCGCGCGCCTTGCAGCGAAATGGATCCATGCACCTGTCCATTATCAATCCGGATGCGCGGTGTACGCGCCAGCATCTCCGTACGGGTGGCAACCGCCGCGCCTGGTGCGTCATGACCGGGGACAGCAGCAACGCCCGAGGGAACCGCGTCCGGCTGTGGAATGCCGGAAACATCCGGCCCCGCCGGCGCGCCAGCCTGCGGCAGGACCGCGGGCGCCTGTTGCGCGGTGGTTTGCAGCTTTGCCTGTTCCGCTTCCATGCGCGGGCGGTCAATAAAATAGAACCAGCCGAACAGCACCAGCATCGACAGGCTGAACGCCAGGATCAAATTTCGATTTTCTTCAGTCATCTGGTTTTGTTCACAGCCTTTGGTTCCTGATGGATGCGCACCAGCGCTTTTTGCAGATCCGCGCATAGCGCATCGAATGCGCGCACGGAAGTTGTCGTCCTGCCGACCAGTACATAATCAAACCCCATGCGGCCATATTCCGGCAGCACAATCTGCGCCGCCGCGCGCAGACGGCGCTTGGTGCGGTTGCGCACCACCGCGCCGCCTATTTTCCGGGTGGCGGTGTAACCGATGCGAATGCCCTCGGGCGCGCTTTGTACTTCATCCGGGTCCGGGCGCTGCCTTGCCTGCAGGATCAGCCCCGGCATGGCGGCCTTTTCTCCCTTGGCGACACGCAAAAATTGTGGCCGCTTCCTGAGACGCTCAATGGGCAAGGCGGCGGATTTGACCGGGAGCGATGCGGCGTTTCTGTCCATCAATCACGCGCGGCAGGCGCGGCGCAGATGATATCAGGCCGAGAGCTTTTTGCGGCCATGGGCGCGACGGCGGTTAATGACCAGCCTGCCCCCCTTGGTCGCCATACGTGAGCGAAAGCCATGACGGCGGGCGCGGACTAGCCGGCTAGGCTGATAAGTGCGTTTCACGGGGTTCTCCGTCAGATTCTTCGGCCAGACCCCAATATGACTGCAACGTCTTGGCCTGACCCTTAATGGCGGGTTTATATAGATACCGGACGCCGCAAGTCAATCAAAACGGCCAGAACCTGAAATATGCCGTAATTTGACTGTAAGCCGTGACCGGAACTTAACAAAATCCGCTATAGTACGAAGCTGTACAGCCAGACATGCAAACAACACTCAGGACCCCCGGATGACAGAGCCCGAAAACGGATTTTCACTAGGCCGGTTATGGCCGCTAGGGCTTTTACTGGCGGGTTTGGCGGGATTTTTCGCCTTTGATCTGGACGCCTATCTGAATTTTGAAACCTTGAGGGAAAATCGCGCATTCCTGAGCGAGTGGACCTCAACGCATCAATTGCTGTCGATCATGGTTTACGCATCGATTTATATTGCGGTCGTGGCCTTTTCGTTGCCCGGCGGCGCGGTCATGACCATTACGGGCGGTTTTCTGTTTGGTCCGGTGCTGGCGACCTCGGTCACCGTCGTTTCGGCGACAATTGGGGCGACACTGCTATTTCTGGCCGCGCAAACCGCTTTGGGGGATGTGCTGCGCGCCAAAGCCGGCCCCGCAATGCAGAAAATGCAGGAAGGGTTCCGCAAGAATGAGCTGAGTTATATGTTCGTGCTGCGGCTGGTGCCGCTGTTTCCGTTTTTTATTGTCAATCTGACCCCCGCCTTTCTCGGGGTCAGCCTGCGCAGCTATGTGATCGCCACCCTGTTTGGCATCATCCCCGGCACATTTGTATTTACGCTTGTGGGCAATGGTCTGGGGACGGTGTTTGACGTGGGCGGCGTGCCGGATCTTGGAATTATCTTCAGGCCGGAAATTTTACTGCCCATTCTGGGATTGGCCGGGCTGGCGCTGATCCCGGTGGTCTACAGGCATTTTTGGGGAACCCGTGCATGAGCCGGACAATCAAAACCGATATTTGCGTCATTGGCGCCGGTTCCGGCGGCCTGTCGGTGGCGGCAGGCGCCGCACAGCTTGGCGCCAGCACCGTACTGATCGAAAAGGCCAGAATGGGCGGCGATTGCCTGAACACGGGCTGTGTGCCGTCAAAGGCGCTGCTGGCGGCGGCCAAGGCGGCGCAAACCATGCGCACCTCCGGCAAGTTTGGCGTCACGGCAACAGGGATTGAGGTTGATTTCGCCAAAGCCATGGATCATGTGCAGGGCGTTATCGCCGCCATTGCGCCCAATGATTCCGTCGAACGCTTTACCGGCCTTGGCTGCACGGTCATTCAGGCTGAAGCGCGTTTTATCAGCCCGGCCGAGGTTGAGGCGGGCGGCGATACTATCCAGGCGCGGCGTTTTGTCATCGCCACCGGATCGCGCGCCGCAATCCCGCCCATAGAGGGGCTGGATCAGACGCCCTATCTGACCAATGAAAGCATTTTCGAAAACCGCACTTGCCCGGATCATCTGATCATATTGGGGGCTGGCCCGATCGGCATGGAAATGGGGCAGGCGCATCGCCGCCTTGGCGCAAGAGTCACGATCATCGAAATGGCGCGCGCGCTGACGCGGGATGATCCCGAACTTGCGGCGGTGGCGATCAAGGCGCTGCGCGATGAAGGCGTCGCCATTGCCGAAAATACCGAACTGGTGTCGGTGGCGCGCGAAGAGAATGGCGCGATCAGCGTACTTGCCAGAAACAAGACAGGCGAGCAGAGGATCATTGGTTCGCATCTATTGGCGGCGGCGGGACGCATACCGAATATTGAAGGGCTGAATCTGGAGGCGGCGAATATCGTCTTTGACCGCAAGGGAATAAAAATCAATGCCGGCCTGCGTACGACGAACCGGCGTGTCTACGCCATTGGTGATGTTACGGGCGGCCCGCAATTCACCCATGTTGCGGGACATCAGGCGGGGCTGGTCATTCGCAGCGCGCTGTTCCGCGCGCCTGCGAAATTCGATCCGCGCCATGTGCCGCGCGTGACCTATACCGATCCGGAAGTAGCGCAGGTTGGGATGACCGAAGCCGATGCGCTTAGCGCCAGAATTTCACATCGCGTGTTGCGCTGGCATTTCAGTGAGAATGACCGCGCCCAGGCGGAGCGCCGCACGGAAGGGCTGGCGAAAGTCATTATTGGAAAAGGCGGCATAATTCTGGGCGCCGGGCTGGCGGGCGCCAATGCCGGCGAGTTGTTGCAGCCCTGGATATTGGCGATGACACGAAAGCAGAAAATCGGCGCGATGACCGGGCTTATCGCCCCCTATCCGACCTTGGGCGAGATCAATAAACGCATCGCCGGAAGCTATTACACGCCCAGCCTGTTCAGCCGCCCCACCCGGCTATTGGTCAGCCTGCTGCGCCAGTTTGGTTAGCGTGGCTGCGAGATTTTTGACAAGATTCAGGTGAAATCTTTTAAGCCTCCCACTCCAAACCCCTCCCCACGAGAGAAGGGTTTGGTGCGGGGCGAGAAAAAGCGGTGGGGTGAAAAAATATTGATCCGTGATTCAATCTAAAATCATTGTGCTCTATATCAGGCCGCCCACCGGCGATGACGGATCGGCATACAGCTTTTTCGGCATACGCCCGGCCAGATAGGCTTCGCGCCCGGCAATGACCGCATGTTTCATGGCGACGGCCATGCGGATCGGGTCTTTCGCCTCGGCGATGGCGGTGTTCATCAGCACGCCGTCGCAGCCAAGCTCCATGGCGATGGCGGCGTCCGATGCGGTGCCAACGCCCGCATCCACAATCACCGGCACTTTGCACTGCTCGATGATCAGGCGGATATTCACAGGGTTCTGAATGCCAAGGCCCGAGCCGATGGGCGCGGCCAGCGGCATGATCGCGGCGCAGCCCAGATCTTCCAGCTTGCGCGCCGCGATAGGATCATCCGAGCAATAGACCATCACCTGAAAGCCTTCCTTGATCAGCACCTTGGCGGCGATCAGGGTTTCCTGCATTTCCGGATACAGGGTTTTCTGATCGCCCAGAACCTCAAGCTTTACCAGATCCCAGCCGCCCGCTTCGCGCGCCAGCCGCAATGTGCGCAGCGCGTCGTCCGCCGTGTAACAGCCCGCCGTGTTCGGCAGATAGACATATTTTTTCGGGTCGAGAAAATCCACCAGCATGGGCTGATTGGGATCGCTGATATTCACCCGGCGCACGGCCACCGTCACCATCTCGACGCCTGCTGCTGCAGCGGCGGCGGCGTTTTGCGCATAGTCCTTATATTTGCCGGTGCCGGTGATCAGGCGTGAGGTGAATTTGCGCCCTGCGATGATCAGCGGCTTGTCTTCCACGTTACTGCCTCCTCCGATAAAATGCACAATTTCCAGTTTGTCGCCATCGCCGACAAGCACGGTTTCATAGATTGAGCGCGGCACGATTTCGCGGTTGCGCTCCACCGCGATTTTACGCGGATCAAGCGATAGCGCGCGCAACAGCGCATCCACGCTCATCGGCCCGGAAAAGCCCCGGCTTTCGCCATTAATCGTAACCTGCATCATTTCAACATACACCAGATGACCCTGCGCGCAGCATACTAAAACCGCGCGCTTCACGCCACCGGCAAATATCGCACATGCAGTTCCGGGGTAATGACGACGAGATTGTTTTTGGGAACCGGCGTCCAGTCGCTGCGGTTTTCGGTCAGCGGTTCGGAGGCGATAATCACCGCATGCGGGCGGCGGTTGGTGGGGCGCATGCGATATTCGCCCTCCGTCAACTCGAAGCGGTCGCCCGAACTGACATACAGTGTCAACGGATCGGAATCCGCCACCGCCACATATTTCGACGCGATCACCGTCTGGCCATCGGTCAGCGCGAAATTGCAGCGCGACGATTCCTCAACGCCCGCCTCGCGCAGCCAGGTTTCGATCTGGCGGATGGTGAAGCTCATCGCCTCGGCAAGATCGTCCACGGTGTAATCATCAAGACGCGGCAGCAAATGGTTCAGAAACACCGCAAAGGCGTGTTCGGAATCGGTGGTGCCGTCGATGATGCTGTAGATATGATCATCCAGCGAGGCGCGCAGACGCCGCTTGATCTTGGCAAAGCCGTTGATCGAGCCATTATGCATCCACAGAAAGCGGTCATACTGGAACGGGTGGCAATTGGCCTCGCTGACCGCCAGGCCGGGGGTCGCCGCGCGAACATGCGCGAAAAAGCAGGTGGAGCGGATTTTGTCCGCCAGCCGGTGCAGGTTGCGGTTGCTCCAGGCCGGCTGCACGCTGGTGAACACGCAGGGCGTCTGATCGATCTCCGGCGCATACCAGCCCACCCCGAAACCATCGCCATTCAGCGGCTCATGATGCTCGCGGGCCTTGAAGCTCTGCTGAATCAGCGATTGCGCGGACCTGGTCAGCAAGTCCGACATAAACATTTCGCGGCCCTTATAGACCAGAAATCTGCACATTAACCTGGCTCCCTGAAACTGCACTGATTCTTGCAGATATATCTTAATAGCCTATTGCGCTTATTGAAAAAGCATTCACTATTGGCTGGATCAATGTCGAACTTGTGGAGTTGCCAGCATGAAACAGAACAGGGGAATAGCAGGGCTTGTTGGCGCATTGTCGCGCCGCCGCTTCCTGCAGGGCGCCGCGGCCGGGCTGACCCTTACGGCCATGCCGAAATTCGCTGCCGCCGCCGCTGAGGAAAAGCTGCTGAATTTCTATAATTGGGACACCTATATCGGCGAAACCACCCTGGCGGATTTTACCAAGGCGACCGGCATTGAGGTCAAGATGGACCTGTTTGCAGATAATGATGAACTGTTCGCCAAGCTGCGATCCGGCAATCCCGGCTATGATGTGATCGTGCCGAGCGGCAACTGGGTGGCGCGCATGAGCCTGGCCGGCATGCTGGAGCCGCTGGATCATAGTCTGATCCCCAATATCAGGCACATCACCCCGCGCTTCATGAACAGTTCCAGCTTTGATCCGGGCCGCAAATACAGCCTGCCCTATATGTGGGGCACGATAGGCATTGGCTATCGCAAATCCAAATTCCCGGAGCAGCCGGCAAGCTGGAAATGGCTTTATGACAGCGATAAATATTCCGGCCGTCTGGCGCTGATGTCGGAAAGCGATGTGCTGCTGGGCATGGCGCTGAAATATCTGGGGCATTCGCTGAACAGTATAGATGACGCGCATCTGGCCCAGGCCGAGACGCTGATCATCAAGCAAAAACCGCATATCAAGGCCTTTGCCGAGGATAATGGACAGGATCTTTTGGCCTCGGGCGAGGTGGATCTGGTGATGGAATGGAATGGCGATATTGCGCAACTGATGTCCGAGGATGAGGATATTGGTTATGTCGTTCCCACAGAGGGCGGCATCTTGTGGGAAGATACGCTGGCCATTCCAAAAGGCGCGCCGCATCCGAAAAACGCGCATGCCTTTCTCAATTTTGTGCATGATCCAGCGGTGAATGCAGGCATAGCCGCGACGGTGCAATATGCCACGCCCAATCAGTCCGCGCTGGCGCTGATGGACAAGGCCTATACCGGGAACCCCACCATCTTTGCCCCGCAATCGGTTATCGAAAACTCCGAAACCCTGAACTATCTGGGCGAAGCGGTCATCACCAAACGTCAGGAAGCCTGCACCAGGATTTTCGCCGCCTGATGGAGCCGTGGCGCAAGGCACCCTTGCTGTTTCTGGTGAGCCTGGCGCCGCCGGCCCTGTGGCTGGCGGTGTTTTTTCTGCTGCCGCTTTCACTTTTGTGGGCGTACAGCTTTGGTGAAAAGACCGGCATTACCGGGATCGATCTTGACTGGACTTTGACGAATTACGCGCGCGCGCTTGACCCGCTCTATTTCGGCATTCTGCTCAAATCCTTATGGATCGCGGGCGCGGCCACGCTGATCTGCCTGATCGTCGGCCTGCCGGTGGCGCTGGCGATCAGCTTTGCGCCCGCCCGGGTTCAACCCTGGCTGTTGCTGCTGATCATCCTGCCCTTCTGGACCAATCTGCTGATCCGGACCTATGCGCTGATCGCGGTGCTGCGCGGCAATGGGCATGTCAATTCCACGCTGGAATGGCTATGGGGCATCGGCAACGGTTTTCTCGGCCTGATCGGACTTGGCGGCCATCAATTGCTGGGAACGGGCTTTACGCCGCTGCAACTGCTTTATAATGACGGGGCCGTGGTGACGGGGCTGGTCTATGTGCATCTGCCCTTTATGGTGCTGCCGCTTTATGCGGCGCTGGACCGGCTGGACCGCAGCCTGATTGAGGCGAGCCTTGATCTGGGCGCGGGCCATGTGCGGACATTTTTTACCATCATCGCGCCGCTGGCGCTGCCGGGCATTGTGTCGGGAATTATCATCACCTTTATTCCGGCGCTGGGGGCCTATCTGACGCCCGATCTGCTGGGCGGTTCCGACAGCCAGATGATCGCCAATGTCATTGAACGCCAGTTCAAATCCGCCAATGACTGGCCGTTTGGCGCGGCGCTGAGTTTTCTGCTGATGTATATCACCTTTTTCGGGCTGGCCATGCGCAGCCTGCTTTCCAATGGGCGCGGGGGTGCCGCATGAGGTTTTTTCGCGCGCCAGGCCCGCTGGATTATCACCGCCGCGCGCCGATTCTTCTGATTTTCATCAGTTCACTGATCTTTATCTATCTGCCTATCCTGACCCTGATGGCGTTCAGTTTCAATGACAGCAAACGCAATATTGTCTGGCATGGATTTACGCTGAAATATTATCAGAAAGCCTTCGCCAATACCGAACTGATGCTGGCCTTTGGCAATTCGCTGAGCATCGCGCTGATGAGCACGCTGGTCAGCACTATACTGGGCACGCTGGCGGCATATCTGTTGTGGCGGTTCCGGTTTCGCGGCAAGGCGGCGCTGGAAGGCGCGCTGGCCATGCCCATCGTCATACCGGAAATCTGCATGGGCGTGGCCATGATGGCTTTCATCACCGGGGCGGGCTGGCCGCAGGATCTGCCCTGGCCATTGAACCTTGGCGCCATCACCGTGGCCCATATCGCATTCTGTTTTCCATTCGCGGCCATTGTGATACGGGCGCGGCTGGAAAGTTTCAACCGCCAGATGGCCGAGGCGGCGCGCGATCTTGGCGCAAACGAATTGCAGACCTTCCGCGATATTGTCGTGCCGCATCTGAAGCCCGGAATCATTGCCGGCGCGCTGCTGGCCTTTACCCTGTCACTGGATGATTTCGTCATCACGTTTTTCACATCGGGGCCCAACAGCATTACATTCCCTGTGAAGATTTATTCCATGGTGCGGTTTTCGGTCACGCCGGAGGTCAATGCGGCATCCACGATTTTGATCCTGCTGACCATTGTCCTGACGGCGGTTGCGTTGCGCATCCAGAACCGCCATCAGATACCGGGGGTCT
>JAHHGO010000108.1 GCA_023252275.1 Alphaproteobacteria bacterium
ATGATGGCGAATTCCAGCCAGCCAGGTAAATCCGGCCGCAGCGAAGACAGCGCCACCGGATTGCGAAAGCGCGGGCGTGAAAAAGGTTCGATCTCGCCATAGGGATAGGCCCCGCCGGAAAAAGCCCGGTAAAGTGTTACGCCCAGCGCATACAAATCGGTTTGCGCGCTGCCTATGGCGCCCGCAAACATTTCCGGCGCCATATAGCTTGCGGTGCCGGGAATGGCGTCCGGCGAAAGCTCCTTCATATTGGGCGCCAGCGCAACGCCAAGATCCAGCAATTTCAGCTCGCCCTCTTTCAGCAGCAAAATATTTTCCGGCTTGATATCCCGATGCACAATACCCGCCCGGTGCAACGCCGCCACTCCCTTGCCGAGACAGCTTCCTATCCACACGCCTTCTTTCAGATTGAGCATCGGCTTTCGCAACAGCCTTTGCTCCAGCGTCTCGCCATCATAAAATGGCATAACCGAATAAAGCCGCGAGCGGCGTTCCGGCGGCGTTTCGATGATCTGCCCGACATAGGGGCTGTGCACCTGCGCCGCCACCCAGGATTCACGGGCAAAGGCGGTACGGTATGTGGCGTCGCTGGTAATGCGGGGATGCGGAAATTTTATCACCAGCGCACGATTATCGCGTTCATCCGTGGCGTGAAAAAGACGGCTGTAGCGGCCATCTGAAAGTTGCGCGCCCAGAACATAGCCGTCAATAACATCACCGCTTTTCGGCAGGTCGGCCACCGGCAGAAATTCCAGCGCCGCCTCCAGGCTGGCATTATCCGGATCCGGCAGGCTGAGAATATCTATTACCAGCGCGCTGACATTATCCTGGCTGCCCGCATCCAGCGCCGCTTCGGCGATACGATTTGCCGCTTCATCCGCCGCCGTGCGCCGTGAGAGATGCCCGGTAATCTGTTTGCCGGTCAGAACGCCATGCACGCCATCGCTGCATAATAAAAACCGGTCGAACACTTCCAGCCGCACCATTTCATGATCAATATGCAGATGCTCTTCCATTCCTATGGCGCGCAGCAGCACATGCGATTGATCCGGATGCGGATGAATATGATCGCGCGTCAGGCAATTCAATTGCCCGGCGCTCAGGCGGTATATCCGGCTGTCGCCGACATGCGCGATATGCGCCTCGCGCCCCAGCAGGATCAGCGCGCTGAAGGTTGTCGCCATGCCGGACAATTCCGGGTCGGACCGGCCCTGCGCCAGCGTCCAGCGGTTAATCGCCGTTAGCGTGCGGGCCGCGGCCTGCTCGACGCTGAGCGATTCCGGCTGGGCGTGAAAGCCGTCAAAAAAGCTGCGTACGGATAATTCAGCGGCTTCGCGCCCGCCTTTTGCGCCCCCCACCCCATCGGCCACCGCCGCGATGAACACCGGCCGCACCCAGCCGCCGCGCGGCGGCGAAAGGACCGCTGCGAAATCTTCATTGCGGGCGCGTTTGCCCTGAGCGCTGGCGACGCCAATTTGTATTTCAAGTTTTGCGCCGGACACTAATGCATTGCCAAATTATATGCGCGCGCCGGAGACCGCGCCCCAGGTTGTGCGCCAGCGGCTTTTCACCCGGAATAGTGCGAACAGTCCGATCAGGGCAAGCAGGCCAAAAGCCATAAAGCCGGCTATAAAATCACCCGTCAGCCCTTTTGAAAGGCTCAATGTTTTAGCCAGAAAAAAGCCGCCGGTTCCGCCCGCAAATCCCACCAGCCCCGTCATAGCGCCAATTTCCAGACGGAAGCGTTGCGGGATAAGCTGAAACACCGCGCCATTACCCATGCCCAGCGCCAGCATACCCAGCGAAAACAGCAATACCGACGCCCAGGCAATGCCCGGCATGGCGGTGATATCCCAGGCTGTACCCGCGACTTCCGGGGCGGGACCGCCCGGCATCATGGCGATCAGGAAATAGGCCAGAGCGACCAGTGAAAATAAAACCGTCAGACTACGGATACCGCCAATCCGGTCGGCAATCATGCCGCCAATGGGACGCACACCCGAACCGCACATGACGATAATGGCCACCATCAATCCCGCCGCCACCCCCGAGACATGATATTGCGTGGTGAAATAAACCGGCAATGCGCTGGCCAATCCGACAAAGCCGCCAAAGGTGATGAAATAAAACAGCATGAACCACCAGCTATCCTGGTCGGTAAGCAATGTGCGGTAGCTTTTGAAATTCACCGGCCGCCGCGCATCCGGGGCATCCTTCGCCATAAACAGATAGACTGTAAAGGCAAAGCCCAGCGGTATCAGCAATAATCCAAATACATTCTGCCAGCCATAGGCCTCGGCCAGCGACGGCACGATCAGCGTGTTCAGCACCACGCCGGAATTTCCCGCCCCCGCAATGCCCATGACAATGCCCTGATAATGCGGCGGATACCAGCGGCTGGCCTGCGGCAGCGCCACGGCAAAGGCCGCGCCCGCAACCCCCAGCATGACACCCAGCAATTCCACATCGCCCACACTTTTCAGGCCGAAAATCCAGGCATAAGCCATTGCCGACATAACCAGCAACTGCGCCACAATGGCGGTGCGTTTACCGCCGAAATGATCGGCCAGCATGCCCACCGGCATGCGCAAGATGGCGCCCGCAAGGATCGGGATCGCCACCAGGGTCAGCTTTTGCTCCACGCCGATATTCAGATCGCGGGCGATATAGATAATCAGCGGCCCCAGCGTCACCCAAACCATAAAGCTGAAATCAAAATACAAAAACGCCGCCAGCAAGGTCGGCCAGTGGCCGGCCTTGCGGAAATCCTTAAAGTCCACGAAATCACTCCCCAAATTTATTGCGGCATCTAAGCCAGAAACTGCGCGCGTCCGGCTATAGGTATAGCGCTTTACTTGCAGGCAGTGCAGCAACATATGTGCCAATAAAATAAGCCCGGATTCTCTGGGGTTCTGGCGGTTGGCAGCCCATTAATTGGGCAGTGCCGCGCCATTCACGCGCCATTCATGCACCAGCCATGGCATTGCGCCGCCACTTCATTACGCATCGCAAAATGGCATGCCTATTGCGATGCAGCAATTACGCAGCACCGGGTTGCGAACTTTGCACACTTGTTGACAGGAGACTTGTTTTGAAAAATGGACAGATCACACGCCGCATCTGCGCGGCATCGGCTTTTGCGCTGCTGGGCAGCGCATCGGCCTGGGCCGCATCACCCCCTGAATATTTTTTCAGCCGTGTTGGTGATGCCTTCGGGGGCGGCAAGCCCATCTTTGTGGCGCGGATGCGCTATGAAAATGTGGACCAGTCGGGTCTGTTGAATACGCAGGGCGATGCGCTGACATTGCGAACCGTGCTGGGATATGAAACCGCGTCCATCAACAATTTCACCGGAACGCTGGAGCTTGAGGATATAAGGGCGGTTACGGATAATTATGATTATAATGACGGCGTTAATCGCAGGCCCACCTATCCGCAAATTCTGGATCGCGAAAATACCGAGCTTAACCGCGCCCAGATCGCTTATGCGGGCGTGCCGAAAAATCTCCTGACCGTCGGACGCCAGCGCGTGATCCTGGATAATGAGCGCTTTGTTGGCAATGTCGGCTGGCGCCAGAATGAACAGACTTATGATGGCGTGCGCCTCGATAACACCTACCTGCCCAACACCGCCTTCAGCTATCTGTATATCAACCGCGTCAACCGGTTTTTAGGCGAAGACAATCCGCTGGGTAATTTCAAGGGCGACATCCATCTGATCAACCTGTCCTATAATGTCGTGCTGGGCGGTTTCAACTGGGGCAAGGCCACGGCCTACAGCTATCTGCTGGATATGGAAAATGCGCCCGCGCTGACGACGGAAACCTATGGCGGGCGGTTTGCCGGCGCGCATCCCATCACGCATAGCTGGAAAGTGCTGTATGGCGCGGAATATGCCTCGCAAACTGATTATCAGAGCAACCCGCTTAACTTTAGCAATGACTATTATATGGGCGAACTGGGGTTGACCAAGGACAGACTGCTGGGCGGATCGCTGACCGGAACGGTGAATATGGAGGTGCTTTCCGCCGAAAAAGGCGTTGGCTTCAGCACGCCCCTTGCGACAGGGCATAAATTTGCGGGCTGGGCCGATGTGTTCACGGCCGCCACGCCCGGCACCGGCCTTGAAGACCGCGAAGCCATGCTGGTCTACACCAAAAAACAGATATTGGGCATCGACGTGCTGCGCCTTACCGCCGCCTATCATGATTTTGAATCCGATGGCGGCAATATCGACTATGGCGATGAAACAAATCTGATGGTGACCGCGGATGTCTGGAAACGCGTGGTGCTGCTGGCCAAATACGCCAATTATGACGCTGAGCGTTTCGCCACCGACCGAAAGAAAATATGGTTTTCGGCGGAAATCAGATACTAAGTGATGATGTCATCCTCAACCGAAGGCGAAGGATCTCCCACCCGGAATTCCACCGCTGGGGATCCTTCGCTGCGCTTATTGGTACCTGCATCTTCAGGCAGGATGACAGTCACAATAATTAAATCAATTTTAGGTCACGCGGCTTTTTCTTTTGGCTTGTGGCCTTGCTCATATTCTTCGAGAAAGTCCAGCAGCTCCTCGCGGTAGCGGTAATAATCCGGATGGGCCAGCAGCGCCTTGCGGGTGCGCGGGCGCGGCAGATCGACCTGCATGATCTTGCCGACGCGGGCGTTTGGCCCATTGGTCATCATCACCACTCGATCCGCCAGCAGGATGGCCTCATCAACATCATGCGTCACACAGATGGCGGTAACCTGGGTACGTGTCCACACTTCCATCAGCACTTCCTGCAATTCCCAGCGCGTGAGCGAATCCAGCATGCCGAAGGGTTCATCCAGCAGCAGCAGTTTTGGCGACAGCGCAAAGGCGCGCGCAATGCCGACACGCTGCTTCATACCGTTTGACATCGCCGTTACCGGCTTGTCCATCGCATCGCGAAGCCCCACACGGCCAAGATAATATTCGATAATGTCGCGGCGTTCAGCGGCGCTGGCATGCGGATAAACCCGCTCCACCCCGAGTGCGACATTCTTACGCGCGGTCAGCCAGGGAAACAGGTTGGGCGCCTGAAACACCACGCCCCTGTCCGGCCCGGCCCCGTCTACTTCGCGGCCATCCAGAATAATGCCGCCGCCGCTTATGTCATTCAGCCCCGCAACCATCGACAGCACGGTTGATTTGCCGCAGCCGGAATGCCCGATAAGAGAGACAAACTCTCCCTTTTTCATGCGCAGATCAAACCCCTCCACCACTGTCAGCGGGCCTTTCGGCGTCGGATAGGTTTTGCTCACATCCGCAAAATCAACGAAACGGTCCAGCCTGACGCTGCGCGCCTCGCCAGCGCGCAAGGCCGCCTTTGGCGGCGCGGCGTTCAGATTTAGCGGTGTGACATTTGGCAGCAAAACAGTGTTTTCGGATAAACTGGCGCGGGCGGCGCCCTTTTGCATCAGATAGGCGGTAATGTCCTGACGCAGACGTTTGTATGTCTGATCATTGTTCATGGCGGAACGCAGACGCGGGCGCGGCAGCGTCACCCGGAATTCCGGCCCCAGCACCGCATTGGGACCGGGATCAAGAGGGATAATCCTGTCTGCCAGCAATATGGCTTCGTCCACATCATTGGTAATGAGGATGATGGTCTTTTTTTCCCGCTGGGATATTTCGCTCAGCTCATCCTGAAGCTTTGCCCGCGTCAGCGCATCCAGCGCGCTCAGCGGTTCATCCAGCAGCAGAATTTCCGGTTGCATTGACAGCGCGCGGGCCACCGCCACCCGCTGGCGCATGCCGCCCGATAGTTCAGACGGCCGCCGGTCCGCGGCATGGGAAAGCCCCACCATGCCGATATATTTTAGCGTATGCGCCCGCCTTTGTTCAGCCGTCCACTGGCTGAACAGCGTATCCACGGCCAGCGCCACATTTCCGTAGACGGACAACCAGGGCATCAGCGAATAATTCTGAAACACCACGCCCCGTTCCGGATCGGGACGGGTGATTTTCTTTCCCTTGCAGCGGATTTCCCCGCGATCCGGCTGAATCAGCCCGGCAATAGCGGAAATCAGCGTCGTTTTGCCGCTGCCGGAAAAACCCACAATGGCGACAAACTCGCCTTCCTCGACATTCAGATTGATTCCGCCCAGCACATGGCTGCGCGTGGCGCCGCCGCCATAGGATTTATGCAGATTATCAATTTCAAGAATCGGCATTGCGCAAGCCTCCTATCGTTTATCACTGAAAGAGACAAAGGCCTGAAGCATACCCATCACGCGATCCAGCAGGAAACCGATAATTCCGATGGTGAACACGGCCACCATGATGCGGCCCAGCGAATGCGAACTGCCGTTCTGAAATTCATCCCAGACAAATTTTCCAAGGCCCGGATTTTGCGCCAGCATCTCGGCGGCGATCAGCACCATCCAGCCCACCCCCAGAGACAAACGCATGCCGGTAAAAATATAGGGCAGCGCGGAAGGCAGCACCAGCCGCAGCAATTGCGTATGCCACTTAAGGCGCAGCACCTTGCCGACATTCAGCAGATCCTTGTCAATGGACGCCACGCCGACGCTGGTATTGATCAATGTCGGCCATAAGGAACACAGCGTTACGGTTATGGCCGAGGTAAGAAATGATTTCTCGAACATCGGATCAGAGCTGACATAAAGCGCGCTGACCAGCATGGTGACGATTGGCAGCCAGGCCAGCGGCGACACCGGACGGAATATCTGGATCATGGGATTTAGCGCCGCATTGGCGGTGCTGCTGACGCCGCACAGAATGCCCAGTGGCACCGCCACGATTGTCGCCAGGAAAAATCCCATAAATACGGTTTTCAGGCTGGTGAAAATCTGATCCACATAGGTTGGCTTGCCGGTATATTCCCGCGCTACCAGTTTTGCCATTGGGTCGGCGGCAAGCAATTTTGCATGGCGTTCCGCCTGACGCGTTTCAAAGGCAACCTTTTGTTCGCCCTGCGCCAGATGATCCGTCCACAGACCCTGCATTTCTTCATAGACCTGCACCGGCCCCGGCAGGGTGCCAAGACTGGTGACAATGTTTGAGGAAAGCTGCGCCCAGAGCAGCAGAAAAACGCCGATGGACAGCGCCGGAATGGCAAAGTTGCTCCATAACTGCCCGCTCCATTGCGCCACGCCGTCTTCCAGAATGCGTTTCAGTCCATGCAAGCGGTTCAATATCTCTCTGTCCCGTAATTTGATTGGTTCAGCCATGCTTTCCGATGACATTGATGTTCCCTTAATTTATTTTCTCCACGCCCCTCCTATTCTCATCCTGAGCGCAGCGAAGGATCCCCATCGGAGGAACTCTGGGCGGGAGATCCTTCGCCTTCGGCTCAGGATGACATTCAGATACTCATCCGCTCACATCCGCGCCTGTGACGGTCTGATTTTCCTTCAGGCCAATCGGAAACTGGTTCAGATACGCATTGGGTTTGCGCCCGTCATAGGTAAGGCCATCGATAAAATCGCTTGCCGGCGCGCGATAGCCATCCGAATCCCAGGGGAAATCGTCTTCTTTCGCCAGGCCATCCGCCACCAGCGAACGCGCGGCTTTCAGATAAATATCCGGGCGGTAGACTTTTTTGGCCGTCTCGGCGAACCATGTGTCGTCCTTAGCATCGGGTATCTGGCCCCAGCGGCGCATCTGGCTGAGATACCAGACCGCATCGCTGTAATAGGGATAGGTGGCGAACAGCCGGAAGAAAATATTGAAATCCTTTGCTTCCCGCTTGTCGCCTTTTTCATATTCAAATGTGCCGGTCATGCTGTTGGCCAGAACGACTTCATCCGCTCCGACATAATCGCTGCGCGATAATATTTTCACCGCCTCGGCCCGGTTGGCGCCGTCATTTTCATCCAGCCACATGCCGGCGCGGATCAGCGCGCGCACCACCGCCATATGCGTATTGGGATTTTCTTCCGCCCATTTGGCGGTTACCCCAAAGACTTTTTCAGGATTGTTTTTCCAGATTTCATTATCGGTGATGACCGGAACGCCAATGCCTTTGGCCACCGCCTGCTGGTTCCACGGCTCGCCGACGCTATAGCCGCTGATGGTGCCCGCCTCAAGCGTGGCGGGCATTTGCGGCGGCGGCGTAACGGACAGCAGGACATCGGCCTGGATCTGCCCGGTAATATCGGAAGGCGAATAATAGCCGGGATTGATGCCGCCCGCCGCAAGCCAGTAACGCAATTCATAATTATGCGTTGAAACGGGAAACACCATCGCCATTTTGAAGGGCTTGCCTTCCGTTTTGAATTTCTCGATGACCGGCTTCAAATGTTCCGCGCCGATCGGATGTTTGGGCTTGCCGTCTTCCAGCGGAAGATTTGGCTTCATCATGGCCCAGACCTCGTTTGAAACCGTGGTGCCATTGCCATTCAGATCCATGCTGAAGGCGGTCACAATATCCGCCTTGGTGCCAAAACCAATGGCCGCGCCCAGTGGCTGCCCGGCCAGCATATGCGCGCCATCCAGTTCGCCGGTAATGACCCGGTCCAGCAGCACTTTCCAGTTGGCCTGCGGCTCCAGCGTCACAAACAGGCCCTCATCCTCGAAAAAGCCTTTTTCATAGGCGATCGCCAGCGGGGCCATATCTGTCAGCTTGATAAAACCAAGCTTAAGCTCGGGCTTTTCGAGCGGCAGTTTTTCCGCCAGACCGGGCGTTGCGGCGCCCAGCGCCAGCACCATACCGGCTATAAAAATTTTTGGTAAACGCATGCTCACTCTCCCTGTTTGACTGCGGCGGCAGCCGGACACGATGTGCGGTGCAACATGCATGCCAAAGAATTATCGTGGAATTATCTGCTTTTCCGTCGGGAAACAGCACATTAAACAGGCAGCGGGGCGGGCGGCATGCGCCAATTGCCAGCAGGCCGCCCATGACGCTACTATGCGCCAAGAGTAGGAGTGAACTGAATGGAAGCTATTGAATATATGCGTATGACCCGGGAGCTTTATTCAAGCCTCGGTCATCAACCCTATGGCTGGCTGATTGCAGATACCCCGCCGCCATTTACCAAACTGAACAAGCCGCTGTCGCAATGCCGGATCGGCATGGTGGCGACATCCGGGGCCTATGTGGTGGGTCAACGGGCCTATCATTACAAGGATGATACATCTATCCGGGCCATTCCAAAAACCACGCCCACAGATAAAATTCACTTCGCGCATATCACCGAGAATTATCTGCCCGATCCGCGGCGCGACCCGAAATGCATCATCGGTTAAACGCTTGATGTGCTCAGCCGTCCAACCTTCAACTAAAGCATCTGCTGCATCCCAGCCTTTTGGAGGAGTAAAACCAGGCATTAAAGTAGGTGATTTATCAGCATTACATGTTGCAGAAAAAGTGATTGGTTGCATGATATGTACGTGTGTACGACCATCATGCGAGCGAAGGATGGCTGTTCCAATGTCGCGCCCGCGATGACCAACCGGCGCGTCATCGCGAACAACTTCGACGTGCCGAATCCCGTGGAGGGCCGGGGCTACGACACCGGCGTGATGCTCCGCCTCCTCGACAATCGCTTCAGCGCGCGGCTCACCT
>JAHHGO010000109.1 GCA_023252275.1 Alphaproteobacteria bacterium
TTCAATCCGCGATGCCGAAGTGATTGCCGCCGCCGATCAGGCGGGCCTTGCCATGCTGTTCACGGATATTCGGCACTTCCGGCATTAAGGTTAATCCGGCATTCAGGATGGTTTGTGTGACGCGGGTCACTTGCCGAATGGAGATGGGATCACCATATCTGCTGCATGACTTCAGCTTGAAGACCCCCTCTTTCAACTTGAAGGACATGCCTCCTGGTCCGTGCCTCGGACTCTGAGTGATCAGAAATAACTACCCCATGCGCGAGCGTGGGGTTTTTTTGTCTATGGGGATGATCTGCCGTCAGGTTCAGATTCAGGGCAAGCTTTCACGAACTACCGCCTCTATCTTGGTGCCCTCAGGATCGAATATGAAGGCCCCAAAAAATCCGGATGAATATTGTGGGCGCGGGCCGGGCGGGCCTGCGTCCTTTCCCCCATGCGCAAGGGCCGTTAGATGGAAAGCAAGCACCTGCTGGCGATTAAGCGCGCGAAAGCTGATATGCAAACCCAATCCCGGCCTTGCGGCGTTAGAACCGGTCTGTTCAAGTATCCAGAAGCTGCAGGGAATATCCGGATCAGTTCCATAGCCTGCAAAATCATCGCCACCGGCAGTTCGAGACAGGCCCAGCACTGCCAAAACTGTGTCGTAAAATGCAACCGAGCGTTTGATATCGCGCACGGGTATGGATACATGATCTAGCACGCCAATATTCATGGCTTAGCACCCTGAGAGGTTACCGCGTTGGCACCGGAACTTCGCCGCGATAATCGTAAAAGCCGCGCTGGGTTTTCTGGCCCAGCCAGCCCGCTTCGACATATTTCACCAATAGCGGGCAGGGCCGGTATTTGCTGTCGGCCAGCCCGTCATACAACACCTGCATCACCGAAAGGCAGGTGTCGAGGCCGATAAAATCCGCCAGTTGCAGCGGCCCCATCGGATGATTGGCGCCCAGCCGCATGGCGGTGTCGATGGCTTCCACATTGCCGACGCCCTCATACAGCGTATAGACCGCTTCATTGATCATCGGCATCAGAATGCGGTTGACCATGAAGGCCGGAAAATCCTCGGCGTTCGCCGTTGTCTTGCCAAGCCGGTTGGTGAATTCGCGCGCCAGAAGAAAGGTGTCTTCGCCAGTGGCAATGCCGCGGATCAGCTCCACCAGTTTCATGACCGGAACCGGGTTCATGAAATGCAGGCCGATAAATTTTTCGGGACGGTCCGTCGACGAGGCCAGCCGCGTGATGGAAATGGATGAGGTGTTGGAGGCGATGATCGCATCCGGGCGCAGCATCGGGCACAATCTGGAAAATATGCTGCGTTTAACTTCTTCTTTTTCGGAAGCCGCCTCGATGACGAGATCGACTTCCTTGAAACGCTCCAGATCGGCCACCGGGGTGATGCGCGCCATCGCGGCCTTCTTGGCTTCGTCGGTCATCACACCGCGCTGTATCTGGCGCGACATATTGTAGGAAATGGTCGCCAGCGCCTTGTCCAGGGCTTCCTTGTTGACATCTTCGAGCAACACATCAAAGCCAGCAGCGGCACAGACATGGGCAATGCCATTGCCCATTTGCCCAGCTCCAATTATGCCAACCTTATTAATAGCCGCCATGCGGGATCATCCTTTGTTAAGCCAGGTTCAATCCCTGTTACGTTTCCAGTCCCTCATTTTTGCCCGGCGTCCTGTGTATTAATGCGCCAGAGCGGCTTTGCCTGCTTTACCGGATCGCCAGGCGATCCGGTAAAGCAGGTGCTGCTCTAAAGGCCTAGCTTACCTAATTCCGCTTCCAGTTCCGGCACCGCCTTGAACAGATCCGCCACCAGACCATAATCCGACACCTGAAAGATCGGCGCCTCTTCATCCTTGTTGATGGCGACGATCACCTTGCTGTCCTTCATGCCGGCCAGATGCTGAATGGCGCCCGAAATGCCAACCGCGATATACAGATCAGGCGCGACCACCTTGCCGGTCTGTCCGACCTGCATGTCATTGGCTGCATAACCCGCGTCCACCGCGGCGCGCGATGCGCCTACCGCGGCCTTGAGCTTGTCTGCAACCGCTTCGATCATCTTGAAATTATCGCCCGACTGCATGCCGCGGCCGCCAGAGATAATGATCTTGGCGGATGTCAGTTGCGGCCTGGCCGACGAGGACAGCCGGTCGCCGACATATTCCGAAAGGCCGGGATTTTTTGCCGCGGCAATTTTCTCGACCGCCGCCGATCCGCCCTGGCCAGCCGCCTGAAAGGTCGTGGTGCGAACGGTGATGACCTTCTTGGCGTCCGATGACTGCACGGTCTGCATGGCGTTGCCGGCATAGATCGGGCGCACGAATGTGTCCGGGGCCTCGACCTTGACGATTTCCGAAATCTGCGCCACATCCAGCATGGCTGCGATGCGCGGCATGAAATTTTTCGACATGGTGGTGGCGCTGCTCAGCACGGCGGTATAATTTCCCATCAGGCCAACCACCAGTTCCGCCACATTTTCGGCCAGACGGGCGGAATAAAGCGCATCATCGGCCAGCAACACTTTGCTCACGCCATCAAGTTTTGCGCTGGCTTCGGCCACCGCGGCGCAATTCTGCCCGGCCACCAGAATATGCACATCGCCGCCCAATTGTTTGGCTGCGCTGACAACCTTGGCGGTGACATCAGAAAGATTTGTATTATCGTGATCGGCAACGACAAGCGCACTCATGATCAAATTACTCCCGCTTCGTTGCGTAGTTTGGCGACAAGTTCCTGAACGGATTCCACTTTAACCCCGGCGGTCCGAACCGGCGGTTCGGTGGTTTTCAATACTTTCAGGCGGGGTGTAATATCCACGCCATAATCTTCCGGCGTCTTTTCATCAATCGGCTTTTTGCGCGCCTTCATGATGTTCGGCAGCGAGGCGTAACGCGGCTCGTTCAGGCGAAGATCAACAGTGATAACCGTTGGCAGGTTTACCCGGATGGTTTGCAGTCCGCCATCCACTTCGCGGGTTACCTCGGCCTTGCCACCCTCAATTTTAACTTCGCTGGCGAAGGTTGCCTGCGACCGGCCCAGCAGCGCCGCCAGCATCTGTCCGGTCTGGTTGCTGTCATCATCAATGGCCTGCTTGCCCAGGATGACAATATCCGCGCCTTCCTGTTCGGTGATGATTTTCAGAATTTTTGCAACCGCGAGCGGTTCTACGGTCTGATCGGTTTTGACGAGAATGCCGCGGTCTCCGCCCATCGCCAGGGCGGTGCGGATGGTTTCCTGCGCTGCGGCAGGGCCGATCGAGACAATCACAATTTCGGTGGCGGTTCCGGCCTCTTTCATGCGCACCGCTTGTTCAACGCTGATTTCGTCGAACGGATTCATCGACATTTTCACATTGGCCAGATCAACGCCCGAACCATCGGCCTTCACCCGGGCCTTCACATTATAATCAATTACCCGCTTAACGGGCACCAGAACCTTCATTGCCATAATCTCCAGAACAAACAAATAGCTGCTTCATAAGGCTTTTGCGGGACCGCTTTCATCTCGCAGGTGCGAAAACTAGTATTCGTCACCGCCGCTGTCAACGAATCGTAACGTTCGGCTACAGATTTTTAATTAATGCCTTGTGATTAACGATTTTGCCCCGGCAGCCATAAAATATCGGTTTCGCCGTCATTATTGACGTGCCGCCCGATAACGAACAAAAAGTCCGACAGCCGGTTGACATAGCGTAGCGCAGCCGGGTTAACTTTTTCCGTGTCGGCAAGCTCAACCATCAGCCGTTCGGCCCGGCGGGTAACGGTCCGGGCCAGATGCAGATAGGCCGCGGCCGGGCTTCCACCCGGCAAAATGAAGGAATTCAAAGGCTTAATCCGTGCATTCAGGGTGTCGATTTCGGCTTCCAGACGGTCCACCTGGGCGTCGCTGATGCGCAAGGCCTCGCCGGGTTTTTCGCCCTCGGCTTCCGGGGTGCATAAATCGGCCCCCAGATCGAACAAATCATTCTGGATGCGCCCCAGCGCCGTGTCCGTGGCGTCCTTTGTGTGCAGCCGGGCCAGACCAATGGCTGCGTTGGCCTCGTCCACCGTGCCATAGGCGGCGACCCTGATGTCATATTTGCGTACGCGCTTGCCGTCACCCAGCCCGGTATCGCCCTTGTCGCCGGTGCGGGTATATATTTTATTCAGTTTTACCAAACTGTTAGCTCCCCATATAATAAAGCGCGCCCATAATGATGATGATCGCGATGAACTGCATCGCCACGCGCAGGCGCATCAGCCTGTTGCTCCAGGTGCGGTTAAACTCGCCGCCCCGGAACATTGCAAATATCCCGGCACAGAGCACCAGGAACACGAGGCTAATGGATGCCGGCACGAGAAATCGCAAAAATGTTTCCATGCTCGGGGCCGGCTTAACTTAATCCGTAGACGCGGCTGGCGCAGCCTGAGAACAGCGCCGCCTTGTCCGCGGCCGAGAATCCGGATGCGATTCGCTTGAACGCATTCCACAGCACGCCATAGGAAACCGACCGCTTATCGACCGGGAAGTTGCTTTCGAACATACAGCGCGAAGGGCCGAATACGTCAATTGTATGCAGATAATAGTCGCGCGTGGCCGCCGCCAGCTGTTCGGATGTGGGCGGCAAGGCGTTTTTGTGCCAGCCAAAACCGTTCATTGGCATATTGATGCCGCCGATTTTCACATTGACGTTGGGGCATTTAGCCAGTTCCGCCATATGCTTTTTCCATAGCGGGAAAATCTCTGTGCGCTTGCCCTCATAGGGGCCAATGGCTATCGGCCCGCCAAAATGATCAAGTACGATGGTCAGGTCCGGCAGGGCGCGGGCAAATTCCGTCAGGTCGGGAATTTGCGGATGATAGAAAAACGAGTCGAATGTCATACGGCGCCGGGCCAGTTCGGCCGCCCCTTCCTGAAAGCGCTTTTCTTTCAGCATGCCCTGGGTCAGATGGGAAAATGCGCCGCGCATTTTCGGATCAGGATCCCAGGCGGTGATATGCCGGATGCCTCGAAAACGGGCTGGCGCCGCCGCCTTATGGGCGTCAAGCACCTCGCCGACCGCTGCTCCAAGGGTCAGGTCGGCATGGCCGACAATGGCGGCGCAGGCCCGCATGGGCCCGTAATTGCCGCTTTCGCTTTGCGCGGCTATGCCGTTTACAAATTCGGTTTCACCCACCACCCGCAGATGTTCAGGTCCGCTGGAGCGGTACATTGACCCGCAATCCACAAACACGGTTGCTACGACATTATGGCCGCTGGCGGTGTCTGCGCATAATTCATCCAGAAAATACCGGCTGCCCGGGTGATCCCATAAATGATGGTGCGGATCGACAATGGCAAGCCCGGGTTCAAGGGCCTCTTCCTTCACTTGCGCGAGCCAGGCCGCCTGATCGGTAATCTGACGCATTTGCCGCACTCCTTTTATTTTTTTAAATTGCACTGGCTAAACTATAAAAGCTGTGCCAGATAGCAAGCATCATATATGTGCCTGCCAGGTTATGCCACTTAACATAAGAGCAAAGAAATCAACTGTGCGCCGTCGTGACGTTCTTGCCGGTATGGCCCTTTCCCCCTTCCTTGGCGTTCTACCTGTAATCGGGCAGGAGGCGGCTGTTCCGCTTCATAGTACGCATCTGGGTGAGCCTGTCCCGTTTAACCCGGGTCTGGTGCGTAAAATGGCGCAAAAACTGGCTTCCAAAAAATATTCGCCGCCCACGCTGGTACTGCCTAAGGAACTGGAAAATCTGACCTATGACCAGTACCGGGATATAAGGTTCCGGCCGGATCAGGCGGTCTGGCGCGATGAAGCGCTGCCGTTTCAGATGCATATGTTCCATAATGGCTTTTTCTATACGCAGCCAGTGTCGATCTATGTGGTGGAACGCGACGAGTCACGTAAGCTGTTGTATTCGACGGATTATTACTCTTTTGGACCCAGCGTTCAGCCGCCGCCGCCGGATCATGATCTGGGCTTTGCGGGCTTTCGGCTGCACACGCCGATCAACCGGCCCGATTATTTCGATGAAATGGTGGTGTTCCAGGGGGCCAGCTATTTTCGTGCGGTCGGCAAAAATCAGGCCTATGGCCTGTCGGCGCGCGGGCTGGCGATCGATACGGCCGAACCCAGCGGCGAGGAATTTCCGATTTTCCGGACCTTCTGGATCGAAAAGCCGATGGCGGGCTCCAGTTCGATAGTGGTGCATGCCCTGCTGGACAGCCCCCGGACCACAGGCGCCTATCGCTTTACCATGCGTCCGGGCGAAAGCACGGAAATGGATGTGGAATTAACGCTTTATCCCCGCACAAACCTTGCGCGGCCAGGGTTTGCGCCACTGACCAGCATGTTCCTGTTCAGCGCATCGGATCGGTTGGGCGTGGATGATTTCCGTCCGGCGGTGCATGATTCTTCGGGCCTGTCGATCCGCAATGGCCGGGGGGAATGGCTATGGCGTCCGCTGTCCAATCCGGCCAACCTTCAGGTAAGCGCCTTTATGGACCACAGCCCGCGCGGCTTTGGCCTGTTGCAGCGTGACCGGCGCTTCGCTAATTTCGAGGATCTGGAGGCGCGCTATGAACGCCGTCCCAGCGTGTGGATCGAGCCGATTGGCGATTGGGGCCCCGGCGCGGTGCATCTGGTGGAAATTCCGTCGAAATCTGAAATCAACGATAATATCGTTGCTTATTGGCGGCCTGCGGACACGATCCCCGGCGGTTCGGAATATGTCCTGAACTACCGGATGCAATGGACCAACGCCCCAAACCCGCCGCCAGACGTGGCCCAGGTTGTGTCAACGCGCCTTGGCACCGGCTGGGATGCGCCAACCCGCCTGTTTGTGATTGATTTTGCCGGCGAAGCCTTTGGCAAGCTCGGCCCCGATGAAAGCCCGGAGCCC
Organism: Alphaproteobacteria bacterium; assembly: GCA_023252275.1. Lineage (GTDB taxonomy): Bacteria > Pseudomonadota > Alphaproteobacteria > UBA11222 > UBA11222 > UBA11222. The sequence continues at coordinate 6,885 of JAHHGO010000109.1, forward strand.
GTGATCGAGGCGTCAGCGGGCAAAATTCTCAATCCTGTTGTGCAGCCAAATCCGGAAATCAAAGGCTGGCGTTTGAGTTTTGAACTTGAAGCTGGCGAGGCCCAGACGGTTGAGCTACGCTGTCATCTGGCCAATGAAGCCGGACGATTGTCGGAGGTTTGGGTTTACCGATGGACAATTTAGGGGCGCAATCGAGCGCGCTCTCAAACATGCCCGAAAACGCCCCTGAATTTATCCCCGCACCACCCGTGCCGCCGGAATCCTTTGCTGATATGCCGGCCCAGTCACTGTCGGAATGGCAGGGCGGCGCGGATGCGCGGTTCCCGCCACAATCCTTGTCCCAGGCGCTGTTCCGCCGTGGCATTCTTTTTGCCGGTACGCTGCTTCTGACCCTGTGGGCGGCCTATGGCATGTATCAGGTGATGGCGGTCAATGATCTGACCAATGTCCAGATTCTGATCATGGTGCTGTTCGTTCCCAATTTCGCCTGGATTTCGTTCTGGTTTGTCAGCGCGGTCATGGGTTATGCGGTGGCGCTTTCGCCGCGTTCCATGCTGCGGGTGCCCAGGCTGGCGCCCGGCAGCACCATGATCCTCAGTAAACGGACGGCCTTGGTCATGCCGACCTATAATGAGCCGCCGCATCGCATTTACGCCAATCTTCAGGCCATGTATGAAGCGCTGCGCGAAATGGGCGCGCTGGGCTCGTTTGATATTTTTATTCTCAGCGACACGACAGAGGCCGCGATCTGGCTGGAGGAAGAAGAAGGCTTTCGCGATCTGCGCGCCCGCACCGGCGGCGACGCCAATCTGTTCTATCGCCGCCGCCCCAGAAACATTGCCCGCAAGTCCGGCAATGTTGAGGATTTCTGCCGCCGCTGGGGAATGAATTACGAACATATGATTGTTCTGGATGCGGACAGCCTGATGACCGGCGAGGCGCTGGTGCGGCTGGCCGCGGTGATGGAGGTTCATCCCGAGGCCGGCATCATCCAGACCGCGCCGCGGATCATCAATGGCGACACGCTGTTTGCGCGCCTGCAACAATTTGCCGGCGGCGCCTATGGCTCTGTCGTGGCGGCGGGGCTGGCCTATTGGCATATGGGCGATGGCAATTACTGGGGCCACAACGCCATTATCCGTACACGGGCGTTTCTTGAAAATGCCGGCCTTCCGGTGCTGCCCGGCCGCGCGCCGTTTGGCGGGCATATTCTCAGCCATGATTTTGTCGAGGCCGCGCTGATCCGCCGGGGCGGCTGGAAAGTCTATATGACGACGGACATTGAAGGCAGCTATGAGGAAAGCCCTCCGGCGCTGATAGATTATGCGGCGCGCGACCGGCGCTGGTGCCAGGGCAATATGCAGCATATGGCCGTATTGCGGACACGGGGCCTGCACTGGCTCAGCCGCCTGCATCTGGGGCTTGGCATATTTGGCTATCTGGCTTCGCCGTTCTGGCTCAGCTTTCTGCTCGTCGGCATGCTGCTCAGCTTGCAGGCGCATTATATCCGCCCCGAATATTTCACCAACGAATTTCAGATTTTTCCAACCTGGCCGGTGATCAACCCGCAGCGCGCCGCTTGGCTTTATGCGGGCACCATGGCGGTGCTGCTGGGGCCAAAGATACTGGGCGTCATGCTGGTGATGCGCAATCGCACACGGGTGGAAGGGTTTGGCGGGCGATGGGCTGTGCTGGCGGGATTACTGCTGGAAACCATTCTGTCCTCCATGACGGCGCCGGTCATGATGCTGATTCAGACATCGGCGGTGATGGGTTCGCTCGCCGGGCGGGATATTGGATGGCGCACGCAGCGCCGCGGCGGCGACCGTGTGCCATTCCGCGAGGTGGCCCTGCGCCATCGCGGCCATACCATACTGGGCGTCGTGCTGGGCGTATCCGCCTATGCGGTGTCGCCCATGCTGCTGGCCTGGATGTCGCCTGTGGTGCTGGGGCTGCTGCTGGCCATTCCGCTATCGGCGCTGGGCGCCAGCCGCCGGGTTGGTCAGGCGCTGGCGCGCGCCGGCCTGTTGCTGACGCCGGAAGAAGCCAATCCGCATCCCATTATTCTGCGTTCGCAGAAGATACAAAATGATCTGGCCCGCAAAGGCATGCCGGTCACCGACCCGCTGATGCGCATCGCGGCCGAACGGGAATTGCGCGAGCTGCATCTGGCGATGCTGCTGACGCCGCGCCCCGGCGTTAAGGGCGATGTGGATGTCGATTTCGTGGTGGCGATGGCCCGGCTGGAACAGGCCGAAAGCATCGAGGATGCGGTGCGTTTTCTGTCTGCAAGAGAAAAACTCGCGGTGCTTGGCAATGCGGAAGGCGTTGCGCGCCTGGTCAGCCTCGCCCGGCCCCGCGCCGAAATGGCCAGCGCCGCGCAATAAAGCGTCTCGTATAAAAAAGGTGCCGCCCGTATGAACAGGCGGCGCCTCAGACTGCTGACAAAGTTAAGAAAAGCCTGGCGGCGCGCCGGGCTTTTTGATTCAATGGGGCATGTTGAAGAAGCCAATAGCCCAGCAAACCGAACTTGAGATGGTCAGCCTCGAGAGTTTGGTT
>JAHHGO010000010.1 GCA_023252275.1 Alphaproteobacteria bacterium
CTGCCTGCTGGATGCGGTGATAAGATTGCTGCCGGGGGTGACGGGAAATCCCGGCACGCTGGCGGAAGAGAGTTTCGAAGCGTGATTGCTGGAATATCCGCACTATACAAAACCCGGCGAATGGGAAGGCATGACAATCCCGCCGGTGCTGTTATCGGGCAATCATGCGCAGATCAGGGCCTGGCGCAAAGCCAGGTCGGAAGAAATTACGCAGGCGCGGCGTCCGGATTTATGGCGGCGCCATCTTGCGGGAAACGAGGAGAATGAGTAATGAATTTATTGCAGCAACTTGAAGCCGAGCAGATCGCAAAACGCACCGAAGGCCGGACCATTCCGGATTTCGCGCCGGGTGATACGCTGAAGGTTATGGTCAAGGTGGTGGAAGGAACCCGCCAGCGGTTACAGCCCTTTGAAGGCGTGTGCATTGCGCGTTCGGGCGGCATGACGCTGAACGGCAATTTCACTGTCCGCAAAATTTCCTATGGCGAGGGCGTGGAGCGCGTATTTTCGATCTACAGCCCGGTAGTGGATCAGATCGTCGTGCTGCGCCGTGGCGAAGTGCGCCGCGCCAAACTTTATTATCTGCGTGGACGCACCGGCAAATCGGCGCGCATCCAGGAAAAGAAAGTGGTTCGCGATTAGCTGACGCTGGAGGAAAGTGCGATGGCTGGCCCGAGCACGCTGTATGATAAAATCTGGCAGGCCCATCTGGTTAACAGCCAAGCGGACGGAACCTGCCTGATCTATATTGACCGGCATCTGGTGCATGAAGTGACCAGTCCGCAGGCCTTTGAGGGCCTGCGCATGGCGGGCCGCAAGGTGCGCCGCCCGGAAGCCACGCTGGCCATGGCCGATCATAATGTTCCGACCACGGATCGCGCCAGGGGCATTGAAGACGAAGAGTCGCGCATTCAGGTCGAAACGCTGGAAGAAAACTGCGCCGCATTCGGCGTCGAATATCTGTCCGTGTCCGACATCCGTCAGGGCATTGTGCATATTGTCGGGCCGGAACAGGGCATGACCCAGCCGGGCATGACCATTGTCTGCGGCGACAGCCATACCGCAACGCATGGCGCGTTCGGCGCGCTGGCCTTTGGCATTGGCACTTCGGAAGTTGAACATGTGCTGGCGACGCAAACCCTGATTCAGGCGCCCGCCAAAAATATGCGCGTCACCGTGAATGGAACCTTGTCCGCCGGCTGCACCGCCAAGGATATTGTGCTGGCGATTATCGGCAAAATCGGCACCGCGGGCGGCACCGGCCATGTCATTGAATTTGCCGGCCCAGCCATCCGTGCACTGAGCATGGAAGGCCGCATGACCGTGTGCAACATGACCATCGAGGCGGGCGCCCGCGCCGGCCTGATTGCGCCGGATGAAACCACCTTTGATTATGTGCGCGGCAAACCGCGCGCCCCGAAAGGCGGGCAGTGGGAACTGGCGGTCAATTATTGGCGTACGCTGGTCAGCGATGCGGGCGCGCATTTCGACCGCGAGGTCACCCTTGACGCCGCCAGCATTGCGCCGCAGGTCACCTGGGGCACCAGCCCGGAAGATGTGCTGCCGATCACCGGCAAGGTGCCGGACCCGGCTGCGGAACCCGACGCCGCGCGCCGCGCGTCCATGTTGCGCGCGCTGGATTATATGGGCCTGACGGCGGGAACGCCGTTGCAGGAAGTGAAAATCGACCGGGTGTTTATCGGCTCCTGCACCAATGGCCGGATCGAGGATTTGCGCGCCGCCGCCAAGGTTGCAAAGGGCCGCAAGGTCGCAAAGCATGTGGGCGCCATGGTGGTGCCGGGGTCGGGCCTGGTGAAAGAACAGGCCGAACATGAAGGCCTGGACAAAATTTTCATCGAGGCCGGGTTTGAATGGCGCGAGCCGGGCTGTTCCATGTGTCTGGCGATGAACGCCGACAAGCTGGAGCCGGGCGAACGCTGCGCCTCCACCTCCAACCGCAATTTCGAAGGCCGTCAGGGACGCGGCGGGCGCACCCATCTGGTCAGCCCCGCCATGGCGGTGGCCGCCGCCGTGACCGGATATCTGACGGATGTCCGGAAGTTTGAGTAGGTGCGTATTATTAATTATGGCACCTCGAATATATCAGCCGAAATTAATATCTACGTTAGAGGCCTGCGAAGCCGCGGGATTTGAACTTGTTTTGGGTGACCTGAAACATGTTTCCGTATGTTGCGAGGAACTAATCAGACGAGGCGAATATATTACACAATTTCACGATGTTAGCAGGGCGCTTTTCACTTCCGCATTGATTAACTATCGCCGGTGTTTCAATTCCGGCTGCAGAGTGTCTATTAAAATTGAAGAATGCAATTTTCTATCAGCCGAAGACCGTGAGCACCACAGAGATTGTATTAATCTTGCCGACAAGCATTTGGCCCATTCTGTGAATGGATTTGAGCGTGCAAATATGACTATTCATATAGCAGAAGATGAAGATAAAGGTTCGTTGACTCGTAGTGGTGTTGGATTTGCATCAAGTTTGGGAATGGGATTTGGCTTGAATGATATTCAACAACTTGCAAGTCTCGTAGAGAAGATCGAAGGTGGTTTCGTTCAACCGCGCATAAAGAAATTGAAAATGCTTGTTGAACAACAGATAGCGCAAATGAGTGATGATGAGTTGCGGGTGCTTCCAGATGGTCTCGCTCACGGCTTAATGGGAGATGTGAATAAAGCAAGAAGTCACCCTTACCAAAGTGGTGGCAAGAGATAACTGCATAGGTCTTTTGATTAGATTATTTGAAGTTGATTTTGCATTCTTCCCCTCCCCCTTGTGGGGAGGGGATAGGGGTGGGGGAAATGGCAAATGAAAGGGTACGCCAACTTCGTCTGAACGCGACGGAGGCAGAGAGAAGGCTTTGGGGTGTAATAAGGGGGTTGAAGGCGGAAGGATTTCATTTCAGACGGCAAGCGCCCATGGGGAATTACATTGCTGACTTTGTGTCACTCAGCAAATCTTGTGATTGAATGTGATGGCGGTCAGCATGCGATTGGGGTCGGCCCTCAGAAAGACGCCGAGCGAACCAAATGGCTAGAGAGTCAGGGGTATAGAGTTTTACGGTTTTGGAATAACGACGTATTAGCGAATGTTGAGGGTGTGATTGAGATTGTCAGACTGGAACTTGGACTTGAGTGAGTCATGCTTTGTTACCCCACCCCCACCCCTCCCCATAAAGGGGAGGGGAGTAGGCCCTAAACGGTGAAATGTTTCCTTCTTTTTTTAATGGCTTTGGGTGTGGTATGAGCATTTCGGCAATAAATCGTGATGCGCGCGTTGATGATGTAAGCATCAGCGATGATCGGCTGGAGGTAAAGTTGCGAGATGGGCGGCGTGTCAGTGCGCCGCTGGCCTGGTTCCCGCGCCTGTTGTCAGCTACGGAGGCGGATCGTGCGGTGTGGGAAATTTGCGCAGGCGGGTATGGCGTTCACTGGCCGAAGATTGATGAGGATTTGAGTGTTGATGGCCTGCTGACGGGCGCGCAAGGGCAAGGATAAACAGCCATGCAGAAATTTGACAAACTGACGGGCGTTGCCGCACCGCTGCCCCAGATCAATGTCGACACCGACATGATCATTCCCAAGCAGTTTCTGAAAACCATCAAACGGTCCGGGCTTGGCAAAAATCTGTTCGATGAAATGCGCTATACGCCGGATGGCAGGGAAAAGCCGGATTTCGTGCTGAACAAGCCCGCCTGGCGCAATGCGCAGATTCTGGTCACTGGCGAAAATTTCGGCTGCGGATCAAGCCGCGAACATGCGCCCTGGGCGCTGCTGGATTTCGGCATCCGCTGCATCATCGCCACCAGCTATGCCGATATTTTTTATAATAACTGTTTCAAGAACGGCATTCTGCCCATCATCCTGCCGCAGGCCGATGTGGACAAATTGATGGCGGACGCCGAGCGCGGCGCCAACGCCACGGTCAGCATCGATCTGGCGGCCCAGGAAATTCGCGGCCCCGATGGCGGTGTGATCAAATTCGAGATTGATCCGTACCGCAAGCAATGTCTGATTGAAGGACTGGATGATATCGGCCTGACCCTGAAACAGGACGCCAGCATCGGCCAGTTCGAACAAAAACGCGCCGCACAAACGCCCTGGTTATAGACAATTTGTTATCAGATTGAAGCACGCATGATTATCTTGCATATCGCTGATCCCCTCCCTGACCCTCCCCTTTCCAAGGGGAGGGAACCTTGTGGCGCGCGCCTCCTCCCCCTGAAAGGGGGAGGCTGGGTGGGGGTCCGCTGCTATCGAATAACAATTCGCGTTAGATAAACCCGAGAAAAACTGACATGTCCAGTAACAGATCCCTGTTAATTCTGCCCGGCGACGGCATCGGCCCCGAGGTCATGCGCGAGGTGCGCCGCGTGATCGAATGGTTTGGCAAACGCCGTCAGGTCAGCTTTGACATTGACGAAGATATTGTCGGCGGCGCATCGATTGATGCGCATCGCACGCCGCTGACCGACAAGGCGCTGGACAAGGCGATGAACGCCGATGCGGTGCTGTTTGGTTCTGTCGGCGGCCCGAAATGGGACAATCTGGGCTTTGACATGCGGCCCGAAGGCGGCCTGCTGACCCTGCGCAAGGAACTGGATCTGTTTGCCAATCTGCGCCCGGCCATCTGTTTTCCGGCGCTTGCCGGGGCATCTTCGCTGAAACCGGAACTGGTGACGGGGCTGGATATTCTGATCGTGCGCGAACTGACGGGCGGCGTCTATTTCGGCGAGCCGCGCGGTATTGAAACGCTGCCCGATGGCCAGCGGCGCGGCGTCAATACCCAGGTTTATACGACATCGGAAATTCACCGCGTGGCGAGGGTGGCGTTTGAACTGGCGCGCAAGCGGCGCAATCTGGTGCATTCGTCGGAAAAAGCCAATGTGATGGAATCCGGCCTGCTATGGCGCGAGGAAGTGACCAGACTGCATAAGTCCGATTATAGCGATGTGCAGCTACAGCATATTCTGGCGGATAATTGCGCCATGCAATTGGTCCGCGAACCCAAGCAGTTTGACGTGATCGTGACCGATAATCTGTTCGGCGATCTGCTGTCGGATGTGGCGGCGATGCTGACCGGATCGCTGGGCATGTTGCCGTCCGCCTCGCTCGGCGCGAAAGACGCCAGCGGCCGCAGCAAGGCGCTATACGAGCCGGTGCATGGCTCGGCACCGGATATTGCCGGCAAGGGGCTGGCCAATCCCATCGCCACGATCCTGAGCTTTGGCATGGCGCTGCGCTATTCCTTTGATCTGCCGAATGATGCGGATCTGGTCGGCAAAGCGGTGGAAAATGTGCTGGCCGGCGGGCTTCGCACCGCCGACATCATGCAGCCGGGCATGGCCAAAGTATCGACAGGCGTTATGGGCGACGCGATTGTGCGCGAGCTCGACAAACTGACCACTTGATTTTTAACCGCCGGGGGTTCATATGCGCCCGGTGAAACGGGAGCATGGAGCAATGGGTTATAAAGTAGCAGTTGTGGGCGCCACCGGCATGGTCGGGCGCGAAATGCTGAATATTCTGGCGGAACGGGAATTTCCCGCCAGCGAAGTCGTGCCGCTGGCCTCGCGCCGCAGCATCGGCAAGGAAGTTTCCTATGGCGCCCGCACGCTGAAAACCCTCGCGCTGGAAAATTTCGATTTCAAGGGCACGGATATTGCGCTGTTTTCCGCAGGCGGTTCGGTGTCGGCGGAATGGGCGCCCAAAGCCGCGGCCGCAGGCGCGGTGGTGATCGACAATTCCAGCCATTTCCGTATGCATGCCGATGTGCCGCTGGTCGTGCCGGAGGTGAACGCGGCGGCGCTGGCCGGTTACACCAAGCGCGGCATCATTGCCAATCCGAACTGCTCGACCGCGCAGCTTGTTGTGGCGTTAAAGCCGCTGCATGATGTGGCGAAGATCCGGCGCGTGGTGGTGGCGACCTATCAGTCCGTGTCCGGGGCCGGCAATCAGGGTGCGGATGAATTATTTCATCAGACCCGCGCCGTGTTCGTGTCCGACCCGATCGAGAAAAAGAAATTCACCAAGCAGATCGCGTTTAACCTGATTCCGCATATCGACAGCTTTATGGAAGACGGCTACACCAAAGAAGAATGGAAGATGATGGCCGAGACAAAAAAAATGCTCGACCCCAGCATCAAACTGACCGCCACCTGTGTGCGGGTGCCGGTGTTTGTTGGCCATTCCGAGGCGGTGAACATCGAATTCGAACGCCCGATCAGCGCCGATGAGGCGCGCGATATATTGCGCGAGGCGCCGGGCTGCATGGTCATCGACAAGCGCGAGGATGGCGGCTACATCACGCCGGTGGAATGCGTTGGCGAATTCGCCACCTATATTTCGCGCATCCGCGAGGACACCACGGTCGAAAACGGCCTGAACCTGTGGGTGGTGTCGGATAATCTGCGCAAGGGCGCGGCGCTGAACGCCGTGCAGATCGCGGAAATACTGATCACCAGACATCTGAGCAAGGCGGCCTGAATACACGGAACTTTCAAATTTTCTGACCGGTTCCGCGAGTGAAGAACCGGGCTGCAAACGCATGGCGGCATTTAACTCTTTATAAACCGCATATAGTTACAATTATAACGACTTTTCCGTGCTGTACAGAGTGACTGACTGCATGGGGCGGTGGTTTTGTTGCGTTTTGCGGTGGGGTTTGTAATGGGTAATGAATTTGGTTCGAATGAGCTCTGGGTCATTGTCAGCACCATTTTGGTCGTCTCCATGCAGGCGGGCTTCTGCTGCGTTGAAAGCGGTTTAGTCCGGGCCAAGAACTCCATCAATGTCGCCATTAAGAATGTCATAGATTTTTGTGTCGCCAGCCTGCTGTTCTGGATGTTTGGCTTTGGCCTGATGTTCGGTCTCTCGGCATGGGGCTGGGTCGGGGTTACAGACTTCCTGGTTGATCCCATGGCGGCGAATGGTTCAGACAGCCTGAACCGGACGATATTTTTCTTTTTCCAGCTGGCGTTTTGCGGCACCGCGGTGACGATTGTTTCCGGGGCCGTCGCTGAGCGCATGAAATTCAGCGGCTATCTGATTACTTCCGTGCTTGTTTCCGGGCTGGTCTATCCGGTATTCGGGCATTGGGCATGGGGCGGCGCGCTAAATCCCGATACGCCGGGGTGGCTGCAGGGCATGGGTTTTGTTGATTTTGCCGGATCGACCGTCGTCCATTCCATTGGTGGCTGGATGTCGCTGGTTGCGATTCTGGTGCTTGGCCCGCGCCTTGGCCGCTTTGGACCCCAGGGCCGCCCGATTGAAGGGCACGATGTGCCGCTGGCGGCGCTGGGGCTGTTTCTGTTGTGGATCGGATGGTTTGGTTTCAATGGCGGCAGCGCGCTGGCCCTGAACCAGATGGTTCCGCATATTCTGGTCAACACGCTGCTGGCGGCCGCGGCCGGCGGCATAACCACGCTTGCCATTAGCTGGTATCTCAAGTCAATGCCGGATGCGATCCAGATGATGTGCGGCATCCTGGCGGGACTGGTTGCCATTACGGCGGGCTGCCACGCGGTAACCGCCGCCGAATCCGTCATTATCGGCGGCATTGGCGGCGTTGTTTATCTTGCCGTGTCGAACCTGCTGATACGCCTGCAGATTGATGATGCGGTGGATGCGGTGCCGGTGCATCTGGGCGCCGGCGTCTGGGGAACGATTGCTGTGGCTTTGTTCGGCGACCCGGAAATTCTGAATACGGGATTAAGTTTCTGGGGGCAGCTACAGGCGCAATTGGCGGGTGTTGCGATGGCCGGGGTTTTTGCCTTCGGGGTTGGCTATATTGCGCTGAAGGGTGCAAATTCCTTCACAAAATTACGGGTGAGCAATGCCGACGAACGGCGTGGTCTCAATATTGCCGAACATGGCGCGGGCAGTGCATTATTGCAGGTGCTGGACACCATGGAACAGCAGCGCCAGACGGGCGATTTTTCCCGCTCGGTGCCTGTGGAGCCAAATACCGAAGGCGGCGAAATCGCCAAACATTATAATGGCGTGCTAAAGCGGTTTCGCTCAGAGGTCGCCTCGCGTGAGCGGGCGTTGATCAATCTGCGCCAGGCAAAACAGGAGGCTGAATTCGCCAATGCGTCCAAGTCCCAGTTCCTGGCGAATATGAGCCATGAATTGCGTACGCCGCTCAATGCCATTATCGGCTTTTCGGAAATCATGAATGAAGAGATGTTTGGCGCGCTGGCAAACGATCAGTATAAAGAATATGTGAATGATATTCACAATTCCGGACAGCATCTTCTTGGAATTATCAACGACATTCTCGACCTGTCCAAGATAGACGCAAACAAGCGCGACCTGGATGATTCCGAAGTCAATCTGCAAGAAGCCATAGAAAGCACCTTGCGGATGGTGCGCACAAAGGCGCAGGACGCTGGTATTTCGCTGATCTGTCATATTCCCCGGGATATTCCCGATATCCTTGGCGACCGGAAGGCCATTCGCCAGATACTTATTAATATGGTCTCAAATGCGCTCAAATTTACCCCTGCAGGCGGCAGCGTTAGCGTAACTGCACGGATTGAGGCGGACGGACGAATTGCAGTTTGTGTCGCCGACACCGGAATTGGAATTGCCAAGGAAAATATTTCCAGGGTGCTTGAGCCGTTCAATCAGGTCACAGCGGACAACACCAGCATTGCCTACACGACAGAGGGCACGGGCCTTGGCCTGCCACTGGTCGTCGCGTTAACGCGGCTGCATGGCGGAACATTTGTTCTTGACAGCGAGTTGGGCAAGGGCACAAACGCAACCATGCGTCTTCCCGCCGCGCGCGTGTTGCGCAAGAATGAAAATGCCGTTGCCGCCATTGCCTAGAGGATGATTTCCAGGTTTTTCATGCGGCAACCCTGGTTTGCCACCCCGGGTGCGGGACGATTTCATCTAAACGCATCCTGCCGGACCAGCCTTCCGGCAGCCCGGTCAAAACTCTATCGCGGCAGCAGGCTTTCGCCCATCAGATATTCATCAACGGCGCGCGCCGCCTGACGGCCTTCGCGGATGGCCCACACCACCAGCGACTGGCCGCGCCGCATATCGCCCGCGGCGAACAGCCTGTCAACAGATGTTTTGTAATTGATCATATTCGCCTGCACATTGCCGCGCGGGTCCAGGGTCACGCCAAGATCATTCAGCATGCCTTCATGCACCGGGTGCAAAAAGCCCATGGCCAGCAGCACGAGATCCGCCGGCAGCGTAAATTCCGTACCCGGAACTTCCTTCATCTTGTCATCCAGGCGGATGCAGTCAATCGCCGCCGCCTTGCCGTTTTTGCCAACAATCTGTTTCGTCGACACGCCCCAGTCGCGGGCGCAGCCTTCGGCCTGACTGCTGGAGGTGCGCATCCGGTTGGGCCAGTCGGGCCAGACCATCGCCTTGTTTTCCTTTTCCGGCGGCTTGGGCATGATCTCAAGCTGCGTCACGGATTTGGCGCCCTGGCGCAATGAGGTGCCGATACAGTCGGAACCCGTGTCGCCGCCGCCGATCACAATGACATGTTTACCCTTGGCGCTGATTTCCGGCAGCGGCCATGGCGCCTCGCCGCCAATGCGGCGGTTTTGCTGCGGCAGGAAATTCATGGCGAAATGCACGCCGTCCAGCTCGCGCCCCGGCACATCCAGATTGCGCGGATGCTCGGACCCGCCCGTTAGCACCACCGCGTCATATTGCTTCAGCAGATCGCGCGAGGTCACATCGACGCCCACTTCCGTATTGTGGCGGAAGGTCACGCCCTCGGCCTGCATCTGGGAAATGCGCCGGTCGATCAAATATTTTTCCATCTTGAAATCGGGAATGCCATAGCGCAGCAAACCGCCGATGCGGGCGTTTTTTTCATACACTGTCACATCATGTCCGGCGCGGGCCAATTGCTGGGCGCAGGCCATGCCGGAGGGTCCGGAGCCGACCACCGCGACGCGCTTGCCGCTGCGCCGTTCGGGAATTTCCGGCACGATCCAGCCTTCCTCCCAGCCTTTGTCGATAATGGCGCATTCGATGCTTTTTATGGCGACCGGGGCCTCATTGATGTTCAGCGTGCACGACGCCTCGCACGGGGCGGGGCAGATGCGGCCGGTGAATTCGGGAAAATTATTGGTTGAATGCAGCACCCCAAGCGCCTCGCGCCAGCGCTGCCGGTACACCAGATCATTCCAGTCCGGGATGATATTGTTTACCGGGCAGCCATTGTGACAATAGGGAATACCGCAATCCATGCAGCGCGCGCCCTGGCGCGCCAGTTCGGCCTCATCCAGCGGAATGACAAATTCCCTGAAATTCTTGAGCCGTTCCTCGACCGCCTTATAGGGGCGCTCGTGGCGGTCAAATTCCATAAAGCCGGTTACCTTACCCATTGGTCTTTTCCATCACATTAAACGCCTGTTAGCCAGCAAGCCGCAGATTGGGCTTTGCCGCCTTTTCCTCTTTCTGCAGATCAAGCAGCGCGCGGCGGTAATCATGCGGCACCACCTTGATGAATTTGCCGGAATAATCCGCCCAGTTGGCCAGAATATTCAGCGCCACAGTGCTGCCGGTCGCATCCGCATGGGTTTGCAGCATCATCCTGATGCGCGCCGTATCATGGCGCAGCGGATCGGCCAATATGGCCTCTCTGGCGGGGGCGTCGGCCTCTTCGTCATCAATGCCGCTCAACGCCACAAGCTGTGTATTGCAGCGCTGCGCAAACAGCCCGTCCCCATCCAGCACATAGGCGACGCCGCCGCTCATGCCGGCGGCAAAATTGCGCCCGGTTTCGCCGATGACCAGCACCACGCCGCCCGTCATATATTCGCAGCAATGATCGCCCGCGCCTTCGACAACGGCATGCGCGCCGGAATTACGCACCGCAAAACGTTCGCCCGCCACGCCGCGGAAATAGCATTCGCCGCCGATCGCGCCATACAGAACCGTATTGCCGACAATGATGCTGCGCTCCGGCACAATCGCGCTGTGGCGCGCCGGATAGACAATCAGGCGGCCGCCCGACAGGCCCTTGCCGACATAATCATTGGCCTGGCCTTCCAGGGTCAGCGTAATGCCCTTTGCAGCAAAGGCGCCAAAGCTTTGCCCCGCTGTGCCCTTCAGATTGATGCGGATCGTATCATCGGGCAGGCCATCATGGCCGTGGCGTTTCGCCAGCGCGCCCGACAGCATGGCGCCGGTGGTGCGGTCGGTATTGCGGATGGTCATCTCTATCGAAAGCGGCGTGCCGTCTTCTAGCGCCGGCTGGCACAGTTCGATCAGCTTGCGGTCCATCACATTTTCAAGATTATGATTTTGCCGCTCGCAATTATAAACGGCAACGCCCGCCGCCGGGGTTGGGCAATGGAACAGGCGCGAAAAGTCCAGCCCCTGCGCCTTCCAGTGGGTGATCGCCTTGTCCTTGCGCAGCAGATCGGAACGCCCGATCATTTCATTGAAGCTGCGGAAACCCAGACTGGCCATCAGGGTACGGACTTCTTCGGCGACAAAGAAGAAATAGTTGATGACATGCTCCGGCTGGCCGGTAAAGCGCTTGCGCAGTTCCGGGTCCTGGGTCGCCACGCCAACCGGACAGGTGTTGAGATGGCATTTGCGCATCATGATGCAGCCGCTGGCGATCAGCGGCGCGGTGGCGAAACCAAATTCATCCGCGCCCAGCAGCGCGCCAATCACCACGTCGCGCCCGGTGCGGATGCCGCCATCCACCTGCACGGCGATACGCCCGCGCAACCGGTTCAGCACCAGCGTCTGATGGGTTTCGGCCAGACCGATTTCCCACGGGCTGCCGGCATGTTTGAGCGACGTGAGCGGGCTGGCGCCGGTGCCGCCTTCAAAGCCGGAAATGGTCACATGATCGGCGCGCGCCTTGGAAACGCCCGCCGCAACCGTGCCGACGCCCATTTCAGAAACCAGCTTGACGCTGACCAGCGCTTCCGGATTGACATTTTTCAGATCGAAAATAAGCTGCGCCAGATCTTCAATCGAATAGATGTCATGATGCGGCGGCGGCGAAATCAGGCCGACGCCGGGCGTGGAATGGCGCACCTTGCCGATGATCTTGTCGACCTTGTGGCCGGGCAATTGCCCGCCTTCGCCGGGCTTGGCGCCCTGCGCCATCTTGATCTGCATCATGTCGGAATTGACCAGATATTCCGCCGTTACGCCAAAGCGTCCGCTGGCCACCTGCTTGATCGCGGAACGCATGCTGTCGCCATTGGCCATGGGCACATAACGGTCCGGCTCTTCGCCGCCCTCACCGGTGTTGGAACGCCCGCCAATACGGTTCATGGCGATGGCCAGATTGGTATGCGCCTCGCGGCTGATCGAGCCATAGGACATGGCGCCGGTGGAAAAGCGCCTGACGATGGCGGCAGCCGTCTCAACTTCTTCAATCGGCACAGGCTGCGCGGCCATCTGAATTTCAAACATGCCCCGCGGCGTGAGCAGTTGTTCGTTCTGCTCGTTGATCAGTTTGGCGAAGGAATCATAGTCCTTTTGCACACCGCCGCGCACCGCATGTTGCAGATGGCTGACGGTCGCGGGCGTCCAGGCGTGATGTTCACCACGCAGCCGGAATGCGTAATCGCCGCCCACTTCCAGCGCATCGCGGTAAAGCGGCGCATCGCTATAGGCCAGCGTGTGGCGGGCCACGGTTTCCTTGGCGATGACATTGATACCGACGCCTTCGATCGCCGTATGCGTCCGGGTGAAATAGCGTTCGACAAAAGCGGTGCTCAGGCCGACCGCATCGAAAATCTGCGCCCCGCAATAGGATTGATAGGTCGATATGCCCATCTTCGACATGACCTTGAGAATGCCTTTGCAGATCGCCTTGATATAATATTCATGCGCCTTTTTTTCGGCATCGCCGTCAAAGCCGATGCCGCTCATTTCGGAAATGGTCTGCAACGCCAGATAGGGGTTGATCGCCTGCGCGCCATACCCCGCCAGCGTGCAGAAATGATGCACCTCGCGCGGCTCGCCGGATTCAACCACAATGCCGACCGACGTGCGCAGGCCCGCGCGGATCAGATGATGATGCACCGCGGCGCAGGCCAGCAGCGCCGGGATCGGAATATTATCCTGATCCACCCGGCGATCCGACAGGATGATGATGTTTTCACCCTGATTGACGGCGGCTTCGGCATTGGCGCACAGCCTTTCCAGCGCGGGGGTCATGCCTTCGGAACCGGCGCTGGCCGGAAATGCCGTATCCAGCGTCACCGAGCGGAAATCATTTTCCTCGACATCGCCAATGTGCCGGATTTTTTCCAGATCCTCATTGGTCAGAATGGGATGGCGCACCTCAAGCCGCCGGTGCGTGCCGCCGCTGTCAAGATCAAGCAGATTGGGCAGCGGCCCGATCATCGACACCAGCGACATCACCAGTTCCTCGCGGATCGGATCGATCGGCGGGTTGGTGACCTGGGCGAATAATTGCTTGAAATAAGTGTAAAGCAGTTTTGGCTTCGACGATAGCGGCGAGATCGGCGTATCGGTGCCCATCGAGCCGATCGCCTCTTCGCCGGTTTCGGCCATTGGCGCCATCAGGAATTTCAGATCTTCCTGCGTATAACCGAACACCTGCTGACGGTTCAGCAAAGTGTCGCGGTTGGGGCGCATGGCTGCATATTCCGTAGGCAGATCTTCCAGCCGGCATTGCGTCTGATCGAGCCAATCCTGATAGGGATGCGCGCTGGCCAGGCTTTCCTTGATTTCCACATCGGAAATGATGCGGCCCTGCTCCAGATCGATCAGCAGCATCTTGCCGGGCTGCAGCCGCCATTTTTCGATAATATGCTCTTCGGGAAATGGCAGCACGCCCATTTCCGACGCCATCACCACCATATCGTCATCGGTGACGAAATAGCGCGCCGGGCGCAATCCGTTGCGGTCCAGCGTCGCGCCGATCTGGCGGCCATCGGTAAAGGCCATGGCGGCGGGGCCGTCCCACGGCTCCATCAGCGCGGCGTGATATTCATAAAAGGCGCGGCGTTTTTCATCCATCAGCGGATTGCCGGCCCAGGCTTCCGGAATCAGCATCATCATGGCGTGCGCCAGCGAATAGCCGCCAGCCACCAGAAGCTCCAGCGCATTGTCGAAACAGGCGCTGTCCGACTGGTTTTCCGGGATCAGCGGCCACAGCTTGTCGAGATCATCCCCGAGCAGCTTTGAACGCATGGTGTGACGGCGCGCCGCCATCCAGTTGATATTGCCGCGCAAGGTGTTGATTTCGCCATTATGGCAGACCATGCGGAAAGGTTGCGACAGCGACCAGGTCGGAAAGGTATTGGTCGAAAAACGCTGATGTATCAACGCCATAGCCGAAACCATGCGGTCATCTTGCAGATCGAGATAATATTCGCCCACCTGTTCGGCCAGCAGCATGCCCTTATAAAGCAGGGTGCGGGACGAGAAGGACGGCACATAGAAATAGCCCGCCAGATTGCCGCCCAGTTCATCGGCGGCGATGCGGCATTGCTTGCGGATCACCATCAGCTTGCGCTCAAAAGCGTCCTGATCGGCGCAATTGGCGCCACGGCCAATGAATATCTGCCAGCTTTTCGGCTCGGTCGGCTTGACCGACGGGCCAAGCCCCGCATTGTTCACCGGCACTTCGCGCCAGCCCAGAACCCTTTGCCCCTCGGCCAGAATACACTTTTCCGCCAATGCCTTGCTGGCCGCAAGCTCGGCCGGGCTGGGTGATAAAAACAGGAAGCCAACGGCATATTCGCCTTCCGGCGGAAGGGTGACGCCCAGTTTAGCGGCCTCTTCGCGCATGAAACGGTCCGGCATCTGGATCAGAATGCCCGCGCCATCGCCGGCCAGCGGATCAGCGCCCACCGCGCCGCGATGCGTCAGATTACGCAAAATCTCCAGGCCCTGCAGGATGATCTTGTGGCTCTTTTTGTTCTTTATATTGGCCACAAAGCCAATGCCACAAGCATCATGCTCATGACGGGGATCATACATTCCCTCGGGTTCCGGCAACCCAATGCGTTCCGGCGGAGACTTTTTCATACAGCACCCGTTAATTTCAGCGCCCGCCGCCATAATCATCTGCAAGCAGGGCCATGGAGCCAGCCTATCGCACTGGCCCCGGTAATTAATAGTCCGTTTTACACTTTTAACCCGCCTGCCGCCAAACGGCAGGCGGCCAAACGGAGCCGTCTAGAGTAGCAAATTATGTCAGTAATACCTACGTTTTTTTCGAAATGACGGATTTTTGATTGCCAGGATGGATGGCAGGTTTAAGCTGCAAATAGGCAGTTGGGAAGGAGTTCCGCATGAATGAGGCCACATATTACCGCGATCATTGGGTGGAAGTGGAGCCGGAACGGCTCAACGCCTATACGGAAATGTTCAAATGGCGGCCGGAGATGGAGCCGCTGCTGGCCGCCGCCGATCTGAAGCCCGGTCAGACCGTGGTGGATTATGGCTGCGGGCCCGGCGGGCTGGCGCTGGAACTGGCGCGCCGGGCGGGGCCCTCCGGCCATGTGCATGGGGTGGATCTGAATGCGGAATTTGCCGGGCTAGCGCGCAAGGCCCTGGCTGAGGCCGGTTTTGGCGCCGCCAGCACGGTGCATCATGTCATGGACGACAAAATCCCGCTGCCCGGCGGCTCGGTTGACCGGCTGATCTGCAAGAATGTGATGGAATATGTGCCCGATATTGACGCCACCCTGGCCGAATTTCGCCGGGTGGTGAAGCCGGGCGGCATTGCGCATATTATCGACAGTGACTGGGGCATGCTGGTGGTGGAGCCGCTGGGACAGGCCAAACTGAACGAATTGTTCGAGGCGGCCAAACTGGCCTATCACACGCCGCATGCCGGGCGCATCCTGTACAGCCGCATGAAAAAAGCCGGATTTCCCAATGTCAGCGTCAAAATTCTGGCCAATCCCGACATCAAGGGGCAGATGCTGATGGTGCTGCATAATATGGCGAACTATGCCAGGATCGGCGGCAGGATTGATCCCAGACGCGCCGATGCGCTATTGGCCGAGGTGAAGCAATCCATTGCCGAGGGTTCCTATATGATGGTGCTGCCGCAATTTCTGGTGACGGCCACAGGATAGGCGCCAATAATAACCAAACATAAAGGGGAAGCAGGATGACAACCGCAAAAGTAGCAGTAGATGTGAATGCCAGCGCCGATCAGGTATTTGGCATGCTGGGTAATTTTGCCGGCGTTGAAGGCCCGATGATCAAATCCAAAAAGATTACTGGATCGGGCATTGGCTGTCTGCGCGATCTGACGCTGGATAATGGCGCGCGGGTGATTGAGCGTTGTGAAAATCATGACGCCAAAAGCCGTACGCTGACCTATAGCATCCAGAATGACGATCACCCGCTGCCGTTCAGCGCCTATGTCGCCACCCTGACCGTCACGCCCACGGGCGACAAAACCTGCCGCGTGGACTGGTGGAGCAATTTCAACCCCAAGGGCGCGCCCGAAGCCGACGCCATCAAGGTTGCGCAGGGCATCTATACCGGCGCCATCAAGGGCGTGAAGATCGCGTTGGGGGTATAATTCCGGCAAACGGAAAATTTCCGGAAACGGACAAAATACCTTATTTCGGCCATAAATTAGCCTGAATGAGGGGCTAACTGATAGGATCAGGGATGGTCCCTTTCTCCAAGGAGAGTGTCATGCGCGGCCTGGGTTTCCGGAAACTTTTTTTGATATCTTCCCTGACGGCGGTTTTCGCAACCGTATCTCTTGCGCCTGCGCTGGCCTGGCGCGATGATGACGGCCGGCGTGATCGGGGCCGCGACCGGGGCCATTGGGATGGGCATCCCTCACGCGGCTGGGGCCCCCCGGACTGGCGTGGCGGACATCATCAGAAACATTACCGCGATCACGACCGCAGGCATCACCGGAACTCGAATTTTCAGGTGATCATAAACCAGAGCTATGGGCGCGGGTATGATTATGGCTATGGGCCTTATTACCGCAGCTATCGCCGCCCGGCGCCCGCGCCCTATTATGGCGGGCAGCATGACGGCAATCTGCTGGGCACGCTGTTTGGCGGCGCGGTGGGCGGCATTGCCGGTTCGCAGATCGGCGATGGCAGCGGGCGCACCGCGGCCATTATCGGCGGCACGCTGATCGGCGCGATTGTGGGCGGCAATATCGGCCAGAGCCCCTATGATCACGCCCATGCCGCGAATGTGTTTGAGGTGACCCCCAGCAGGCAGACCGTGGCCTGGCAGAACCCGGATGACGGGATCGCCTATCAGGTCACGCCGATGCGCACCTATCAGTCGCAGAGCGGGCAATATTGCCGCGAATACCAGGCTCAGGCCAGAATTGGCGGCAGGCAGGAAGAGACCTTTGGCACGGCCTGCCGCACGCCCGATGGCGACTGGCAGATCATGAATTAGCTGACGCGGCCGTATCTGGCAGGCTATCATTACCGCGCGCATCATGTTTGGCGCGGGGCCGGGCCTGCTGCCATCAGACGCACATATGCTGGGCATTGATCCCTCCATGTAAACCGCGATGCATCCCTGGCCTGGGTGACGCGCGTCGGAGCTGAATTAATGGCGCGCGCGATAAAGGCGGCCCAGGAAATGTTTGCCAAACACACTGCCGAACAGGCCGCAAAGTCCAGGGTGGCGGAATAATTTCCGCCATTAATTCAGCTTTTCTAATGGCGCAAGCAATCCTTGCCACGGCAATATGCTTCACATAAACTCTGCTAAGAGATTGTCCCGTGGTCCGCTCCGGCGCGCCTTGGGCGGCAGGCGGACTTAACCAATAGAAACGCGAAAACAGGAGGAAGACCATGGAAAAGGCTCAGGGAGAATCCAAAGACAAGAATCTGGCGGAGGTGGCGCGCGGGCAATTTTATAAAACGCCCCAGGGCAATGAAAAGCCGCAAGAATATTATGACGCCATCAAGAAGAAATTCGCCGAGGAGCGCGATCTGCGGCTGAAATACAAGCCTGCCGGCACCAATGAATATATTTATGAGCTGGAAGGCGATCTTTCCCGCTATGAAATCGATCCCTATGCGCCCGCGCCCAGCGCCAGGGCGCCGCTGACCGACACGGTCGAAGTGCTGTTCATCGGCGGCGGCTTTTCCGCCCTGCTCGCCTCCGCCAAGCTGCGCGAATATGGCGTGGAGAGCATCCGCATCGTCGAGCGCGGCGCGGATGTCGGCGGCACCTGGTACTGGAACCGCTATCCGGGCATCGCCTGCGACGTGGTGTCCTATGATTATCTGCCGCTGCTGGACGAAATGAATTATGTTCCCAGGGATCATTACGCCAAGGGCGATGAAATTTTCGCCCATTGCCGCGCCATTGCGGAAAAATATGATCTGTACAAGCTGGCCGTGTTTCAAACCACCGTCACCTCCACCGTGTGGAATGACGCCGAACAGGTGTGGGTGATCAAAACCGATCGCGGCGATACCATGAAGGCGCATTTTGTGGTTTGCGCCAATGGCCCGATGTCCAAGCCCAAGCTGGCCAAAATCGACGGCATCGAGGATTACAAAGGCCATTCCTTCCACACCGGACGCTGGGATTACGCCTATACCAAACAGGATCTTTCGGGTCTGCAGGACAAGGTGGTGGGCATTATCGGCACCGGGGCAACGGCGGTGCAGGCCATTCCCAAACTGGGCGCGGCGTGCAAGGAGCTGTATGTGTTCCAGCGCACCCCATCCTCGATTGATTTCCGCCATGACTGGCCGACCGATCCCAACTGGGCGCGCAAGCTGAAACCCGGCTGGCAGGCGAAACGCCGCGAGCGGACATTGCTGGCGACCAATGAAACAGACGAGCAAAAGGCCAAACGGTCCAGCATTTCGCCCGAGGAAAAAGTCCGCAAACAGGAAAACGCCAATATCGACGCCATGATGCGCATCCACCGGCGCATTGAGGAAGAAGTGAAAGACCCCGCGACGGCGGAAGCTCTGAAGCCCTGGTACATGCTGATGTGCAAGCGCCCGTGCTTTCACGAAGATTATCTGGCCACTTTCAACCGGCCCAACGTGCATCTGATCGACACGCATGGCAAGGGCATCCACCGCATCACCGAAAAAGGCCCCGAGTTCGAAGGCAAGGTTTATGAAGTGGATGTGCTGATCTATGCGACCGGCTTTGATGTGCAGAAAACCGGCATCTACAACCAGATCGTTGGCGGCAACGGCCTTGAGATCAACGAGAAGTACAAGGAAGGCATCCGCACCATGTTCGGCGTGCATTCGAATGGCTATCCCAACATGTTCATCATGGCGGGCTATCAGGCGTCGTTCCAGTTCAACCTGACCGACATGCTGTACGCCCAGGGCGAGCACATCGCCGCCTGCGTCGACTATACCCGCAAACATGGCTATTCCTCGCTGGAGGTAACGCCCGAGGCGGAAGACTGGTGGGTGCAGGAAGTGATCAATTTCCGCGGTAAAACCGACCGCAACAAGGAATGCACGCCGGGCTATTATAATTTCGAAGGCGAATTCAACCGCCGCCAGGACGGCACCTATAATGGCGGCTTCTACCGCTATGTATCGCACACCAAAGAGGCCCAGGCCGCGATGGAGAAATATTTCAAGTTCAGGAAATAGCCTCAGATTCAGCGCTAAGCCGGAGCGGGCGGGTCAGGATATTAATTTATCCTGACCCGTTTTTATTTTCTGTCCGTATACAGCCAAATATTGTCAATTCTGAGCAAAGCGGAGAATCCCCCTGCGGAGTTAAACTGCGGGAGATTCTTCAGGCGCTGCGCGCCTTCAGAATGACGGGGCTAGGCGCTAGGGCGTTTTGCGATCTGATTGAAACAAGCCTGGCTTTCTCGCATATTGTTGAACCCCTCCCTATCCCTCCCCTTTACAAGGGGAGGGAACCTCGCCGCGAATACCTCCTCCCCCGGAAAGGGGGAGGTTGGGAGGGGGTCCGATTCAGTGTGAAAACAAAATGCGCTAATGCGAAACGACGGCTTCCTCGCCGGTGACGCCGCCGCAGGCCGCAAGCTGGGCGGTCAGTTGCGCCACGCGCGCCGCGCGCCGCTTTTTATCCGCATCCGTTTTGCACAATTCGTTCAGCACCGTATTGCCCCAGGCAATGTGCTTTTTGGTTTTGCGGACAATGTCTTCGAGAATTTCGATGGTCGGCGCATCGCAGATCTGATCGGTTTCCGCATTGAATTTTTCATAGACCCTGACCAGATGCGGCTTCAGCACATCAAACACGCCAGCCAGCTTTTCAATGGTCTGGTCCGGGCGTTCGGGCGCCGCCAGCTCCTGAATGAAACTGGCAAAGCCCTGATTGCCGGCCTGCGATCCCATCTGCCCGGCCCGTGTGCCGCAGCGCAATTCCGGCAGGCGCTTGCCCAGATCATCCGCGGCCACAGCGCCATCCCAGATGATCTTGCCAAGCCCGGTCTTGACCGGCAGTTCCGGCACGGTGGCCACCCAGCCGCCCAGCGTCATCATTGTCCATTCTTCGGCGTAGCGCCAGTTGCGCACGCGCAGCGCCACCGATTCCACATCAAAGCGGCCATGCAACTGGCGCAGATCAGCCGGAATGTCGAAGGCGGAATAGGGCGCGAAGCTGGTGCGTTCATCCCGGCCCGAGCCGGGATATAAACGTGTTTCTTCCGTCATTTTCGCGCTCCCTATTCAGCGGCGCTTTGAGCGGCCGCGGCCTTGCGCGCTTTATGCCGCTCTTTCAGAATGGCGACGGCCTTGTTCAGCGTGTCCTTGCTGGGCCCGCCCGCGCTGAGCGTGGCGATCTCGTCAATTTCTTCCTGGGTAAAGCCCGCGTCCAGACGATCCTGGGTGGCGATCCGGATGGCCGCGTCCGAGCGCGCGCTGCGCGCGCCGCCAAAGCTGAAACGCTTGTCCACTTCGCGGCGGAAATCCTGGGTGCGCTTGAGATATTCGGGATCGCCCCTGGTGAATTCCTTGACCCATTCGCTGCCGAAACGCACATGGGTGATTTCATCGGCCAGCACGAAATCCATCGCCTGTTTCATGGTGTCGTCGCCCGCCGCCTCGCCATAACGGATCATGTCGCGGAACACGTCGCAGGCCAGCCCTTCCAGCCCGCGATTAACGCCCGCCACCCGCATTGCCGGATCTTCCGAACAGGCGGCTTCGAACAGGAAGGTGCTTTCGGGATATTGGCCGATTTCGCCGCCGACATGCGCGAGAATCTTTTCCTGAATCTGCACATGACGGGCTTCGTCCCAGGCCTGACGCGCCATATTCATCTTGAAATCCCAGGGCGCCTCGGGAAAATCCCACAGTGAGCGCGCCGCGCCCTCCAGCGCCTGCAGTTCCCCCACCAGAATGCCATGCACGCGAAGCCGCAGCCGTTCCATCAATTTGGGATCATCGGCGCGAATGGGTTCATTCAGCACCGCCAGCTGATAGGCAGGGCCAAATTCTTCATACAGCGGTTCAGCCGCGGTGCCGCGCGTCGCCGCCTCGATCAGCGGGTCAAATTTCTCGAATACATCCACCACCACATCCACATCATCCGGCAGCATGCTCATCAGATTATTGGCGGCGCTGTCCTGGCGGATAAAGCGGCTGTCGCGGGCCAGTTCGTCATAATGGATAAAGCGTTTCATGGGGGTTTCTCTCCTGATGCTTCTTGTGATGCTTCTTGAGCCTTATAGCGCGGCGCTACATGCGCCAGACTAATACAATAATATTACTAAAGACCCTAAATTAGGTCCAGTGCTATATCCATTTAGGCCGATCTGGCTGGATTTACAGGAGCCGGAGGCCCTATATAGGGCCATGAGCGGCATATCCTTCATCAAGATGCATGGGCTGGGCAATGATTTCGTCATCATTGACCTGCGGGCGCAGAAGCTTGCCCTTGATCCAGCCCTGATCCGGCGGATCACCGGCCGGCATCGCGGCGTGGGCGGCGACATGCTTATCACCATGGAACCTGCCCGCGATCCGCGCGCCCGGATATTCATGGGCATCCATAATGCCGATGGCGGCGAGGTGGACGCCTGCGGCAACGCCACGCGCTGCATCGCCCGTCTGATAATGGAAGAAACCGGCAAGCGCCAGACCGTGATCGAAACCAATGCCGGGCTGCTGCGCTGCTGGGCGGCGGAGGGCGGGCTGATCACCGTCGATATGGGCGCGCCAAAATTCGAATGGCAGGATATTCCGCTGGATGAGCGCATGGATACGCGCGGCGTCGATATCAAGATCGGTCCCATCGACAATCCGGTGCTGGCCTTTCCCAGCGTGGTGAATGTGGGCAATCCGCATTGCGTGTTTTTTGTGCCCGATGTGGACGCGCATGATCCGGCGCGCATCGGGCCGCTGGTCGAAAACCACATGCTGTTTCCCGAACGCGCCAATGTGAGCTTTGCGCAAATCCGTACACGGAATAATATTCGCCTGCGGGTATGGGAACGCGGCGTCGGCGTAACGCAAGCCTGCGGCACCGCCGCCTGCGCCGTGGTGGCGGCCGCCGCACGCAAGGGCAAGAACCTGACGGACCGCAAGGTCACGGTGGAACTGGATGGCGGCGTGCTGGAGATTGACTGGCGTGAAGCCGATGATCACATCTATATGACCGGGCCAGCCGCGCTCAGCTTTAGCGGCACGCTGGCGCCTGAATTGCTGGCTGCGCCATGAGCGAAGCGCAGATCATCAATTTCGGCTGCCGGCTCAATCAATATGAAGCCGAATTGATGCGCAACCGGGCGCGTGACGCGGGACTTGAAAACGCCATCATCATCAATAGCTGCGCCGTGACCGCAGAGGCCACAAGACAGGCCCGGCAGGCCGTGCGCAAGGCGCGCCGCGAAAACGCCGGGGCCCGTATCATTGTCACCGGCTGCGCCGCGCAGATCGAGCCGCAACGCTTTGCCGGTATGCCGGAGGTTGATCTGGTGCTCGGCAATATGGAAAAGCTGGATAGCGCCAGTTACACCACGCAGGCACAACGCAATGATTTCGGCGCGAGCGACAGCGAAAAGGTGCGCGTCAACGATATCATGTCGGTGCGTGAAACCGCCGGTCATCTGATCGAGGGGCTGGAAGGCCGGGCGCGCGCCTTTGTGCAAATCCAGACCGGCTGCGATCACCGCTGCACCTTCTGCATCATTCCCTATGGGCGCGGCAATTCGCGCAGCGTTCCGGCGGGCGAGGTGGTGGATCAGGTGCGCCGCCTTGCCGCCAATGGCTATCTGGAAGTGGTGCTGACCGGGGTGGATATTACCTCTTATGGCGGCGATCTGCCGGGGCGCGCCACGCTGGGCCGTCTGGTGGCGCAGATATTGAAACATGTGCCGGAACTGGCGCGCTTGCGGCTTTCATCCCTGGATGTGGTGGAGCTTGACGAGGCGCTGTTTGAGGCCATTGGCAGCGAACCGCGGCTAATGCCGCATCTGCATCTTTCGCTGCAATCGGGCGATGACATGATCCTCAAGCGCATGAAACGGCGGCATCTGCGCGATGACGCCATTGCGCTGTGCGGGCGGTTGCGCAACGCCCGCCCCGATCTGGTTCTGGGCGCGGATTTGATTGCCGGCTTTCCCACGGAAACTGATGCAATGTTTGAGAACAGCCTGCGGCTGATCGCGGATTGCGGGCTGACCTATCTGCATGTGTTTCCCTATTCCGCGCGAGCGGGAACCCCGGCGGCGCACATGCCGCAGGTGCCGGGCGCGGTGCGAAAGGCCCGTGCGGGCCTGCTGCGCGCAGCGGGCGCAATGGTCCTGCAACAGCATTTGCAGCGGCTGACGGGAACCCGCCAATTAATTCTGATGGAAACCGAACTGCGCGGACGCACCGAATGCTATGCCGAGGCGGAGCTGGACGCGCCCGCCCTTCCCGGCACAATGCAAATGGCGGATCTGGGCGCCATTGCAGGCGAACGTCTGATCGCCAGCCCGGTTGACCGCTGATGCGCCTGCCCTGGAATCGCAAGAAAGATGGCGGCGAAGCTGCAACGCCTGCCCCGCTGGAAACGGAGGCCCCGAACGCGGCTGCGCAACCGGAAAGCAGGGGCTGGCTGGCGCGAATGCGCGAGGGGATGGGACGTTCGGCCAGCGCCATTTCCAGCGGCCTGACCGGCATTTTCACTAAAGCCAAACTGGATTCGGCCACGCTGGAAGAACTTGAAGATCTGCTGATCCAGTCCGATCTGGGGGCGGATGCGGCGATGGAAATTTGCGCCGAGCTGGCTAAGGAGCGGCTGAACAAGGATATTTCAGCAGCGGAGGTTCGCGGTTTTCTGGCGCAGCGCATTGCGGATATTCTGGCGCCCTATGCCACGCCGCTGGTCATTGATAAATCGAGAAAGCCCTTTGTCATTCTGGTCACGGGCGTGAACGGCACCGGTAAAACCACCACCATTGGCAAATTGGCGCATTGGCTGCGCAGTGAAGGTCACAAGGTCATGCTGGCGGCTGGCGACACGTTTCGCGCCGCCGCCATTGAACAATTGCAGATCTGGGGCGAACGCGCCGGGGCGCCGGTCATTGCGGGCCAGCAGGGGGCGGACGCCTCTGGTCTGGTCTATGAGGCGCTCAGTCAGGCGCGCGCCGCCGGGGCCGATGTGCTGCTGATCGACACGGCCGGGCGGCTGCAAAACAAGACCGGCCTGATGGAGGAATTGCGCAAGATCAACCGGGTGCTGGCCAAGCAGGACGAAACCGCGCCGCATGCCGTGCTGCTGGTGCTGGACGCCACCACCGGGCAGAATGTGCTTTCGCAGATCGAAGTGTTCCGCGACATGGCGCGGGTTAGCGGCCTGATCATGACCAAGCTGGACGGCACCGCCCGGGGCGGCATTCTGGTCGCGGCGGCGCGTAAATTCGGTCTGCCGGTGCACGCCATCGGGGTTGGCGAGGGCCTTCAGGACCTGCGGCCTTTTGATGCCGGTCAATTCGCCCGGGCGCTGACCGGCGCGGGCGAGCCATAATTACAAATAATCACTTTACATCAATAACTTAATCTAATTTCACAGATCCGGATAAGCCATGCGCCCTGTGACCATGCGCACTTTTCACTTGAAAGCCGCAAGGCAATAGCCTACATCACCGGCAAGCTTTAGCACTCGCTAGTTCCGAGTGCTAAAAAGCTGTCCACATAAATTCAGAGAACCGGATTGGCGGGCATCATAAATGCCGCCATCAAGTTGAGGGAGATGCTCTATGACATTTCGGCCATTGCATGATCGGGTGCTGGCGCGGCGCATTGAAGCGGATGAAAAAACCGCTGGCGGCCTGATTATTCCGGACACCGCGAAAGAAAAGCCGCAGGAAGGCGAAGTAATCGCTGTAGGCGCTGGCGCGCGCACGGAAAAAGGCGAGATCATTCCGGTCAGCGTCAAGAAAGGCGACCGCGTTCTGTTCGGTAAATATTCCGGCACGGAAGTAAAAATCAGCGGCGAGGAACTGGTCATCCTCAAAGAAAGCGACATTCTGGGCGTGATCAACTGATAAAGCCCTGCTAAACCCTGCGAATTCCCGCAAATATACAAACGAGGTCAACGATCATGGCTGCCAAAGACGTAAGATTTTCAACAGACGCCCGCGACAGGATGCTGGCAGGCGTAGATATTCTGGCTGATGCGGTGAAGGTCACCCTCGGCCCCAAAGGCCGTAATGTGGTTCTGGACAAAAGCTTTGGCGCGCCACGCATCACCAAGGACGGCGTGACGGTAGCCAAGGAAATCGATCTGGAAGACAAGTTCGAAAATATGGGCGCCCAGATGGTGCGCGAAGTCGCATCCCGCACCAATGACGAGGCGGGCGACGGCACCACCACCGCCACCGTTCTGGCCCAGGCGATTGTGCGCGAAGGCGTTAAATCCGTTGCCGCCGGCATGAACCCGATGGATCTGAAGCGCGGCATTGATCTGGCCGTGGAAAAGGTCATTAAAAAGCTGTTGAGCGAATCCAAGACCATCAAGACCTCGGCGGAAATCGCCCAGGTCGGCACCATTTCCGCCAATGGCGAAGCCTCGATCGGCAAGATGATCGCCGAAGCGATGGGCAAGGTCGGCAAGGAAGGCGTGATCACGGTCGAAGAAGCCAAAGGCACCGAAACCGAACTGGATGTCGTGGAAGGCATGCTGTTTGACCGCGGCTATCTGTCGCCCTATTTCATCACCAATGCGGACAAGATGACCGTGCAACTGGATGATCCGCTGATCCTGCTGCACGAAGCCAAACTGTCCAACCTGCAAGCGATGATCCCGCTGCTGGAAGCCGTGGTGAAATCCGGCAAGCCCCTGCTGATCATTGCCGAGGATGTTGAAGGCGAAGCGCTGGCGACACTGGTTGTCAACAAGCTGCGCGGCGGCCTGAAGATCGCCGCCGTCAAGGCGCCGGGCTTTGGCGATCGCAGAAAGGCCATGCTGGAAGATATTGCCATCCTGACCGGCGGCACGGTGATTTCAGAAGATCTGGGCATCAAGCTGGAAAATGTCACGATCCAGATGCTGGGCCGCGCCAAGCGGGTGGATATTTCCAAGGAAGAAACCACCATCGTCGACGGCGCCGGCAAGAAGCCGGATATTGTGGGCCGCTGCAACCAGATCCGCGCGCAGATCGAAGAAACCACTTCGGATTATGACAAGGAAAAATTGCAGGAACGCCTGGCCAAGCTGGCGGGCGGCGTGGCCGTTATCCGCGTTGGCGGCATGACCGAGGTCGAAGTAAAGGAACGCAAGGACCGTGTGGACGATGCGCTGCACGCCACCCGCGCGGCCGTTGAAGAAGGCATTCTGCCTGGCGGCGGCACGGCGCTGATGCATGCCTCCAAAGTGCTGGCGAAACTGGAAGGCGAAAATAGCGACCAGACCGTTGGCATTCAGATCATCCGCCGCGCCATTCAGGTGCCGCTGCGGCAGATCGCCGAAAATGCCGGCGTCGAAGGATCGGTCGTTGCAGGCCGCCTGATGGACGAGAAAAATTTCAATGTTGGCTTTGACGTGCTGTCGGAAAAATATGTCGACATGATTGCGGCCGGCATTGTGGACCCGACCAAGGTCGTGCGCACCGCTTTGCAGGATGCGGCGTCCATTGCCGGTCTGCTGGTGACGACCGAGGTCATGATCGCGGATTGCCCGGCGCCCGACGCCAAGACCGATCCGCATGCCGGCCACCATCATTAATTAAATCTTACCGGGGATCAGCTTCCCCGGAGATCGCTTTACAAACGGCCCCTTTTGGGGCCGTTTTTTTATGAGCCAATACAGGGCTTCCTGTATATGGCCGCGTAGAAAAATACCTTCAGAAATAATTAACGCTTTCCTCTTATGATTGCAGGTCATTGGAGGAAATCCGGGCTTGGGGGCAAAATCCGGAAGTAAGTGGCTCCCTGCCTGGCCATCCGTGAAATCCGGCGCATGCGCCAGATGATGCTTTCAGATGAACCGGCGGTCATTTAATGGCTTTTAATCTATCCAAAATCAGCATCCTGGTGGTTGATGACAACCGGCAAATGCGCATCTTGCTGCGTGACATACTGAAAACGCTCGGAATTATTAATATTTTTGAGGTGGCTAACGGCGCCGCGGCGACAGAGATGATCCTTACGCAGAATATTGATATCATCATTGCCGATCAGCATATGAAGCCGGTGACCGGAATAGAATTTCTGAAATGGCTGCGCACCTCCGAGCAAAGCCCCAATCCGTTTACGCCTGTTATCATGCTTACCGGAGACTCGACCAAAGCCCTTACCCAGGCGGCGCGGGACGCAGGCGTCAGCGCCTTTGTCGTCAAACCCATGACGGTCCGCAATTTTGTCAACAAGCTGATGTTTGTCATAAGAGACAACCGCAAATTCATCCGCGCAAAAACCTATATGGGGCCTGATCGCAGATTTCATGTGGATAATGGATTTGCAAAAGCAGCAAGAAGGGGTAGCGACACTAAAAAAAGGGCACAGGCATGAGCAGAATCATCCGGACAGCGAATGGCGAAGCCTATGAAGTGGTGTACCGCACATCCGATGACGGCAAGCACACCTATGAAGAAATTGTGCCGATGACAAGTATTGCCGCCAAGGCGGGAATCCAGAAATCGAGCAAGATCCCTGAAGAAATCGTGGCGCGCGCCGAAGCGGTCGTTGAAAATATAGCCAACGAGATGCCCGATTATGTCAGGGATGAATTAAAAAAATTGCGGCAAATGACGAAGGCCCTCTCGGTGGCCAGCACGAAACAGGAAGCACACGGTATTGCGCAGGATATTATGTTCACCGCGCATGACTTGAAGGGTCAGGGCGGTTCATTCGGTTATCCGCTGCTGAGCAGAATCGCCGCGTCCCTGCATCATCTTGTCAATCAGGCTGCGAAATATGACACGCCCGTATTATCCGCCATCACGGTGCATCTTGATGCAATCACACTCCTAAATACCCGGGGGATAAAAGACGCGGATGATCCCGACGGCAAGCAGCTGGCCATTCATGTTGAGACCCTGACAAAACGCCTCGCCGGCCCGCTGCGCGATGAATAGCGGCTTTTAACGCTCGCCGATCAGAACTTCACGTTTGCCGGAATGGTTAGGCGCGCTGATAACGCCCTGGGCTTCCATTTCCTCGATGATCCGCGCCGCGCGATTATAGCCGATGCGCAGATGGCGCTGCACCAGACTGGTCGAGGCGCGGCCCTGGCGCGCCACCATGGCGACCGCCTGATCATATAATGCGCTATCGCTGTCACCAGCGGTCATGCCCATCATGTCCTCGGTGATTTCGGTTTCTTGTTCATCGGCGGTTACGGCGTCCAGATATTCCGGACGGCCCTGCGATTTAAGAAAGCTCACCGCGCGCTCCACTTCGTCATCGCCCACATAGGGCCCGTGGACGCGGGTCACGCGCCCGCCGCCCGCCATGAACAGCATATCGCCCTGCCCCAGTAACTGTTCCGCCCCCTGTTCGCCCAATATGGTCCGGCTGTCGATTTTCGAGGTGACCTGAAAACTGATGCGGGTCGGAAAATTCGCCTTGATCGTGCCGGTAATGACATCGACACTGGGGCGCTGTGTCGCCATGATCAGATGGATGCCGGCGGCGCGCGCCATCTGCGCGAGCCGCTGCACCGCGCCTTCAATATCCTTACCGGCGACCATCATCAGATCCGCCATTTCATCCACAATGATAACGATGAATGGCAACGCCGCCAGATCCATTTCCTGTTCTTCAAATATAGGCTGGCCACTGCCCGGATCAAACCCGGTCTGCACCGTGCGCTTGAGAATTTCGTTTTTCTCATCCGCCTGCGCCACGCGCTGATTATAGGCGGCGATGGAACGCACCCCCAGCCGCGACATTTTGCGATAGCGATCCTCCATTTCGCGCACTGCCCATTTCAGCGCCACCACCGCCTTGCCGGGTTCGGTGACGACCGGCGTCAGCAGATGCGGGATGCCGTCATACATGGAAAGCTCCAGCATTTTTGGATCAATCATGATGAATTTGCACTGATCCGGCGGCAGCCGGTACAGCAGCGACAGGATCATCGTGTTGATGCCAACCGATTTGCCAGAACCTGTCGTGCCCGCGATCAGCAGATGCGGCATGGCGGCCAGATCGGCGATCACCGGCTCGCCGCCAATGGTTTTGCCCAGCGCGAGCGTCAGCCGCGCCGATGTGCTTTCATAGGCGCGCGAGGATAGCAGCGTTCGAAGATAAACGGTTTCGCGGCGCGAGTTTGGCAGCTCGATGCCAATTGCATTGCGCCCCGGAATGACGGCGACACGCGCCGATATGGCGCTCATGGAACGGGCAATATCATCGGCCAGCCCGATCACGCGCGCCGATTTGATGCCCGGCGCCGGTTCCAGTTCATAGAGGGTCACAACCGGCCCCGGCCGCACATTCAAAATTTCACCGCGAATGCCGAAATCCTGCAACACCGTTTCCAGCATGCGGGCGTTCTGTTCGAGCGATTCATCGCTTTCGGTTTGATCCAGGCCGCCCTCACGGGACTTGCCCGCGGGTGGGGTGCGCAGCAGCGAAAGCGGCGGCAGCTGATATTCCCCGACGCGTCCAAGATCCAGCGCCGTCTGATCCGCGGCATTGGCGCGTTTGCTTTTGCCCTCGCGCGCGGGTTGCTCCCGGGCGACGCGGGGCTGCGGTTTTCTGGCAGGCGCGTGGGGCAGCGGTTCATTCTCGTCCGCGCCCCGGGTAGCGCCAGCGGACTTCCGGCGCAAGGGCGGCGCACGGTCAAGATCAAGCCCATATCGCGTAATGGGCCGCGCCGCCGGCCGGCGGTTCAGGCGTTGCAATCCCGTACGCGCCAAGCCTATGGCATGGGATACGGCCCGGAAAACTGTTGAAATATGCGCAGCGACGCCACGCCATTGGCCGGGCGTGATGGCCAGCGCGAAAAGGAGCGCAGGCAGCGCCACAAGCGCCGCAAGTCCGCCGATAAACGGGCCGGGCATGGTTTGCAAAGCCGTAAGGGAAAAAGGCAGTTTCGCAATCAGCCCCAGCGCCAGCCCCATCAACCCATCGCCCAGCGCGCCGCCAAGCCCGACACGCAAGGTCCAGATCGAAGGCGCGGGCAGCGATCCCAAAGCCAGCGTCCCGAAGGGCAAGCCCCAGATCAGACCCAATGGCCGCCAGCGCCACAAAGGCAGCCGCAATTCCCACACGATGCGCAGCCCCCAGACCGCCAGGCAGGCGGGCAATATAATGCTGAGCAGGCCCAGCCATTGCCACAGAAAATCCGCAATATAGGCGCCCGCCAGCCCGGCGCGGTTCACCACCGGCGCGCTGGCGATATTATTCAGGCTGGGATCGGCGCCGGAATGGCTGATCAGCGCCAGCGTCACAAAGCCCGCACCCCCCAGCGCCAATACGCCGCCAAGCCGGATAAGATTGTCACGCAGGAACTGTTTCATTCCTTCCGGCATCAATGCGCGTGGTTGCGTAATGCTCACGCCCTGCATACGGTTCATCCGATCTGCCTCATTTTGATTCTATCCCTAGCGTTCCGCAGATGCGGCGCAAGCCTTCTATTGTTTCATCCAGCGGACCCACAAGCGCCACCCGGATATAGGCATCGCCCACCGGCCCGCGCGCCAGATATTTTCCCGGCAGCACTTTAACCCCGGCTTCGCGCCATAGCTTTAACGCGGCCTGTTCGCCATCGCCGACATCAAGCCACAGAAAAAACCCGCCCGCAGGCCGCGCATAACCGAAGCGGCCCGCCAGAATTTCATCCGCCGCATCAAATTTCTGCGCATAAAGCCTGCGGTTTTCCGACACATGCGCCTCGTCCGACCAGGCGGCGGCGGCGGCGGCATCGGCGGGCAGCGGATTCGTCGGGCCAATATAGGAGCGGAAATTTCTGAACCGGGAAATCAGCCTGGTGTCGCCCGCGACAAAGCCGCTGCGCAGGCCCGGCAGGTTCGAGCGTTTGGAAAGCGAATGAAATACCAGCACATTGGCGAAAGGCTCAAGCTCGCCATCCGCGGCCAGTTCGCTGCATATCTGAAGCGCGCCGGGCGGCGGCGATTGTGTATAGATCTCGCTATAGCATTCATCCATTGCGAGGAT
>JAHHGO010000110.1 GCA_023252275.1 Alphaproteobacteria bacterium
TTGGTTGGGCGGCGAAAGGTCTCGGCGAGCGTCTGGGTCGCATGCTTGACGAGCAGCGTAAGGCCAAGGACATCCGCGATTTCCTCGAGAAGATCTACAACGGCGTTGGTACGCCACGCGAGGATCTCAGTCAGATCAATGATCAGGAGATCGTCGAGCTGGCGGAGAATCTGCGGGCCGGGGTTCCGGTGGCGACGCCGGTATTTGACGGCGCGCAGGAGAGCGAGATTCGCGGCCTCTTGGCGCTTGCCGGCTTGAATGAAACTGGGCAGGTCTACCTGCGTTGAGTATCAAAATTGGCCCGTAAACCTGCTCCTCGCGGGCGATCGCGCCCGCCAGAAAAATTGATACCCCTTGAAGACGAGGACGCCCTTCGCAGCGGCCTCAGTCCGCTGCTGATTGCCACATTCCTGCTACTCGCAATATTGGGCGGCGTTGCCGGCTGGGTGATGCTGGGGGATGCGGGCGGCAGCGCGCCGTCCCGGGTTTCCCTGTCGCTGGACGATAGCGCCAGCGGCCAGGTGGAGGAATTGATGGCGCCGCCCGCCGCTGAAACGGCGGCGTCAGCCCTTGCCGAAGCGGCAAAACCCGCCGCCACGCCCGCGCCGGCGGCGCGCCGCGTTCTGCCGGTTACTGTTTCGGAAGATGGCAAAATCAGCCTGGCCCCGGCTCCCGATCCGGCGCTGGTCGAGCAAACCGTTGTAGGCCCCCTGCCACGCATTGCCGAGGATGGCGCGCGCGTATGGCATGTCTATTCTCATCCCGCGCCGCCCGCCGATGGGCGTCCGAAGATTGCCCTTGTGATTGGCGGAATGGGTTTAAGTGAAGCGCCGACACGGCTGGCGGTGCAGCGGTTGCCTTCGGCTGTCGCACTGGCGTTTACGCCTTATGGCGAAAATTTGCAGGATTGGGTTGCGCAGGCGCGGACCGCCGGGCACGAGGTGTTGCTGGAATTGCCAATGGAACCCTATGACTATCCGGAAAATGATCCGGGCCCGCATGCGCTTTTGACCAGCCTGTCCGCGGCGGAAAATACCGACCGGCTGGAATGGATCATGTCGCGTTTTTCCGGTTATGCGGGAGTTATTAATTATTTTGGCGGAAAGTTTTCCACTTCGGAAGCCGCACTTGGCCCTGTCATGGCGGAACTGAAGGGACGCGGGCTGATGATCGTTGATAATCAGTCGGCGTCGCGCAGCCGTATCTCTGACATTGCGAATCAGATTAACATGCCGTTTGTTGCCGCCGCCACTCAGGTCGACAAGGATCTGACATCCGCGGGGATTGACGCACAATTGAGTGAGCTTGAGAAAAAAGCCCTGGCGGAGGGATTTGCCGCAGGAGTAGGAGCGCCATTGCCATTGACCATTGAACGCATTGCCTTATGGGCGGAACAATTAAAAGCGCGGGGAATTAATCTTGTGCCGGTAACGGCGCTCATTCAGGCCAACAGGGAATGAGCGGCGCACAACCTTTTGCCATAGACCATTTGCCCGACGGTTACCGCCCCTGCGCTGGTATATTCCTGTTAAACCGGCGCGGGCAGATTTTCGCAGGCCGGCGTAATGACACCAATGTAGAAGCCCTTACGGGCAGACGGATGGACAAACCCTGGCAGATGCCGCAGGGCGGTATCGATCAGGATGAAACGCCCACACAGGCGGTCATGCGCGAAATGCGGGAAGAGATCGGCACAGACAAGGCGACGATCCTGGCCGAAAGCGGGCTATGGCACTGTTATGACGTGCCGCAGGAAATTGCCGCGCTGAAATGGTCCGGAAAATATCGTGGTCAGGCCCAGAAATGGTTTGCGCTGCGCTTCGATGGCGAGGACAGCGACATCAATATCGCCACAGCGCATCCGGAATTTGATGCGTGGAGATGGGTAGATATTAACGAAATCTGTGATCTTGTGGTTGCGTTCAAACGCGATGTTTATGCCCGCATCGTTGATGAGTTTCGTCCTCATGCTATCGCCCTGAAAAAGGCCAAGCGCGTATGAAACAGAAAAGTGCTGCTGCAAAACCCGCCATCCTGATGGTGCATGGGGCGTTTGGCGGCGGATGGGCGTTTGAAAATTTTCAGGAATATCTGGAAACGCGTGGCTATCACTGCCTGACGCCGGATTTGCGTCATCATGCTCCGTCAGGCGGGCGCGCGTCCGGGCAGGATCTGGCGCGCACCAGCCTGTTGCATTATCTGTCCGATCTTGAGGCGCTTATAGACGGGCATGAAGGCGAGCTTGTCCTGATGGGGCATTCGATGGGCGGGCTATTATGTCAGATGCTGGCGGCGCGCGGGCATGGCGCCGCTTTGGTGCTGCTGGCGTCATCACCGCCCGCCGGCATCTTTCCGGCGTCTTCAATGGAAATGCTGACCTCATTTGGCATATTTGCCAGCGGCATGGGCTGGGGGCAGAGCAGCCTTGCGCCGGATCGCGCTACAGCCTCGCAATATGCCATGTCGCATATCCCGGATTTGCCAAAAAAAACCATCCTTGACCGGCTATCGCCGGAATCCGGCTATGCACTGTTTGAAATCATGTGCTGGATGATGGACCCGCAACAAGCCAGCAGGGTGGACGCCAGCCGGGTGGCCTGTCCGGTTTTGTCGATTGCCGGCAGCCATGATACTATCAATGCGCCGGATACGGTGCGTCAGATCGCCCGGCGTTATGGCGCGCAATCGGATTATCATTGTTTTGACGCGGTCGGCCATTGGCTGCTGGATGGGCCGAAATGGCGCGACATTGCCGAACATTGCGCGGACTGGCTGGATGGGGCTTTGAACATTGGGCGGGGTAATCAAGCCAGCCTGGAAAAATCCGGTAACTAGTCAGCGCCTGAAACGCAGCCTGGGCCTGGCGGTGCTGACACTGTATGGTGTCGGAATCATTATCGGCGCCGGCATCTATGTGCTGACCGGTCAGGTGGCGGCGGCGGCCGGTATGGGCGCGCCGCTTTCATTCCTGCTTGCCGGAATATTGGCGGCTCCAACTGCGATCAGCTTTGCCGAGCTTTCCGCCCGTCATCCCGAAGCATCAGGCCAGGCCGCCTATGCGCATGGCGCGTTCAATAATCCCTATTTATCACGCACAGTCGGATTTGCTGTGGCCGTGGTGGGCATTCTTGCCGCCGCCTCCATCGCGCGGGGATGCGCGGCCTATCTGACAGGGCTGTTGCCAATGATCCCGATACCGGTTGGCGGCGCTTTCATCGTGATGCTGTTCACAGCGGTTGCATGTCTGACAGTGGCGAACAGCGTTGCGGCCGCCGCTGTCATGACGGTGATCGAAATTGGCGGGCTGCTATATGTGATTTCTGCGGGTCAATATCAGACGCATGCCTATACCCCGCCAGCATTTGTGTTTGAGCCGGAAGCGATTGCCGCGGGCGCATTTATCGCCATGTTCGCATTTCTAGGCTTCGAGGCGCTTGCCAATATGGCCGAGGAAACGCGCGATCCGGGCAGGAGCCTGCCGCGCGCCATTCTGCTGGCGTTGGGCATCGCCACGCTGCTTTATGTGATCGTCGCCTATGTAGCGGTGCAGGCTGCGCCGCTGGATGTCTTGTCGGACTCGCCGACGCCGCTGCTGGATGTGGTGGTCGGTTCGCCCATCGGCAATGCCAGAATTTTCAGCCTCATTGCACTTGTCGCCACGGCGAATGGCGTGCTGATCGAAATTCTGACGGTGTCACGCATGCTGTACGGAATGGCGGATCGCGGCTGGTTGCCGCATCAGCTTGCGCATGTCTGGGAGCGCACGCTTGCGCCGGTGCGCACGACGCTGCTGACAGGGGCCGGGTTGCTGGCGCTGGTGATGGCTTTTGATGTCGGCGAACTGGCGGCGGCGGCAAGCAATGTGCTGCTCTGCGTGTTCATTGTCACCAATCTGGCGCTGATGCGGCTGCATCGCAGGGAGCCGCGTCCCGATCTGGCAATCCGCGCCCCGCGCTGGATGCCACCGCTAGGCGCAGCCGGTGCCGCGTTGTTGTTGGCTGCGCAGATGTATTAGCGTTACAGGCTGCCCTGTAGCGCGCGCAGGCCGTCCAGTTGCGCCTGGGCGGCGGCGCGGACCGGTTCGGATGCGGCGTCGGCCACATCTTCTTCGGCATTTTTGATGCGCGCCTCAAGTCCGGCCTGATCGATCGAGGCCAGATCAATGGCTTCTTCGGCCAGCACGGTCAGCCCGGCTGGGGTAACCTCGGCAAAGCCGCCGCGCACGAAAATGCGCTGTATGGTTTTTTCGTCATGCACGGAAATCACGCCGGGGCGCAGGGTTGACACCAGCGGCGCATGTCCGGCAAGCACGCCGAACTCGCCCTCGGTTCCAGGCACCACCACCATATCCACCTGCGCAGACAGCAGCAGGCGTTCGGGAGACACCAGTTCAAAGGTCAGTCTGTCGGCCATGATCTGCTTCCTAACCGGCGATTACGCCGCTTCCGCCGCCAGACGTTCGGCTTTTTTCACGGCTTCTTCCATGGTGCCAACCATATAGAAGGCGTTTTCCGGCAGATGGTCATAGTCACCCCTGCACAGCGCCGCAAAGCCCTTGATGGTGTCGGCCAGATCGACGAACACGCCGGGCGATCCGGTGAACACTTCGGCCACAAAGAACGGCTGGCTCAGGAAGCGCTCGATCTTGCGGGCGCGGGCAACGGCCAGCTTGTCTTCTTCCGAAAGTTCGTCCATGCCCAGAATGGCGATAATATCCTGCAAGGATTTATAGCGTTGCAGAATCTGCTGCACCAGACGCGCGGTACTGTAATGCTCATCGCCCACAATGCGCGGGTCGAGCATGCGCGAGGTGGAGCCAAGCGGATCCACCGCCGGATAAATGCCTTTTTCCGAAATGGCGCGGTCGAGCACCGTGGTCGCATCCAGATGCGAGAAGGAGGTCGCGGGCGCCGGGTCGGTCAGATCGTCGGCAGGCACGTAAATCGCCTGCACCGAGGTGATCGAACCCTTGTTGGTGGTGGTGATGCGTTCCTGCATGGTGCCCATGTCGGTGGACAAAGTCGGCTGATAGCCCACGGCCGAGGGAATACGGCCGAGCAGCGCCGACACTTCAGAACCCGCCTGGGTAAAGCGGAAAATATTGTCGATGAAGAACAGCACGTCCTGGCCTTCTTCGTCGCGGAAATATTCCGCCTGGGTCAGGCCAGTCAGCGCGATACGCGCGCGGGCGCCCGGCGGCTCGTTCATCTGGCCATACACGAGCGCGCATTTGGAGCCGGTGTCTTCCAGGTTGTTCACGCCGGATTCCAGCATTTCATGATACAGATCGTTGCCTTCGCGGGTGCGTTCGCCCACGCCCGCAAATACCGAATAGCCGCCATGGCCCTTGGCGATATTATTGATCAGCTCCATGATCAGCACGGTCTTGCCCACGCCGGCGCCGCCGAACAGGCCGATCTTGCCGCCCTTGGCGTAAGGCGCCAGCAGATCCACAACCTTGATGCCGGTGACCAGAATTTCCGCTTCGGTCGACTGATCGACGAACGGTGGCGCAGGCTGATGAATGCCGCGCTTTTTGGTGGCCTTAACGGGGCCGCGCAAATCCACCGGCTCGCCGATCACATTGACGATGCGGCCCAGCATTTCCGGCCCCACGGGAACCATGATCTGGTTGCCGCTGTCAGTGACTTCCTGGCCGCGCACCAGACCGTCCGTCGCGTCCATGGCGATGGTGCGCACGGTGGATTCGCCCAGATGCTGCGCCACTTCCAGCACCAGACGGTTGCCGTCATTGGTGCATTCCAGCGCGTTCAGGATCGAAGGCAGATGCCCGCCATCAAAGGTAACGTCGACGACGGCGCCGATGACCTGGGAAATACGGCCAACAACATTGCTGCTCATGATTTAATCCTCGTATCTGCTTACAGCGCTTCCGCGCCGGAAATGATTTCGAT
The DNA here is from genome assembly GCA_023252275.1 of Alphaproteobacteria bacterium. Lineage (GTDB taxonomy): Bacteria > Pseudomonadota > Alphaproteobacteria > UBA11222 > UBA11222 > UBA11222. The sequence goes on from JAHHGO010000110.1 coordinate 5,916, forward strand.
AAGTTCTTTGGTGATCGACGCCTGACGGGTGCGGTTATAGGTCAGGTTGAGTTTCAGGATCATATCGCCCGCATTGCGGGTGGCGCTGTCCATGGCGCTCATGCGCGCGCCCTGTTCGCTTGCGGCGTTTTCCAGCAAGGCGCTGAAAATCTGCACCGAGACATTGCGCGGCAGCAGATCGGCCAGAATTTCGGCTTCGTCCGGTTCATATTCATAAGATGCCCCGCCCATATCGGACGCGCCGCCCGCCACCGCGGTCAGATCAATCGGGATCAACTGGCTGGCTGTCGGAATTTGCAGAATGACCGAACGGAAGCGGCTGAAGAACAGCGTGCAGACATCAAACTCGCCCGCTTCATACATGGCCAGCACCCGCTCGCCCACCGCGGCGGCGTTTGCAAAGCCAATATTGCGGATATTATTATGCTCGATCGTATCAACGATCAGATTGCCATACAGCCGGCGCAGCGCATCGCGCCCCTTGCGGCCGACGCACAGAATTTTAACGGTCTTGCCTTCGCGTTTCAGTCTTTCGATATGTTCACGCGCCAGGCGCGCAATGCTGGAATTAAAGCCGCCGCACAGGCCGCGTTCGGCGGTCGCAACCAGCAGCAGATGCACCTGATCGCGCCCGGTGCCGCTCAGCAGCGGGGAAACGCCATCACGCCCGGCAACGCCCGCAGCAAGATTGGTGATTACCCGGCCCATACGTTCCGCATAGGGGCGCGAAGCCACAGCCGCGTCCTGCGCCCGGCGCAGTTTGGCGGCGGCCACCATCTGCATCGCCTTGGTGATCTTCTGTGTCGAACGCACAGAGGCGATGCGGTTTTTAAGTTCCTTCAGGCTGGCCATTTGCTATCCCGTCAGCGCGCTGTCTTCAGGCGAACGATTTGGTGAACGCGGTCAGAACTTCGCGCAGTTTGGCGTCTGTGGCGTCCGAAATGGCTTTTTCATCGCGGATCGCCGCGACCAGCGCGGCATGCTTGTCGTGCATATGGCGCAGCAGGTTCTGCTCATAGCGGCCAATCGCGTCCACAGCGATGCCATCAAGGAAGCCCTTGGAGCCGCTGAACAGCACAATCACCTGTTCTTCCACGGTCAGCGGCGAAAACTGGTTCTGCTTCAGCAGTTCCGTCAGCCGCGCGCCGCGCGCCAGCAGTTTCTGTGTTGACGCGTCGAGATCGGAGCCGAACTGCGCAAACGCCGCCATTTCACGATATTGCGCCAGTTCCAGCTTCATCGAGCCGGACACCTGCTTCATCGCCTTGATCTGTGCGGCCGAACCCACGCGCGACACCGACAGACCCACATTCACCGCGGGACGGATGCCCTGGTGGAACAGGCCGGTTTCCAGAAAGATCTGGCCATCGGTGATTGAAATCACATTGGTCGGAATATAGGCAGACACGTCATTGGCCTGGGTTTCGATCACAGGCAGCGCCGTCAGCGAACCCGCGCCATTTTCATCATTCAGTTTGGCGGCGCGTTCCAGCAGGCGGCTATGCAGATAGAACACGTCGCCCGGATAGGCTTCGCGGCCCGGCGGGCGGCGCAGCAGCAGCGACATCTGGCGATAGGCCACGGCCTGCTTGGACAGATCGTCATAGATCATCAGCGCATGCATGCCATTATCGCGGAAATATTCACCCATGGTGCAGCCGGTATAGGGCGCAATGAATTGCAGCGGCGCGGGATCGGATGCGGTGGCGGCGACCACGATGGTATATTCCATCGCGCCCGCTTCCTGCAGGGTCTTGACGATCTGCGCCACGGTCGAACGCTTTTGTCCGATAGCGACATAGACGCAATAGAGCTTTTTGGACTCGTCGGTTCCCTGATTGATCACCTTCTGGTTCAGAATGGTGTCGATGGCGATGGCGGTTTTGCCGGTTTGCCGGTCGCCAATGATCAGCTCGCGCTGGCCGCGGCCAACAGGGATCAGGCTGTCAATGGCCTTGAGGCCGGTCTGCATCGGCTCATGCACGGATTTGCGCGGGATAATGCCCGGCGCCTTGACCTCGACGCGGCGGCGCTCGGTGCTTGCGATCGGCCCCTTGCCGTCAATCGGATTGCCCAGCCCGTCGACCACGCGGCCCAGCAGGCCCTTGCCCACGGGCGCGTCCACGATGGCGCCGGTGCGCTTGACCACATCGCCTTCCTTGATGCTGCGGTCATCACCGAAAATCACCACGCCGACATTGTCGCTTTCAAGGTTCAGCGCCATGCCCTTGGTGCCGTCGGAAAACTCGACCATTTCGCCCGCGCGCACCTTGTCCAGGCCATAGATGCGGGCGATACCGTCGCCAACGCTCAGAACCTGGCCGATTTCGGAAACCTCGGCCTCAACGCCGAAATTCGTAATCTGCTGTTTAAGGATCGCGGAGATTTCCGCAGCCTGGATGTCCATCAGCCAACCTCTTTCATGGCAATCTGTAAATTATTCAGTTTGGTGCGTAGCGAACTGTCGATCATGCGGCTGCCCATGCGCACAATCAGCCCCCCCAGCAGACTATTATCCACATCCGCCACAAGCTGCACATCGCGCGCGGCGGTCTGTTTCAGCGCGGCGGCGATGGCGTCAAGCTGCGCCTTGTCCAGCGGATGGGCCGAAGTGACCCGCGCCGTGACCTCGCCGCGCAACTGCGCCAGCAGGGCATTGAAAACACTGATCATGGCCGGCAGCACAAACAGCCGCCGCTTGGATGCGACCAGGCCGATAAAGCGGCGGGTCAGATCCTGCACATTCATGCGGTCAAGAATGGCGTCCATGGCCTTGGCCTGATCGGCGCGGCTGAACACCGGGCTGCGCACCAGCCGTGTCAGATCCGGGCTGCCGGCCAGCAATGCGGTCAATGACGCCAGATCGGCGGCAACCGCATCCAGTTTGCCGGCATCGCGCGCCAGTTCGAAAATAGCGGTGGCATAGCGTCCGGCAAGTCCCGAAACGCCCGCAACCTGTTGTGTCTGTTCAGCCAATTGAGGCCCCTCAACCGCGCCCGCCGAAAAACGGCAAGCAAAAAATCCAACCGCATGAAAACAAAAGGCTATTCAAGGCGGCAATGACAACCGCCAAAGCCCGGCCTGTAGAGCCGCGCGTGTCCTAACATACTGGCCGCAGGGGCGCAAGCTTGCCCTCATAAAAAGCTGTAGGGATCGACATCCACATTCAGGCGGATTTTTGGCGGTACCTTGACCTGCGCCAGCCAGTGGCGCAGCAGCGCCTGCACATTATGCTGGCGGGTGGCCATCATCAGCAGCCGGGTGCGGTGGCGGCCGCGCAGCAGCGCCAGCGGCGCGGGCGCGGGGCCCAATATGTGCAGATCTTTTCCGTGCGGCCCATGGCGCGCCAGCAGAGCGGCGAAGTCGCGCAGCTCCGCCTGATCCGGGCCAGACAATATCAGCGAAACCAGACGGCCAAACGGCGGCAGATTGCGGGCGCAGCGCGCCTCTGCCTCCGCCGCCAGGAATTTTTCCTGATCGCCGCT
>JAHHGO010000111.1 GCA_023252275.1 Alphaproteobacteria bacterium
GATGGATGGTTTGCGAATTTCGAGAATGGCGCTCCCCTCCTTTGATCTCCGAAATTAAAGGGGTCAGCCCCCTTTAATTCTTTAATTTTTTAACTCCGCACTCATAGAGAAAAAATGTCGCATCCCCCCTCACCCCGGCCCTCTCCCGCAAGGGGAGAGGGAGAGATAACGCCGCTTATGTAATTGCTCCGATTAATTCTTCGCTTTATCCACCAGCCGTGATTTGGCGATCCAGGGCATCATGGCGCGGAGTTTTTCGCCCACATCCTCGATGCCGTGCTGGCTCATGCGGTGGCGCATGGCCTTGAAATTGGTCTGGTTGACCTTGTTTTCCAGCATCCATTCGCGGGTGAATTTGCCGCTTTGAATATCATCCAGCACGGCCTTCATTTCGGCGCGGGTCTTGTCCGTCACCATGCGCGGGCCGGTGACATATTCGCCATATTCGGCGGTGTTGGAGATCGAATAATTCATGTTGGCGATGCCGCCTTCATAGATCAGGTCGACGATCAGTTTTACTTCATGCACGCATTCGAAATAGGCCATTTCCGGCGCATAGCCCGCCTCGACCAGCGTATCGAAGCCCGCCTTCATCAGCTCCACCAGGCCGCCGCACAGCACGGTCTGTTCGCCGAACAGATCGGTTTCGCATTCCTCGCGGAAGCTGGTTTCGATAATGCCGGCGCGCCCGCCGCCAATGGCGGAAGCATAGGAGAGGCCGATATCATGCGCATTGCCGCTGGCGTCCTGGGCCACCGCGATCAGGCACGGGACGCCGGCGCCGCGCAGATATTCCGAACGCACGGTGTGGCCCGGGCCCTTGGGCGCGATCATGAAAATATCCAGATCGGCGCGCGGCTCGATCAGGTTGAAATGAATGTTCAGCCCATGCGCAAAGGCCAGCGCCGCGCCCTGCTTCATATGCGGGCGCAGATTTTCCTCATAAATGCCGGCCTGCAATTCATCGGGCGTGACCATCATCATCACATCGGCCCATTTGGCGGCCTCAGAAGGGCTCATAACCTTGAGGCCATTGGCTTCGGCCTTGGCGACGCCCTTGGAGCCGGGGCGCAGCGCGACCGCCAGTTCCCTGATGCCGCTATCTTTCAAATTCAGCGCATGGGCATGGCCCTGGCTGCCATAGCCGATAATACAAACTTTTTTTGCCTTGATCAGGTTTACGTCGGCGTCGCGGTCATAATATACGCGCATGGGTCTGGTTCCGTTCAGTCTGGAGGTTGAGTAACAGGATTATAGCGCCTCGGGGCCGCGAGAGATAGCGGCAACACCTGTGCGCGAAACATCAATCAGGCCCAGCGGCCGCATCAGTTCAATATAGGCGTTGATCTTGGAGGGCGAACCGGTCAGCTCGAACACAAAACTGTTCAGCGTGGTGTCCACCACCCGGGCGCGGAAACTGTCGGCGATGCGCAACGCCTCCATGCGCTTGTCGCCCGCGCCCTTGACCTTGATCAGCGCCAGTTCACGTTCCAGCGGCTCGGTCTCGACGGTCAGATCGACCACCCGATGCACCGGCACCAGCCGGTCCAGCTGCGCCTTGATCTGTTCAATCACCTGCGCCGTGCCGGAGGTGACGATGGTGATGCGCGAAGTATGCTCCTGCGCGTCCACTTCGGCCACGGTCAGGCTTTCAATATTATAGCCGCGCCCGGAAAACAGGCCGATGACGCGCGCCAGCACGCCCGCCTCATTATCCACCAGCACGGCCATGGTATGGGTGCGGATGATTTCCGCCTGCGCGATTACCGGATCATACGACATGTTACACCAGCGCCTTTCCGGCCGCGGACACGGTCTGCGCGCCCAGATCGGCCAGGATCATATTATTATGCGCCTCGCCCGACGGGATCATCGGAAAGCAGTTTTCGGTTTTATCGACGCGGCAATCAAACAGCACCGGGCGCTTGACGCTGATCATTTCCTTTATCGCATCATCCAGCTCATCGGGTTTGGTGGCGCGAATGCCCACCGCGCCATAGGCTTCCGCCAGTTTGACAAAATCCGGCAGCGATTCCGAATAGGAATGCGAATAGCGCCCGCCATGCAGCAGTTCCTGCCACTGGCGCACCATGCCCATATATTCATTGTTCAGAATGAAAATCTTGATGGGCAGATCATATTGCACCGCCGTCGACATTTCCTGCATGGTCATCTGCACCGACGCCTCGCCGGCAATGTCGATGACCAGCGCATCGGGATGCGCGATCTGCACCCCCAGCGCCGCCGGCAGGCCATAGCCCATGGTGCCCAGCCCGCCCGAGGTCATCCAGCGGTTGGGCGCCTGAAAGCGGTAAAACTGCGCCGCCCACATCTGATGCTGGCCCACTTCGGTGGTGATATAGACATCGCGGTCCTTGGTCAGCGCATAAAGCCTTTCAATCGCATGTTGCGGCTTGATCAGTTCTTTCGAATTATTATAGGCAAAGCAGTTGCGCGCCCGCCAGGCCGCGATCTGTTCCCACCATTTGGCCAGCGCCGGTTTGTCCGGCCGCGCCGCGCGCGATTTCCACACCCGGATCAGATCTTCCAGCACATGCGCCACATCGCCAATGATGGGAATATCCACGCGCACATTCTTGTTGATCGAGGAGGGATCAATATCAATGTGGATTTTTTTCGAATTGGGCGCAAAGGCGTCCAGCCGCCCGGTCACCCGGTCATCAAAGCGCGCGCCGACGCAGATCATCACATCGCAATCATGCATTGCGTGATTGGCTTCCCAGGCGCCATGCATGCCCAGCATGCCCAGCCATTGCGGATCATCGGCGGGATAGGCGCCCAGCCCCATCAAGGTGGAGGTAATGGGAAAGCCGGTGGCGCGCACAAATTCGCGCAATAATTGCGAGGCCACGGGGCCCGAATTGATCACGCCGCCGCCGGTGTAGAACAGCGGCTTTTTGGCCGCGCCGATCAGATCGGCGGCTTCCTTGATGCGTTCCAGATCGCCCTTGACCCGTGGCTTGTAACTGCGATGCGCGACATTGGCGGGGCCGGTATAGGTTCCCAGCGCAAACTGCACATCTTTCGGAATATCCACCAGCACCGGGCCGGGGCGGCCTTTGGTCGCCACATAAAACGCCTCATGCAGTACGCGCGCCAGATTGTTCACATCCTTGACCAGATAATTATGCTTGGTGCAGGAACGCGTGATGCCCACCGTGTCGGCTTCCTGAAACGCATCGCTGCCGATCAGCTTGGTCGGCACCTGGCCGGTCAGCACCACCATCGGGATTGAATCCATCAGCGCATCGGTCATGCCGGTCACGGCATTGGTCGCGCCCGGGCCGGATGTCACCAGCACCACGCCGGGTTTGCCGGTCGAACGGGCATAGCCTTCAGCGGCATGCGCCGCACCCTGTTCATGGCGCACCAGCACATGTTTGATACGGTTTTCCTGGCGGAAAATTTCATCGTAAATCGGCAATACGGCCCCGCCGGGATAGCCAAATATGACCTCCACGCCCTGATCCTGCAACGCCTTCAGGACGATTTCCGCCCCGGTCATTTTCTCGCCGTTCATCTTGTTCGTCCAAATATCGAATGACCGCCTGTGGAAAAGACGAATAAACCAATAAAATTATAGGGTTAAACATTATTCCGAGGCCGTGAGCGGCGCACAATAGCGGCTTGCCCCTAATCGGTCAAGCCTGATTTTATAATTAATGAAAAGATTTCCTGAAAAAGCCTTTCCGAATCTTTCGTATCTGCCTTTTCCCACGCAATCATCTGATTTCTGATCCAGGTCAGCTGCCGCTTGGCATAATTGCGGGTGGCGGTTTTGGCCTGTTGCAGCGCCTCGTCCGCATCCAGCCTGCCATACAGCAGGGCGCGCAGCGGGGCCAGACCCACGGCGCGGAACAGCGGCAGGGTCTGGTCCAGATTACGGGCCTGCGCCATTTCCTCAAAGGCGGCGATCTCGCGCATCACCCCCGCCAGCAGCATATCTTCCAGCCGATCATCGCAACGGGCATACAACTCATTTCGCTCCGGCATCAGCGCCACATGCAGCAATTGCCCGGAAAATAGCGGCTCTGCGGGTTTTTCCTGCCATTCCGCCAGCGAAATGCCGGTGCTTTGCAGCACCTCCCAGGCGCGCAGCAGGCGTTGCGGATCGCTGGGCCGCAGGCGCTGCGCCATGACCGGGTCCGCGTCGGCCAGCCTTGTGTGAAAGGCCTGTGGTCCTATTTCCGCCATTTCCCGCCGGGCGCTAGCGCGGATTTCGGGATCAATCTCTGGAATGGGCGCAATGCCTTCGGTCAGCGCGCGGAAATACAGGCCGGTGCCGCCCACCAGAATGGGCAATTGCCCCGCATCACAGATTTTCCGCATCGCATCGGCGGCCAGCATGGCCCATTCACCCGCCGAACAGGGCTCATCCGCGGCGCGAAACCCATATAAATGATGCGGCGCAATGGCCCTGTCCACAACTGAAGGCCGGGCGGTGAGAATAGGCAATTCGCGGTAAATCTGCATGCTGTCGGCATTGACGATGGCCGCGCCGCCGCGCGACGCCAAAGCGCCTGCCAGCCGCATCGCCAGAGCGGACTTGCCGCTGGCGGTTGGCCCTGCAATAAGAAGTGCGCGTTGACGCATTGTGTTAAACCCGATTTGTGAACTCCATGCCCCATACTATCACCCTGATCTGCAATCCGGCGAATACCGTTCTCGACACCAGCCTGATTTCCGATTTGTCCGATGCGCTGGAAAGAGAAGGCGGCCAGATTGGCCGTCTGGAATGGCTGGATGGGCCGATTGCAGCCGATCTGGAATGCGCCGGGCTGCAAGCGGACATGATCGAGGATATTCTGCGCGACAAGCTTGGGGACGATCCGGTTGATGTGGTGGTGCATCTGGCGGGCGAAGACCGGCGGCGCAAATTGCTGGTGGCGGATATGGATTCGACCATTATCACGGTTGAATGCCTGGATGAGCTGGCGGATTTTGCCGGTAAAAAAACCGAAGTGGCCGCCATTACCGAACGCGCGATGCGCGGCGAACTGGTGTTTGAGGATGCGCTGCGCGAACGCATCGCCCTGCTGGCCGGATTGCCGGAAAGCGCGCTGGCCGGAACCTATGCCGGCCGGGTGCGCCTGATGCCCGGCGCGCGCGAACTGGTGCGCACTATGGCGGCCAACGGGGCGCATGCCGTGCTGGTGTCTGGCGGCTTCAGCTATTTCACCGAACGGGTGGCGGCCGATGCCGGCTTTCATGCCGAGCGCGCCAACCGGCTGATCTTTGAAAATGGCCTGTTGAAAGGCGTTGCCGAGCCGATTCTGGGCCGCGAGGCGAAACTGGCGGCGCTGCATGAATTTTGTGCTGTACACGGAATAAGTGAATCTCAGGCCTTGGCCATTGGTGATGGGGCCAATGATCTGGCGATGATTCAGGTTGCCGGCATGGGGGTGGCGTTTCACGCCAAGCCTGTGGTGGCCGCCGCCGCGCGCGCCCGCATCGATTATGGCGATCTGACCGCATTGCTCTATCTGCAGGGCTATCGCGGCGGCGATTTTGTGCGGGATTGAATAATCGCTGATGCGCACGCAATTCAGCCCCGCGCAACTGCGCAGCCCGGATATGGCGCAATCGGATAAAATTCTGCGCGCCTGCGTGCATTGCGGTTTCTGCAACGCCACCTGCCCAACCTATCTGCTGACCGGCGATGAAAATGACGGCCCGCGCGGGCGGATTTATCTGATGCGCGAAATGCTGCAAAGCGCCGCCGCGCCGGATGCGCGCACGGTTGCGCATATTGATGGCTGCCTGTCCTGTCTGGGATGCGCCACCACCTGCCCGTCGGGCGTTGATTATATGCGGCTGGTGGATCATGCGCGCGCGCATATCGATGCGCAATACCGGCGTCCGGTTTTTGATCGCCTGTTCCGCGCCGCGCTGGAATTTGTACTGCCGCATCCGGCGCGGTTTGCATTTGCCCTGCGATTGGGCAGGCTTGCAGCGCGCTTTATAAAATTTATGCCCAGGCGGCTAGCGCGCATGGCCGCGATGGCCAGCTTCGGGGATCAAGAGAAGTTACTGTCATTGCGAGCCGCGAAGCGGCGTGGCAATCCAGAGCCCCCCCCAAAGGCTTTACTATTTGACGCTGCATCGCCACGCTTCGCTCGCGATGACGAGGAAATTGCGGCGGGGCGGGGTGACAGGAAAAAAGTCCGTGTGGCGCTGCTAAACGGCTGTGTGCAGCCGGTGCTGGCGCCGGAAATAAACGCCGCGGCGATCCGGCTTCTGACACGGCTGGGCGTTGAAGTCATCGTGCCGGAAAATGCGGGCTGCTGCGGGGCATTAAGCCATCATCTGGGCAAGGCCGAGGCGGCAAGGCAGTTTGCCCGCGCCAATATCAGGGCATGGATGGCATGCGCAGATGGCGGCGGGCTGGACGCCATTCTCATGACCGCATCGGGCTGCGGCACGCAGGTTAAGGATTACGGGCATATGCTGCGCGATGATGATTTGTATACAGAATATGCGGCGCATATTTCCACCATCACACAGGATATCAGCGAATTTCTGTCTGGCCTTGAACTGCCGCAACCGGCGCACGCACCGGGGCTGCGCGCCGCCTATCATGCGCCCTGTTCGCTGCAACATGGCCAGAAGCAGAGCGGCAAAGTGGAAAGCCTGCTGCAAAAAGCGGGCTTTGATGTGCTGATCCCGCGCGATGCGCATCTGTGCTGCGGGGCGGCGGGCAGCTATACGCTATTGCAGCCGGAAATGAGCGATAATCTGGCGCATCGCAAGGCGGAAAATCTGCTGGCCTTGCAGCCCGATGTGATCGTCACGGGCAATATTGGCTGTCAGGTGCAGATCGCGGCGGCTGCGCAGATCCCCACCCTGCACTGGATACAATTGCTGGAACAGGCGCTGGGCAGCCGCCCTGAAACGGATTAATCCCCCAGCGGCAGATGCGCCGCAAACCATGCGTTGAGCGGCGCGAAAGCGGGATGCGCCAGATCATTGCGCAGCCAGCCGCGCACCCGCGGGATCAGTTGCAGATAGGCGGGCTTGTTGTCGCGTTTGGCAAGCCGCGCGAAAATGCCTAGAATTTTGCAATTGCGCTGCGCGCCCGCCACCGCATAGGCCATGCGGAACGCCGCCTCGTCAAAGCTTCGATGCATGGCTTTGGCCCCGGCGCAATAGCGCTCCAGCATTTGTGTCTGCAAGGCGGGCGGCACGTCGCGCCGCGCATCTTCCAGCAGCGACACCAGATCATAGGCCGGGCTGCCCAGCAGCCCATCCTGAAAATCAATCAGTCCAACGCGCGCAACGCCGCTGCGGCCCGGCAGCCAGAACAGATTCTGCGCATGATAATCGCGCAGCACCAGCACCGGCCGCGCCGGCTGGCTCAGTGCGAAATAATGCCGCCAATGCGCGATATATTCCGCCAGCGCCGCTTCGGGCAGGGCGCGCCCGGTTAGTTGGGGCGCGTACCATTCGCTGAGCAGCAGCACCTCGGCTTCCTGCGCCCGCGCGTCATACTGGCTGAGCACATGATCGCCGCCATCGCCAACCGGCAGCCGCTCCGGAACCGGGGCCGCATGCAGGGCCAGCAGAACATCAATGGCCGTACCGTAAAGCAGCGTTTCATCGGCGCCTTCGGGTATCGCCTTGGCAAACAGATCATCGCCCAGATCTTCCAGCAGCAGCAGGCCGCGCGGCAAATCCGCCGCCAGAATTTGCGGTGCGCTGAGGCCCAACTGGCTCAGATAATTCGCCACCGCCACAAACGGGCGGCAATCGGTGGCCAGATGCGCCAGCCGGTTATAGGCCGCAGCCTGGGGCGAGCGCAGCTGATCGCCGCCCGGCGGCGCGTTCATCAGCATGGCCTTGCCTTTCGCCCCGCTCAGGCGCTGGTAGCTGCGATAGCCCGCATCATCGGCCAGTTTCGTGCGCGTGGCCGCGCCCCAACCGGCCCGAGTGAGAAATTCGGTTATTTCCTGTTCGCGTTCAGACATTCTGCATCCGTTTCGCCCAACCGCCATAGCCCGCCAGGCGCACCAGCCGCCTGCACTCCTCAATGCCTGCATCGGGGGGAAATTCAAGATAAATCTCCAGCCGGTCCGCCGGCAGCAGCGGCCCGAGCCGTTCCGGCCATTCAATCAGGCTGACGCCAGCGGCAAAAGCTTCTTCCATACCCAGTTCATAAGTTTCGTCAGGCCCACTCAGGCGGTACAGATCAAAGTGCCACAGGCTGAGCTGCCCGATCTGATATTGCTGCACCAGCGAAAAGGTCGGGCTTGGCACTTCTTCCTCTATCCCAAGCGGGCCCTGCAAGGACTGGATCAGCGCCCGGGCAAAGGCGGTTTTGCCCGCCCCAAGCCCGCCATATAGCGCCACTACATCGCCGGTGCGCAGCAAGCCGCCAAGCCGGGCGGCCAGCGCCGCCGTGGCCGCCATATCATCCAGGATAAGGCGGCTTTCCGCGGGCGCCTGGGGGTACGGATGCTGCGGCATGGTCGTGTTGCTTCTACTTGATTTGCCGGCCCGCATGGCCGATGTTGTGGAATCACTATTCAACAGAGAGCATGGATTGCATATGTCTACGACACCTGACGCCAATTTGACCACCGACATTGCCATTATTGGCGCAGGCCCGGTTGGGCTGTTCGGCATTTTCGCCGCCGGCATGCTGAACATGAAAGTCGTTCTGATCGATTCGCTGGAAATGACCGGCGGCCAGGTTACGGCGCTATATCCGGAAAAGCCGGTCTATGACATTCCGGGCTTTCCCGCAATCGAGGCCCAGCAACTGATCGCCAATCTGGAAAAACAGGGCGCGCCGTTCGATCCCGTCTATCTGCTGGACCAGCAGGTGATGACCCTCGAAAAATTGCCGGAAGGCGGCGCGTCCAATTGGCGTCTGACCACCAGCAAAAACAATACCGTCCACGCCAAGGCGATTATCATCGCGGCGGGGGTCGGCGCGTTTGGCCCGAACCGGCCGCCGGTGGAAAGCCTCGATATTTATGAAGCCTCGGGCCATGTGCATTATCTGGTGAAAAAGCGCGAGGCGTTTCGCGGCAAGAAGCTGGTTATTGCGGGCGGCGGCGACAGCGCCGTTGACTGGGTCATGTCACTGAAGGAAATTGCCGGGCGGGTCGCCATTGTGCACCGGCGCGACGGGTTTCGCGCCGCCGATGCGAATGTCGACAAACTTCGCGCCTGGGCAAAGGCGGACGAAATCGATTATGTGATTCCCTATACGGTCAAATCGCTGCAGGGCGCGGACGGCAAGCTTACCGGCGTCGAGGTGGAAAGCAAGCAGGGCAACCGCATTCTGGAAGCCGATCATTTTCTGGCCTTTTACGGGCTTTCCAACAAGCTGGGGCCGATTGCCGAATGGGGCCTGAATCTGGATAAAAA
>JAHHGO010000112.1 GCA_023252275.1 Alphaproteobacteria bacterium
CGGAATTGCATTCGGAAATTGAAAAAAAATTGCGTGTCTTGCGGGCGGAGGCGGCAGAGCTTTCCCTTCTGGTTGCAAAAAAACTTGCCGCTTCACTCATCGCCCGGCAGCCATTGGCGGAAATTGAGGAACTATTTTCCGCCTGTGCCGCAAGCCTGAACGCCGAACCGCGCATTGTCATACGAGCGGATGAATCCCAGGCTGGTATTCTTCAGGAAAAAATTGAAACGCTTTCTCGCAAAGCGGGATATCCGGGAAAGATTATTATTATCGGGGAATCCGATATGCGGGACGCGCATTGTCAGATCGAATGGGCCGATGGGGGCGTCACCTATCGTTCGCCCGGTCAACTGGAATATATCGACAGGCTCATTCGTGAATATACCGCGTTAGCGGACGTTCCACACTTCGCCGAAAGCTCTCTTCCTTCTGTTTCAACTGATTTGGCAGATGATGTCAATCAACCGGTCATGGATAATGTGCAATGAGTGATGAAAAAAATATCGACTGGGAAAATCTGGAAGATGACCCCATGACCGCACCGGATGATGGCGGCTCTGACGTTAATTCCGACACTGGCCGAAACGGAGAGGAATCGCGCGCCCGTTCAGCGAACGAACTGGACGCCGTGTTTGATGTTCCCGTGAATGTTTCCGCTGTGCTGGGAAAAGCATATCTGGAAGTCAGCCAGCTGATGAAACTGGGGCCAGGCACGATTGTCGAACTTGACCGCAAAGTCGGCGAGGCGATTGATATATTCGTCAACAACCGTCTTGTCGCGCGCGGCGAAGTGGTGGTGATCGATGAAAGGCTTGGCGTGACGATGACGGAAATCATCAAGGGCGAAAGAGGCTAGATTTGGATCTGTGGAGATTTTGAAAATGGATCTGGCGACAATACTCGGACTGGGCGGCGGGGTCTTGCTGGTCCTGATTTCCGTTATGCTTGGCGGGAACGCCGTGGCGTTTCTGAATCTGCCGTCCCTTCTTATTGTGCTTGGCGGCACCATTACAGTCACCATGATATCGTACTCCATACCCGAAATGCTCAACACTCAGCGGCTTATCCTGCAAACCCTGTTTACCGCCCGGGATGATGTTCAGCAGATTGCGCGCGAAGTCATTGCCATATCCGAACGCGCCCGCCGGCAGGGTGAAAAGGACATTGAGCGCCTGATAAAAACTCTTGCTGACAAACCCATGCTGGCGCGCGGATTTACAATGATTCTGGATGGCATTCCGGCTGCTGATGTGGAGCAGATATTGCGCCAGGAAGTATCGGCGATGGTCAACCGTCATAACCGCAGTGCGGGCATATTACGGCGCGCGGCTGAAGTGGCGCCGGCCATGGGGCTAATTGGTACGCTTGTCGGGCTGGTGCAGCTTCTGGGTAATCTGCAACAGCCGGATACGATTGGCCCGGCCATGGCGCTGGCGCTGTTGACCACCCTCTATGGCACGGTTCTGTCCAATATGGTGTTTGCGCCGCTCGCCTCCAAGCTTGAACGAAACTCGGCCAATGAAGCAATGATCCTGCAAGTATATGCGCTTGGCGCCGCTTCGATCAGCCGGCAGGAAAATCCGCGGCGGCTGGAGATGCTGATCAATTCAATCCTGCCGCCCGCGAAACGCGTTCGCTATTTCGATTAACAGCCGCAAACTGGAGAATTATTCATGCGTGTACTCATTATAGGAAATATGAATGGCGAGTTGGGTGCGGCGTCCAAAATTGCCATTGATAAGGGCGCCAAGGTCTCTGTCGCCAATACGATTGAGGAAGCGCTCGCTGCATTGCGCGATGGCCGCGGCGCAGATCTGATCATGATGGATGTAAGTCTGGACATTGGCCGGCTGATCAAACAGCTTGATGCGGAACATATCCATGTTCCGGTTGCCGCCTGCGGCATAAATGCGGACCCCGATCAGGCGGCAAACGCCATTCGCGCGGGCGCCAAGGAATATATTCCGCTGCCGCCCGACGCCATTCTTATTGCGGCCATTCTGGAAGCCGTTTCCGATGAAACACACAAGGTCATATATTCCGATCCCGCAATGGCGGCTGTGCTGCGCATGGCGGATCAGATCGCGCCCAGTGAAGCCAGCATTCTGATTACGGGCGAGTCTGGCACCGGCAAGGAAGTCATGGCGCGCTATGTGCACAGAAAATCGAAACGGGCGGACATGCCCTTTATATCGGTCAATTGCGCGGCCATTCCTGAAAATCTGCTTGAATCCGAATTGTTCGGGCATGAGAAAGGCGCCTTTACCGGCGCCGTGGCGCGCCGCATCGGTAAATTTGAGGAGGCCAGCGGCGGCACAATCCTGCTGGATGAAATCAGCGAAATGGATGTTCGCCTGCAAGCCAAGCTGCTCCGCGCCCTGCAGGAACGCGAAATCGACCGCGTGGGCGGCGGCAAACCCATCAAGGTGAATATCCGGGTAATCGCCACCTCTAACGTTGACCTGTTGCAGGCCGTGCGTAACGGAACTTTCCGTGAAGACCTTCTGTACCGGCTGAATGTGGTCAATCTGTCCATCCCGCCGCTGCGGGCGCGGCCGGCCGACATCCTGGCGCTGGCCAAATATTTCGTTGAAAAATACGCCAAGGCAAATGGCCTGTCTGTCAAACTCATTTCCGAGGCCAGCCGCCGTCTGTTGCAGGTGCATCCCTGGCGCGGCAATGTACGCGAACTCGAAAACACTATTCATCGCGCGCTACTGCTGTCCCAGACAAAAGACATTGAACCCGACGCTATCGTTCTGCCAGACGGCTCAACGCAACAGATCTACTCCGCCTCAGCAAGCGCCGGCGGCCCCGCCTCACGCGCGGCGTCCGCCGCCGAAGACACCGTGCGCGGCATGGTCGGCCGCACCGTTGCCGATGTCGAGCAGGATTTGATTCTGAATACCCTGAATCACTGTCTGGGCAACCGTACCCATGCTGCCAACATATTGGGCATCTCGATCAGAACCTTGCGCAACAAGCTTAATGCCTATCGCGATACGGGGGTGCAAATTCCCAATGCCGCGGGGGATGTGATGGATCGCATTTCCGCATGAGGCGGAAACACCGGTTGATTAATTTTACTAAATTTTACAAGGGCTGAATCACCTCATGAGCGATAGCGCCACATCGCCTGCTCCCGCGCTGACGGCTGGGGGCTTGCTGACGAGCCTGCGCATAGCCACGATGCGGGGCGACATTGGCTTTGCACTCGGCATTATCGCCATTCTGGCCGTTCTGATTTTACCTCTGCCATCATGGCTGCTGGATTTCGCACTGACATTTTCAATAACTTTTTCCGTTCTGATTTTGATGACGGCGCTGTTTATAGAAAAACCACTGGACTTCAGCGCTTTTCCGGTTGTTTTGCTGATTGCAACCATGCTGCGCCTGTCGCTCAACCTGGCCTCCACCCGGCTTATATTGGCCGAGGGGCATAGCGGAACAGAAGCCGCGGGGCAGGTCATTCAAGCCTTCGGCAATCTGGTGATGGAAGGAAATTTTATCATCGGTATTATTGTGTTCGCCATTCTGATGATCGTGAACTTTGTGGTGATCACCAAAGGCTCCGGGCGCATCGCCGAAGTGGCCGCGCGTTTCAGCCTGGACGCCATGCCCGGCAAACAGATGGCGATTGACGCCGATCTCAGCGCCGGATTGATTGATGAAAGCGCCGCCAAAATCCGGCGCAAACAGCTGGAAGATGAATCCTCCTTCTTTGGCGCAATGGACGGCGCGGCGAAATTTGTACGCGGCGACGCCATAGCCGGCCTGATGATCACTTTTATCAACATTATCGGCGGCATCATTATCGGCGTGGCGCAAAAAGGCCTCAGCCTGACGGAAGCTGGCGCCAGCTATACCATTCTGAGCGTCGGCGATGGCCTTGTCACCCAGATCCCGGCTCTGATCGTGTCAACCGCGGCGGGCCTGCTGGTGTCAAAAGCCGGCGTTACGGGCGCCGCCGACAAGGCGCTGGTGTCACAGCTTTCAGGCTATCCCCAGGCGCTTGGTCTTTCATCCTTTCTGCTGGGGCTGATGGGCCTGCTGCCAGGCATGCCTTTTCTGCCGTTTCTGGTTCTGTCTGCCGGTTCCGGCTGGCTGGCCTGGTATATCGCCAAAAACAAGCGCGAGGTTCTTAGCACGCTTGCTGCAGAACAGGTCAAGGCGGCGCAGGTTCCATTTACCGAAGAACCTATCCAGACCGCGCTGGCGATTGATGATCTGCGCCTTGAACTGGGTTATGGCCTGCTGCCGCTTATTAATGAACAGAGCAATCATCCGTTAACGGATCAGATCCGGGCGCTGCGCAGACAGATCGCATCGGAAATGGGTTTCGTAATGCCATCTGTCCGGATATTGGACAATATTCAGCTTCCCGCCAATGGCTATGTCATACGGGTGAAAGAAGTTGAGGCCGGTTCGGGCGAACTGAAACTTGGCCATCTTCTGGTAATGGACCCGCGTGGCATGGCCATAGATCTGCCGGGCATCGAAACCCGCGAGCCCACCTTCAACATGCCGGCTATGTGGATTGACGAGTCCCTGCGCGAAGAAGCCTCATTCCGCGGCTATACGGTGGTTGATCCGCCCACGGTTATCACCACGCATCTGACTGAAACCGTTCAGCAGAATATGCGCGAACTGCTGTCTTATGGCGAATTGCGCAAATTGCTGGATGATCTGCCAACGCCGCATCAGAAGCTGCTGGATGACATCAGCCCCGCACAAATTACGCTGTCGGGAATACAGCGAATTTTGCAGACACTATTGGCCGAACGGGTTTCCATCCGCGATCTGCCCACCATATTGGAAGGCATTTCCGAGGCCGTGGGCTTCAGCCAAAATATCGGCGCCATTACAGAGCATGTGCGTGCGCGTCTGGCGCGCCAGATCTGCCACCAGAATATTGGGCCAAATGGGTATGTGCAGCTCATCAGCATGTCACCGGAATGGGAACAGATATTTGCAGAATCCATCGTCGGTCAGGGCGATGACCGGCAATTGGCGATGCCGCCAAGCCGCCTTCAGGAATTTATTGGCGCGGTGCGCCTGAAATTTGATCAGGCGGCGGAATCGGGTCAGACCCCTGCCCTGTTATGCAGCCCCTTTATCCGCCCCTTTGTGCGCTCGATCGTTGAGCGTTTTCGTTCCCAAACGGCGGTCCTTTCGCAGAATGAAATCCATCCGCAGGCGAAAATCCGCACCATCGGACAAATTTAGGCAAGGCGATCCAGTTGCGTTTCAGAACCATCACAGCCCCCACAATGGAAGCCGCAATGGCGGAATTGCGCGCCACGCTTGGCCCCGGCGCCATTATTCTTGGTACGGAATGCGCGCGCAATGGCAAGATTTCCATTCGCGCCGCGGCTGAACATGCCCCCTCCGAGGATGTGTCCAGCAGTCCTGCTTTACAGAACAACCGCCCTCACCATGCCGAAGAAACCCAATATGATAATTACCAGACCATCGAAGCGGCACTGAACTTTCATCGTGTGCCGCAAATCATCAGTCGCCATTTGCTGAATATGCTGGACTCGGTCAACGCCAATGATGCGGTTCAGGCTCTGGCCGCCGTTCTGGACATGCGCTACAGCTTTGCGCCTCTACCGGTGCAAAATACGCGGCCGGTATTATTGATCGGACCGTCCGGCGCGGGCAAAACCATTACCGCTGCAAAACTGGCGGCGCGATCCCTGCTAGCGGGCCATAACAGCCTGTTGATCACAACCGATCTGGTTCGCGCCGGCGGCGCGGAACAGCTTGCCGCCTATGCCGCTTCAATGAATACGCCATTGCATCGCGCCGCCGCCGCAACAGAAGTGCCGGCCATTCTTGAGGCGCAGAAGGAACCGGTGAACTGCTTTATCGATACGACCGGGGCGTCACCCTATAATCTGGATGATCTCAACACTCTCCGGAAACTGGTCATGGCCGTCGATTGCGATCCGGTTCTGGTGCTGCCCGCCGGCGGCGATGCAATGGAAGCCTGCGAAATGGTCAATATTTTTTCAGGCCTTGGCGCGCGCGGCGTCATTATCAGCAAGCTGGACGCCACCCGGCGTTTCGGCAGCATTCTGGGTGCAATGGAAGCCGCCGCCATGACCATGCATCAGGTCAGCATTACGCCTTATGTGGCGAATGGCCTGGCGCCGCTCGCCTCTACCGGACTGGCGCGTCTGTTACTGGAAGATCCGATGGAAAATAATTCATATTCTGAGATGGAGCAGGCCGCACAATGAACAAGCATCCCAATCTTACCTCGCCCGCGCGCATATTATCCGCCGGAGCCGATGTGGCTGCGCTACGCCGCACCCTGCCGCGGCAGGCAAATCTGGTTGCCGTGGCGTCCGGCAAGGGCGGCGTCGGCAAAACATGGTTTTCCATTACCCTGTCCCAGGCGCTAGCCGGTCATGGCAGGCGTGTGCTGCTGCTTGACGGTGATCTGGGGCTGGCCAATGTGGATGTGCAACTGGCCATGCCGCCCGGGCATGATCTGGCCAGCGTTGTGGCCGGCAAAATCAGTCTGGCGGAAGCCATCACCACATATTCCGCGGGCGTGTTGAGCTTTGATGTGCTCGCGGGCAGGTCCGGCTCCGGCGCGCTGGACACCTTAAGCCGCAACCAGATTGAAAATCTGTGCAATGAACTGATCCGCTCCGCGGTTCTGTATGATCATGTGATTGTCGATCTTGCTGCCGGGATCAACAGCCATATGACGCCGCTGTTTGCGCGCATAGGTAAGGCCCTGATCGTGGTGACCGATGATCCCACATCCATCACGGACGCCTATGCCATGATCAAATTTCTGGTCACGTCCTATCCGGAAATGGATGTAAGGATTATCGTCAACATGGCCGAAAACAGAACCCAGGCCGAAAAGACATTCAATGCGGTGCATCGCGCATGCGGGCATTTTCTGCAATTCACGCCCACGCTGGCGGGCCATGTTTTGCGTGATAAACATATCCCGCAGGCCATCCGCGCGCAGGCGCCCTTGCTGGCCCGCTATCCGCAAAGCGAAGCCGCCGTTTTGGTCCAGCAGATCGCGTCCTCTTTGCTGGCCAGCGGCCCGCGCGGTTTGATTTGATCCGGATGCGCGCAATGCCTGACATAAAAATAGATGAACCGGAAAGTAATATTGCCGTCAGGGATAATCCGCGCAGCAATCGCGACTATATTATTTCACTGCGTAAATCCGTGACGCCTGCCATATCCGGGGATGGCGCACGGCACCCGGTTTCCATCCATATCCGTTACGTTCCGGACCGGTTGATCTGCGATATGGGGCAGATGAACGCCTATTTTGATTTTCTGGCTACACAGCCGCACTGCGGCATAGAAGAACTGGCCAACGCCATCATCGATGATTACAGCAACGCGCTTATTCCACGATGGATCTGCGTTGCGATTTCAGTGCCGGTTAACGGGATCGATCAGCAGGTCTGCGTGGAAGACAGGCAACCGCTATGGAACAATCCCGGCCTTCTGAACCGGCCGTCATGA
This sequence comes from Alphaproteobacteria bacterium, assembly GCA_023252275.1. Lineage (GTDB taxonomy): Bacteria > Pseudomonadota > Alphaproteobacteria > UBA11222 > UBA11222 > UBA11222. Next base: position 7,510 of record JAHHGO010000112.1, read on the forward strand.
TTATGATCTGGCAATCTTGCGCTGATGGCTTTCGATAGCCTGATCATCTGACAGGTTCTGCTCACGGCGTTCGCGTATTTTTGCTTTGCGCATTTCCTGATTGGCGGCGGCAATTTCCTGACGCTTCAGCGCCTTGAAAGCTTCTGCGACTTCTTCAAGCGCCTCGGAAATCTGCACGTCAAGCAATGCGATGGATTGCTGAATATTTTCACGCTGCTGAATGGCGGCCTGGGCAAAGGCGCCATAGGAGAATCCGACATCCGCCGGGCTTCCTGACGCGGTGTTTACAATATCCTGTTCACGGACAACCGCCGCTGCAATCGCTTTCAGTTTATTTTCATATTCATCACGCGTGGCGTAGATATCCGCCAGCCGCCGGCGCTTTTCATCCACCCGCCATTTGTATAGCCTGACAAGACTATTCAGCGCTTTCATCTAGTTTCCCCCCGCCAGGCCAAGTATTTCCCGCAGCCGCGCCATCTCCGATGTGAACCCGGTCAACTCATCCGGCTTTTGTTCCAGAAATCCATCCAGTAAGGGAAAGCGCTTTACGGCCTCGTCCACTTCGGCGTCCGCGCCGGGACGATAGGCGCCAAGCCGCACCATCTCCGCCATATCTTCATATACCGCCAGCAATTTGCGTGCGTGAAGGATCACCCCGGTTTCTTCTGGCAGATTGCATTTCGGCATGGTGCGTGAAACGGAGCGCAATACATTGATGGCCGGATAACGGCCCCGCTCGGCAATGGCGCGATCCAGCACAATATGCCCATCCAGAATGGCGCGCACCGCATCGGCAACCGGCTCATTATGGTCGTCCCCCTCTACAAGAACGGTGAACAATCCGGTGATGCTGCCTTTTGATACGCCCGGCCCTGCCCGTTCCAGTAATTTCGGCAATTCTGAAAAAACGGTCGGCGTATATCCCTTGCTGGTTGGCGGTTCGCCGCCAGAAAGGCCAATTTCGCGCTGCGCCATGGCAAAACGCGTGACGGAATCCATCAGACACAAAACATCCTGTTCCTGATCACGGAAATATTCTGCGACCGTCATGGTCATATAGGCCGCCTGCCGCCGCATCAGGGCAGGCTCATCCGAAGTCGCCACGATAATGACGCTGCGTTTCAGCCCCTCTTCGCCCAGATTTTCTTCAATAAATTCGCGCACTTCGCGGCCACGCTCGCCAATCAGCCCAATTACGCACACATCTGAATCGGTATTTTTGGCCAGCATGGACAGCAGCACCGATTTACCCACACCCGAGCCGGCAAATATGCCCATGCGCTGCCCCCGGCAGCAGGTGATGAAACTGTTGATGGCGCGCACACCCAGATTTATCCTGCCCCCAACCACCTGGCGGGAATGCGCCGGCGGCGGGCTGGCGCGCAGGGAGTAGCTGTCCGGGCCGCTGGTCAAGGGTCCAAGCCCGTCAATGGGTTCCCCCATGGCGTTAATCACCCGGCCAAGCCAGTGATGATCGGGCCGGATTGACGGATCATGCGAGGTAATGACGGCCTTACATCCCAGGCCAATGCCCTCAAGCGGGCCAAACGCCATGCATAGGGCCCGTTCCTGACGAAACCCGACTATTTCGCAGCCGATTTCCTGATTATCCCGGGACGAAATGACGCCGCGGGCGCCTACGCTGACGGAATGTAGCCCTGCGACCTCAATCAACAGCCCCTGGACGCTTACAACCCTGCCATAGAAGCAATAGGGTTGAATTCGTTCAATATCTAATAATAATGATTTCAATCTGATTCGCCTATACAAGATTATTGCAAGATGCAGCGGACTCTACCGTTTACGGCTTAAGACCGCGTAAATGGCGTTTT
>JAHHGO010000113.1 GCA_023252275.1 Alphaproteobacteria bacterium
ACCAGATGTTCTTCCAGCGCGGACACCAGTTCTTCAATCAGATCCGCGTCATTGGACGCAATGTTCAGTTTCATCCCCGGCGGAAGTTGTGGAATGATGTCCTGCGCAAGCCGGCGCTCCACCTCCTGGATGATCGCCACTGCGTTTGAACCCGAAACCTTGACAATGCCAAGGCCCACCGCCTGCTGATCATTGTAACGCGCCAGACGGCGATCATCCTCCAGACCATCTTCGATTGTGGCGATATCCGCAAGCCGGATGGGCGCGCCCTTTCGATAGGAAACAATCAGCGCCTCAAGATCGGCGGGGGTATGAAATTCCAGATCCAGCTTGATCAGATTTTCGGTGCTGCCCCCCACCAGAAATCCGCCCGGCATCTGAAAATGCTCATTGGCGAAGGCCTGCAGCAGATCCTGTGTTGTGACGCCATAGGCATTCATCGTTTCGACATTCAGATTGACGCGAATGGTGCGATCCCGTCTGCCGGCGATCTGCACCTCTCCCACGCCATCAATGTTTTCCAGCTGCTTCTTGATGACGATACGGGCGTACTGGTTAAGCTGCTGCAAGGTGCGGTCGCCTTCCAGGGTCAGCCACATTACAGGAATTGCACCAAAAACAAGTTTGGCCACCACCGGCGGGTCGGCCTCGGCGGGCAGGTCGCGCAACACGTGGTTCACTTTCGACTGCACCTCGTTAAATGCGACATCGATATCCTTGTCGATATTGAAAGTGATGCGTACGACCGACGCGCTGGGCGTCGAAGTGGACAGAATGTGCTCAATCCCGGGAACGCTGTTGATCCCGCTTTCCATAATGCTGGTTATGCTGGCGTCGATAATTTCCGGATTTGCGCCCGCCAGCGTGGTGGTAATGGAAATGATCGGAAACTCGATCTTGGGATAGCGGTCCGAGCCGATCCGACCGAAGCTGATAATGCCGAACAGTACCAGAATAGCGCTGAGCATGAACGCCAGCACATGGCGATTAATCGATATTTCTGGCAAATTCATGGCTGGGGAACCATAACCGGCGCGCCGTCTGTCAGAAAGCCGGCGCCATCCATCGCCACCACCTGTCCGGCGGCAAGACCGGAAAGAATCTCCACCTGCCCGTCCTGGCGCAGACCAGTCCGGACCACCAGTTGTTTCGCCACCTTATCTTTGATCATATAGACGACTGTCCCCGCCGGGCGCAGGACGACGCTGCTTTGCGGCACGACGACAGCGTTCTCGCGCCGCGCCACCTGAACTTTTCCGGTCACGCTAGCGCCCGGCTCCCAGGGGCCGGGGTTGCGCACATCGACAATAACATGAATGGCGCGGTTTTCGCTGGTGATCAGCGAACGAATTTCGGTGACTTCTCCCTCCACCGTGAGGTCCGGCGCGATCGGGCTAACCAGCCGGACCGGCAGACCTTTGCGCAATACGCCGCCCAAACTTTCGGGATATGGCAGCCGCACCTTCAAATATTCGCGCGACGTGAGATGAAAAAGCGGCATTCCAATCTGTACATAGTCGCCAACCGAGATTGTTCTGTCGTCCACGCGCCCGCTGACAGGGCTGACAATTTCTGATTTGACGATATTCCGGTCGGCCTGTTTCAGGCGGATCTGGGCGGAAACAGTCTCCGCCCTCAGGGCGTCAAACTCCGCCTGGGCGTCATCCAGCGCTGCTTGCGTGGCCGACTTTTTCTGCACCAGGGTTCGAAGGCGTCCCACCTTCAGTTCCTGGCCCCTGCTCAAAGCCTGAAGACGCCTGATATCGGCGTCCATCAGTTCCTTGGAGAGAATGAAATCCGTCTTGTCCATCGAAGCCAGAACCTGGCCTATTTCAACTTCCTGACCCTCATCGGCATGAATACCCGAAATGCGCCCACCGACCTCAGCCGCGATCATGGGGGCTGTCGTTGCCTCCAACTGCCCCACGGAAGCTTCCAAAACTTCAATATTTGCAGTCTTTGCCGCTATAATTGTGATGGGGGTGGCGGGCGCCGCCAAATCGGCTTTTGCATCCTCGCTTCTCGCATGCTGGAGTGTTACCGCGATAGCCGCCATGCACGCCATAAGCCCTACAACTTGCCTAAACATCTCACTCCATTCACTTTGCAGCACAACCCGGTCACCGACAGGCCGGCCACCGATGAGTATATGCGCCGGGTGCTATTGCTTCGCTTTCCGGGCGACGGGATCAAAGGGAACATGAAACCTTTGAGAACTGTACCGTTTAGTATAGATTATAAGAATATTTGGAAATAGCAATCGAGTTATCGCTGTGGCGCAGGCTCAGGAAAAACCGGACTTGCCGCAAAGAGAAGTTAAGCGGAAGGCTATTCTGACCGCTGCGGTTGAGGTGTTTCTCGGCGCCGGTTTCGGCCTGGCGTCCATGGACGCCATCGCGCAGCGCGCCGGCGTATCAAAGGCGACCGTATACAGCCATTTCGGGAACAAGCAAAAGCTGTTCGGCGCCATCATCAAGGCCCTGTGTCACGATCTGTTTACGCCATTGCAGACCTCGGAAACCGGGGCGAATAATCTGGAACTAACGCTGCGCAGGATAGCCGAGCATTTCCTCTGCCTGATCATGGATGCGCAGATCCTCGCGCTTTATCGCGTTGTCATTGCCGAGTCTTGCCGTTTTCCGGAATTCGCGCACATCTTCTACGAAAATGGCCCGGGACAAACGGCGGAAAATTTTGCGCCCTATCTTTGTAAACAGACGGAACTTGGCCATCTGGATATTGCCGACCCCCGGCGCGCCGCCGAGCAGTTTTTCAGTCTGCTGAGCGGGCACGTCCATACGCGTGCGCTGCTTGGCGTCGAGTCACACATTGAAGCCGGGGAGATGGACAAACATATCACGAGCGCCGTCGCAACCTTCCTGCGCGCCTACCGGCCACATTCCTGAGTTGTCCAAACGCCAGTCTGTGCTGCGGCTTCACCTCGTGCAGCGGCAATCTGGCGTTGTGCCAGTTCACTATGTGGGCGCCGGTTCCACGAAGGATGATAATTCTTATTTTTCCTAGTTGTTTTTTCTTTTTGTTATGTTCTTCTCTGCAATAGCCCCGAGAATTATCAGAAACGCAAACAGCCTGATAAGGTAAAACAGCGGCGCCTGTTCATTGGAATAGTAGTTTAATCCTAGTAGGATTCGGCTGCATCCTTCTAGGCCGAACGACACGGCGAAGAACAGAAAAAACCGGTCGCGTGTCGTCTTCCAGAAACTTAGGAAAAACAGACTGGCCATGAAACACGCCATTGCAATTGCGCCAAGCAGCATCAGATCCATAGCCATCTGCTCACTCCGTATCCCAAATCAGGCCGTACAATAACACCAGCATTGATAACAGCGAGATGATGTAGCGCAAGGTGGATAAGTCATCCATCGGCACCACCAGTTTATCAATCACCAGAATAGCATTGCTAAGAGTCAAGCCTGCAAAACAAAGGGCACCCCAAAGAAGCAGCTTATATTTGCTTTGGCGGTAGGCATATAACAGCAGGAAGGCGCATAGAAACGCCGTAAGCGCGCACAGTGCGTATATAATCCCTGCCATGCCTCAGTCCTTTCGTATTTTGAAGGCATCCGCGAATTCCTGAATGCGTGATTTAGATTTGGAATGAATGAGGTTCGTGACCGGTATGAGGCATTGGCGGTAAAGAACGGCCAGGCGCTCTATCATATCTTTGCTTTCGGAGTCCGGCTGGTATTGATACTGCAGGGGCGAGCCACTTGCCGCCACTGCAATAAAGCCTAGCTCAGCGAGCCGCGCAAGCAGTGCTGCCGCCTGAGACTCATCAATATATAATCTGCGCGCGATAGTTTGCGCGTCCCACTCCTTTTGTGGATCGGCGCAAAACATAAGCAATCCTTCAATCTCCGCTATCGAATCAATATGCTGAAGAATAAATTGCCTTACATCATCCGTGATAACATTGTCAGTCATAAGTTCATAATAGTCGATAGAACTTCAATATAAAGCCGTTTTTTTACATTTCGGCATCTGCTGATTTTTACGGTCGGGAGAGCAAACTAGCCTGTGCTGCGGCTTCACCTTGTGCAGCGCCAATCCGGAAGTTTTAAGCGATACACGAAATCGTCTACGGCTAAGCTCCGCCCGCGCATTAACGGGGACATTCAGGACCGCCACTCCCCTAAGTGACGCCATTTCCTGTAAAACGCTGAAAATCCACGATCAAGCCGGCGACGGCGGCGTCGACAAGCTTTTCGCCATCCGCCGGATTGGCCAGCGCCGGGTTGGAGCCGATGCGGCCATCCGGGAAGGCGGCGCGGTAATCCTCAGCATTGGTGAAGCGGCCAGTGGGGGCGATGCGCGGCTCCAGCGCCGCGGATTTGATCGCGTCCGGAAAGGCATATTGCGTGATCGCTACTTCCGATGGGGTGGCGTGACTGCCATGGCCTTCGGGATAGAGGGTCTGGCACAATGCATGCACGCTTTCAAACTGCCACCAGCTTTGCACCTTGCATTCAAGCCGGTCATTTTCCGCGCGGCCGGGGTTTAGCTCATTGGAAATTTCCTTCACCGCCGCGTTCAGCGGCGCAATATTGCCGCCATGCCCATTGAAGAAATAAATCCGGCGAAAGCCATGCCGGTCAAGCGAGGCGGCCCAGTCGCGAATGGCGGCGCGGAAGGTTTCCGGGCGCAGGCTCATCGATCCGGCAAACGCCATATGATGCGCCGCCACGCCCACGGGAAAGACCGGCGCGACCAGAATATTCGCCGCCTCGCCGGCGCGCTTTGCAATCATCTCGACGCTGATCGTATCGGTGCCGATCAGCCCGGTCGGGCCATGCTGTTCGGTCGATCCCACGGGCACGATTATGCCTTTGCTGCGCGTCAGCCAGGCGTCAATTTCGGGCCATGTGCACAGCGCCAGTTGCATGTTATTTTCGCTGAAAAACAGGTTTGCGTTTTTCCGCCATCGCGCGCACGGCCTCTTTATGATCCTGGCTGCCCCAGCATTGCGCGATGCGCGCCCTGATAACGGCGCTGTCGGCTTCGCCGCGCGCCAGTTCATTCAGCGACGCTTTCATGGTCTGCACCGATAGCGGCGCGAGCGCTGTCAGGTCTTGCGCCAACTGCCTTGTGCGGTGCGCCAATTGGTCGCGCGGCACGAGATAATCGATAAAGCCCATTTCAAGCATGGCTTTCGCATCAAATGTTTCAACCGCCAGAATGATGCGTTTGGCAGCGCTCAGGCCCACCCGGGTGATCATCCGCATCAGGCCCTTTTCCGGATAGTGAATGCCCAGCCGCGCGGGCGGCACAAACATGCGCATGCCTTCCACCCCGATGCGGAAATCGCAGCACAGCGATAGTTCTCCGCCGCCGCCATAGACGCTGCCATTCAGCATACAGATTGTCGGTAGCCGGAAATTTTCCAGCGTGTCCGTCAGATCCTCAAACGGGTTGCCCTTGAAGCTGCGATCGGCGACTTCATCGAGGAACGCGCCGGAACAGAAACTTTTTTCGCCCGCACCGGTCAGCACAAGCACGCGCAGGTTCTGATCCTTGTCCAGTTGCAGCAGCGCATCGCGCAGCGCAACCATATCTTCCTGCGACAGGGAATTGTGCCGTTCCGGCCGGTTCAGCGTCAGGGTGGCGCAGCCATCCGCCACGCTCAGAAGCAGGCCAGGCCCCATAGTTTGCTTCGCTTGTTCAGACATGTCGATTTCCAGATCGCTAATTATATGATGCAGCAATATTGCATGCGGCGCGTCAAATGTCGCGGGCCTTGCGGGCAGGGCCTATTCAAGGCCTTCGCGCTGCATTTCCAGCTCCAGCCAGCGGGTTTCGGCTTCGCCAAGCTCATGGGTCATAGCCTCCAGCGCCGCCGCCAGTTTGGCAAAGCCCGAGGGATCGCGGGTGAACAGTCCGGGATCGGCCAGTTTTGCTTGCGCGGCCTTGATCCTGCTGTTCAATTGCGCAATCTGCGCGGGCAGGGTTTCCAGCGCATGCTTGTCCTTAAAGCTGAGGCGGGGCTTTGCTGGCGCGGGTTTGGCGGGCCCGGCGGCGGGTTTTTTCGATGCGGCTCTGGGGGCGCTGATGGCCGCAAAGCCATGCCCGCGTTGCGCCAGCATATCCGAATAGCCGCCCGCATATTCTATCCATTTTCCAGCCCCGTCTGGCGCAATCACCGATGTGGCGACGCGGTCGATGAAGTCGCGATCATGGCTGACCAGCAGCACGGTGCCGGGATAATCGGCCAGCATTTCCTGCAGCAGATCCAGCGTTTCCAGATCCAGATCATTGGTCGGTTCGTCCAGCACCAGCAGATTGGACGGCAGCGCCAGCGCGCGCGCCAGCAGCAGCCGTCCGCGTTCGCCGCCCGACAGCACGCCCACAGGGGCCTGTGCCTGATCGGGGGTGAACAGGAAATCTTTCATATAACTCATGACATGTTTGGGCTGGCCTGCAATGGTCATGCTGTCGCCGCCGCCCGGATTAATGGTTTCGCGCAAGGTCGCGGTTGGGTCCAGCGTTTCGCGGCGCTGATCCAGGCTGACCATCTGAACCGTATCCGTGATGCGCACGGTTCCCGTATCGGGCGGCGTTGCACCAGTGAGAAGTTTCAGCAGCGTGGTTTTGCCCGCGCCATTCGGGCCAAGCAGGCCAATCCGGTCGCCGCGCTGAATGCGTAAGGAAAAATCGCGCACCAGCACGCGCGGACCATAGGCCTTTGAAATATTGGACGCTTCAATGACCAGCTTGCCCACGCTTTCATTCGGGCTGACGGTGAATTTGACGGCGCCCGTGGCGCGGCTTGCCGTGCGGCGCTGCTCGCGCAATCCGGCCAGCGCGCGCAGGCGGCCCTGATTGCGCTTGCGCCGCGCCGTGACGCCATAGCGTATCCAGTCTTCCTCCATGGCGATTTTGCGATCCAGCTTGTGCGCATCGCGCTCTTCCTGTTCCAGCACCGTATCGCGCCAGGCCTCGAACTCGCCAAAGCCCTGCGACAGGTTGCGAATGACGCCGCGATCCAGCCACAGCGTTTCGCGCGACAGATTTTGCAGAAACCGCCTGTCATGGCTGACCAGCACGATGGCGGCGCGCATCTGACTCAATTCACTTTCCAGCCATTCAATGGCCGGCAGATCAAGATGGTTGGTCGGTTCATCCAGCAGCAGAATATCGGGTTGCGGCGCAAGCACCTGGGCCAGCGCGGCGCGGCGCGCCTCACCGCCGGACAGGGTTTTGGGATCGGCCTGCCCATTCAGGCCCAGCGCCTCCAGCAGATAATCCACCCGATAGGCATCGTCACCCGGCGTCAATCCGGCGGCTGCATAGGCGTGAACGGAATCAAATCCGCTGAGGTCGGGTTCCTGGGGCAGATAGCGCAGTGTGGCGCCGCTGGACATAATGCGTTCGCCCGCGTCCGGCGTGATCAGACCGGCGGCGATTTTTAGCAGCGTTGATTTGCCGGACCCGTTGCGCCCCACCAGGCACATACGCGCCCCCGCCATCAATTGCATCCGCGCGTCCCGCAGTAATTGCACGCCGCCAATCCGGGCGCTGATATTTTGCAGCAACATTAATGGCGGCGTCATAATAACTTAATATCCAGGGTTAATGTGATTACAGAGCGGAATCATCGCGCTTCCAGTCCGGGGCAGAAGCGGCTATGTTATCCGGCCAGTCAAGAGTGGTGTCAACAAACCACCTTTGGGGGTAGGGGAATAACAACAGAAAGACAGCTTTGCGTGCGCAACTATCTCCGGTTCTTTAATCTGTGGCTGCAAAATCCCACCCATATTGGCGCAGTTGTACCCAGCGGTAAAAATCTGGCTGCGGCCATGGCGGCGGAAATCGACCCGGCGGCGCCTGGGGCTGTGATTGAACTGGGCGGTGGCACGGGCAGCATCACTGCCGCGCTTTTGCAAAGGGGCATTGCGCCAAAAGACCTGGTGGTGATCGAACGCGAACCGTCTTTGTGCGAAATTATACGCAAACGCTTTCCCGATATACGCCTGATTTGCGGTGATGCGCGCGAGTTGAAACAATTGCTTGCCGCTGCCGGAATCACGCATGTGAAGGCAGTCGTATCGGGTTTGCCGCTGCTGTCCCTGTCGAAAGAGGTTGAGCGCGATATTTTGCATCAATGTTTCGCGGTTCTTCCGCCGGAAGGTTTTTTGATGCAGTTTACCTATGTTCCACGCCCGCCGGTTGGGCGCGCCATCGCGGCGGAGCTTAATCTGGCCGCAACCCGCACTGCCTGGGTGCTGGATAATATTCCCCCTTCAACGGTCTGGATTTACCGGCGGCGGGCGGATGAAGTGGACTTAAAGCAGAGCGCCTAATTTTCCGGCGTCAGTTCCTTGCCGCGATAGAATACGCGGCGCAACTGTATCGGGCCAGCGGTGTCGAGCGCATGTTTGCCAAGGCGCATCTGTCCGGCTTGCATATCGATGCCCAGCAGCGCATAGGCGGCAGACATCATGCGGGCGGCGGCGCCCGAATACCAGCTCCAGCCGCCGCGGCCTTCATAGCCTTCCCCGAAATACACATCGGCGGGTTGCTGATGCGGCGCCAGGCCATAAATTTCCCAGCGTCCCGGCGCCAGATTATCGAGCGGCGAAATTTTCAGCCAGATTTCAGCGGCGCGCGCCTGCATCTGCGCGGCAAGTTCGGGTTTGCCCTCAGTGCGGGCCATGACGCCGAGCCGAACCAGCGCATCCACCAGCCAGGACGCGCCATGCGAATATTGCCCGCCATTTTCACGCACGCCCGGCGGGTAATCGCCAATGCGCCCAGGATTGGGATCGGAGTTTTCATTAAATGGTTTATCAAGCAGCAGGATCAGATCACCCAGTTCCAGTTTAGCAAGCGCTGCTTCCATGGCGGTGCGGCCGCGGGCCAGATCGGCAACACCGGAAAGCGTTGGCCAGGCCGCGGACAAAGTATCAAGCGGCGTCATTTCGACGCCCGCATCATTGATCAGCCGGACATAGCGGTCCTTGCGCCACATGGCGTCCAGCGCCTTGCGCAATTTTTCCGCCTCATTCAGATAATGCGCGCTGGCTGTATTGCCTTCCCGGCGCGCCGCCAAAGCGGCAAACGCCACCAGCACATCATGCAGGAAAAAGCCCAGCCACACGCTTTCGCCGCGTCCGGCAATACCAGCCAAGTCAAAGCTGTCATTCCAGTCGCTTGATCCGATCAGGGGCAGGCCATGCGATCCCTTGCGGGACAGGGCCAGATCGACGGCGCGTTTGCAATGTTCATAGATGCTGGCGCTGTCACGCGATGGACGCGGCGCGACCAGCAAATGATGCTG
>JAHHGO010000114.1 GCA_023252275.1 Alphaproteobacteria bacterium
ACGCCGCATTGTGAATGACCAATTGCGTATCGGCGATAAATCCGCTGAAGGCTTCCGCAATATCGCCGAATTGCGGCTTGCCGCTGAGAAATTCCGCGCTGATGCCGTGCACATTGAACGCCTCGGCCGCGATGTCGCGCCTTGGATTGAGATAGGTATGAAAAGTGACGCCCGTTGGCACATGATTGAACAGCTCGATACAGCCAATTTCAATGATACGGTCATTACGCTGATCCAGCCCGGTGGTTTCCGTATCCAGTACTATTTCTCGCATGCTTTACCCTGTGGCGTTCTGTTGTTTGCGTTGCGCCCAGGCCCGGGCGGGAACTTTGCGGAGCAGCGGGATCAGCGCCTCGACCTGCGCCATGGCCGCCTCAAGGCCCTTGCTCGAATCAATAATATAATCCGCCTGTTCGCGTTTGTGCGCATCGGGAACCTGCTTGGCCAGGATCGACTGAAATTTTTCCTCGCTCATGCCGGGCCGCTCCAGCACCCTTTCGCGCTGCAATTCATAGGGCGCGCTGACCAGCACCACGCAATCCACCCGTTTCTGCCCGCCCGTTTCATACAGCAGCGGCACGTCGATGACGATCATTTCAGCCTTTTCCGCCGCCGCCTGCGCCAGAAATTTCTGCTGCTCCAGCCCGACAAGCGGATGCACAATGCTTTCCAGTTTCTTCAGCGCGGCGGGATCATTCAGCACCCGTTTGGCCAACGCATCACGATCAACGCCATTGGGGCCGGTCACCCCGGGAAATGCTTCTTCGATGGGCGCAACGGCGGAACCACCCGGCGCATATATGCCATGCACGGCGGCGTCGGCGTCATAAACGGCAATGCCCAGCCTGCGAAACATTTTTGCCGTTTCGGATTTGCCCATGCCAATGGAGCCCGTCAAACCGACAATGACCATGGTTATTTTCCTTCCGCATTTTCTATATCGGCCTTCAATAAGTCGCGCAGCCCCGCATCTACTTCGGGCATGCGCCCAAACCAGGCCGCAAATCCCGGCCGGGCCTGATGTAATAGCATGCCCAAGCCGTCAATTGTCGGATTTCCGCGCGCCGCCGCCGCCGCCAATAGCGGCGTCTGCAAGGGCGTATAAACCAGATCATATACATAGGCCGTGCGCGGCAAGGCTTGCAGCGAAATTTCCAGACCAGGCTGTCCTGCCATGCCGAGGCTGGAACAATTGACCAGCAAGGCGCAATCCGCCAATGAGCCGGAAAGCCTGTCCCAATCATGGGTGCTAACAGGACCGCCAAGATCCGAGACGAGCTGATCGGCGCGCGCGCGAGTGCGATTAAACAGGCGGATTTCCGGCACACAAGCATCGCCCAGCGCCATAATGACGGCGCGCGCCGCGCCGCCTGCCCCGATAATGATGGCGGGACCCTGACCGGCTTTCCAGTCAGGAGCGCCGTCATGCAGATTTTCCATAAAGCCATAGCCATCCGTGTTGGAGCCTTCAAAACGGCCATTGACAATGCGCACCGTATTCACCGCGCCAAGGCGTGTGGCGATCGGATCAAGCGTATCGCAGCAACGCATGGCCGACAGCTTGTGCGGGATAGTCACATTGGCGCCGGCAAAGCCCTGACCGGACAGCGCGCGAAAATCGCGGGCGAAATTTTCCGGCGCAATTGGGATGCGTTCATAGCTGCCGGCAAGCCCATATTTGCGCAGCCAATAACCATGCAATAAAGGCGAGCGGGAATGACTGACCGGCCAGCCAATAATACCGGCGCGTGGCGCGGCGGCATTTATCGTTGCGCTCATAGCGGATTGGCCCTGTCTGTTTCGCGATTGGAAAGCAGGTTCATGATCGCTGCGGCGGTTTCTTCAATCGAGCGCCGGGTTACGTCAATTACGGGCCAGTTATTTTGCGCATAAATCCGCCGGGCGTTTCGAACTTCTTCCGCGACAAGATCCATATCCGTATAGCTGGTTTCATCGCGTTCATTCAGCGAAAGAAGCCGGTTGCGCCGCACCTGAACCAGCCTGTCGGGATTGGTGGTCAGTCCAACGATGAGCGGCTTGCTGAGCGAAGACAGCGAAGCAGGCAGAGGAATACCGGACACAACAGGAATATTGGCCGCTTTCAAACCGCGATTGGCAAGATAAATACAGGTGGGGGTTTTGGAAGTACGGCTGACCCCAAGCAGAATAACATCGGCTGCATGCAGATCATGGGTGGATTGTCCATCATCATGCGCCATGGTGAATTGCAACGCCTCGATACGCTGAAAATATTCCGGTGTTAAACTATGCTGACCGCCCGGACGATGGGAAATTTTCTGACCAAGATAGGTGCCGATAATCTGGATCACCGGATCCAGCACCGAAAGGCAGGGCAGTTGGAGTTCCGCGCAGCGCTGTTCCAGCATATCGCGCAGATCATAATTGACCAGCGTGTAAATCACGATGCCGGGCATATCTTCAATCTGGCTAAGTACGCGGTCCAGATGGCGCGTGGTGCGCACCAGCGCATAAGTATGTTCAATGGGAATGCCGCTATCGAATTGCGCGATAGCGGCCTTTGCAACTGAATTCAATGTTTCACCGGTGGCGTCTGAAACCAGATGCAGATGGAAAAATATCGGCAGCCTGGTATCGCCGGTATCGGCAGGTTCATCAGCCATGAGGGAAGGAGCTTCCATGAATAGGGTGAATCATGCGCATAAAGCCGCTATTACGGGTTTGCTAAAAAAGTCTCAGGTAACTGACTATTATTTATGCTGTGATTCCAGCCCTATGAACAGTTAAATACCAGGTCTGTGAATCACGGGTGAATCATGATCATGTCATGACAGGCATAGGATAGAGAGAACTGGCAAGATGAACAAAAACTGTAACTGATTTTATCCCCAATCTTCAGGGCATCTACTACCCCTGCAACCTTTTTTATAAAAATAAATAGAAGAGAAAAAACTGTGAAGAAATTTTATGTGATTATAAATATCAAGGAAACAGGCCTTGCATGAGCAATAAATTGTTATTACGCGTCCTGTCGGGAGAGAGCGTGGAACGTCCGCCGATCTGGCTGATGCGGCAGGCGGGACGGTATCTGCCTGAATATCGTGCTGTCAGGGCCAGAGGCGGCAGTTTTCTGGATTTATGTTATTCGCCGGAACTGGCGGCGGAGGTCACGCTTCAACCAATCCGGCGCTATGGATTTGACGCCTCTATCGTTTTTTCTGATATTTTGGTGGTTGCGGATGCGCTGGGGCAATCTGTGCGGTTCGAGGAGAGTGTCGGGCCGTTGCTGGCGCCACCTGTCCGGCAACGCACGGATTTGACGCTGTTAAAGGCGGAAGGAGCTGCAGAGCGGCTACAGCCGGTCTACGAGACGTTAAAGCTGTTACGGCGGGCTTTGCCGTCTGAGACCTGCCTGATCGGCTTTGCCGGGGCGCCCTGGACGGTGGCCAGCTATATGGTCGCGGGTGAAGGCAGCAGGGATCAGGCGGCGGCCCGTCTATGGGCTTATCGTGACCCGACAGGATTTTCAGAGCTTATCGATTTGATCGTTCAGGTCACGATTGAATATTTACTGGGCCAGGTACGGGCTGGCGCGGAGGTTTTACAGATATTTGACAGTTGGGCGGGTTCCCTGCCGGAAGGTGAATTTCAGCGCTGGTGTATTGAACCTACAAAAGTAATAACATCAGCCATTCACCGGGAATTTCCTGGTTTGCCGATTATCGGTTTTCCCAAGGGCGCCGGGGCGATGTATCCGGATTATGCCCTGAAAACCGGGATTACCGCGGTAAGCCTTGATAGTTCCATGCCTCTGCAATTTGCAAAAGACAGGCTGCAACCCCATATGACAGTACAGGGAAATCTGGATCCGCTTTTGCTGGTTAGTGGGGGCAAAGCCCTGTTACAGGAAGCCGGGCGGATTCTGTCGCTAATGGGAAACCGCCGGTTCATCTTTAATCTGGGGCATGGAATTGTGCCTGAAACGCCGCCTGAAAATGTCACTGAGCTAGTGCAATTCGTAAAAAACTGGCGGTCATGAGCAAAGCTAAAATCGCGGTTATACTGTTTAATCTGGGCGGGCCCGATGGGCCGGAGGCCGTGCGGCCCTTTCTCGTCAATCTGTTTTCGGACGCCAATATTATCCGGGCGCCGGGGGCGGTGCGCTGGTTGCTGGCCCGTTTTATCGCCTGGCGGCGCGCGTCCGTAGCGCGGGAGATTTATGCGCAGATCGGTGGCGGATCGCCCATTCTGGCGGAAACGCAGAAACAGGCGGGGGCGTTACAACAAAAGTTACAATCAGAAAACTATGCCAATCTGCGCTGTTTTACCGTGATGCGGTATTGGCATCCAAGGGCAGAGCAGGTGGTTCGGCAAGTTAAGCGATTTGCGCCGGAACGGATTGTGCTGCTGCCGCTCTATCCGCAATATTCGACCACCACCACTCGATCATCCCTGCAGGAATGGCGGCGCGAGGCAGAGGTTCAGTCGCTGATTGCGCCCACGGATGCAATAGAAAGCTATCCCGCGCAGGGTGATTTTATTGCGGCCCATGCCGGGCTGATCCAAAGCCAGGCCGGTAAATATTTCGGGCCGGGAGCTACCGCGAAGGCCCGGCTGCTATTTTCAGCGCATGGTCTGCCGCAGCGCATTGTCGATGCGGGCGATCCCTATCCGGAGCAGGTGGCGCAAACCGCCAGCGCCATCGCCGCCAGGCTCGGGATTGCTTCCGATGCGTGGGAAATCTGCTATCAAAGCCGTGTGGGGCCATTAAAATGGCTGGGGCCATCGACCGAGGAACGGCTAAAAGCCGCGGGTGAGGCGGGATCGGCGGTAGTGCTGGTTCCCATTGCCTTTGTGTCGGAACATTCCGAAACGCTGGTCGAGCTGGATATGGAATATCGCCATCTGGCGGAACAAGCCGGAGTGCCGGAATATTTGCGTATTACAGCGCTGGGCGTTCAGCCGGATTTTATAAATGCTCTGGCGCAGCTTGTTGGCGATGCGTTAAATTCCGCCGGCGGTGCGGGTTAAGTGTTGATGGATACGGGGAATGTCTGAATTTTTGAGCCAATATTATCTCTGGATCAAGAGCCTGCATCTGATTGCGGTCATCGCCTGGATGGCCGGCATGATGTATCTGCCCCGCCTGTTCGTCTATCATACGGATGCGCCGGTCGGTTCAGTGCAATCAGAAAAATTCAAGCTGATGGAAGGCCGCCTGCTGCGCGGCATCCTCAATCCCGCCATGATTGCGGTGTTTATTCTGGGCGGCATGTTGTTGCTGACGCCGGGCCTGATCGACTGGCAGTCCTGGTGGATTTGGCTGAAACTGGCGCTGACCCTGGCGCTGGGCGCCATTCATGGGCTGTTCAGCCGCTGGCGGCGGGAATTTGCCAATGATATTCGCACAAGGCCGGGGCTGTTTTACCGCATCGTTAATGAAATTCCCTTTGTGCTGCTGATCTTTATTGTGATTTTGGTGATTGTGCGGCCATTTGGAAAATTTTAAGCTTTAGCTGTTCAATCTTGCATCGGGCTGTGAATTACGCTACACCCAGACATCTCAGCTTTACATCCTGCCTGTTTCGCACCGGTCCATTCCGGTTGCGCAAATCCCCCCGGTTCCCTGCTGGTCCCCCTGTCGTCTTATGCGCTACTTCAGCAAAACCAATTCAAGCGGAAAATCCCCATGGATCTTATGGAAGTCAAGGAAGTCAAACTGGCGGATTTGAAATCCAAATCGCCGACCGAATTGCTGGCCTATGCCGAGGAGCTGGAAGTGGAAAACGCCAGCACCCTGCGCAAGCAGGACATGCTGTTCGCCATACTCAAGCAGTTGGCCAACCGTGAGATTGAAATCACCGGCGTCGGCGTGCTGGAAGTTTTGCAGGATGGCTTCGGCTTTCTGCGTTCGCCCGAGGCCAATTATCTGCCGGGGCCGGATGATATTTATGTCAGCCCCAATCAGTTGCGCCGCTTTTCGCTGCGCACCGGCGATACGGTCGAAGGCCGCATCCGCAGCCCAAAGGATGGCGAGCGCTATTTCGCGCTGCTGAAAGTCAATACGATCAATTTCGAAGATCCCGAGCGCACCCGTCAGAAAGTGCATTTCGACAATCTCACGCCGCTCTATCCCGATGAACGGCTGATTATGGAAATGGGGCCGGGCAGCAAGGATCTGACCACACGGGTAATCGATCTGGCCGCACCGCTGGGCAAGGGGCAGCGCGCGCTGATTACCGCGCCGCCGCGTACCGGCAAAACCATGATCCTGCAGAATATCGCCCATGCGATCGCGGCCAATCATCCGGAATGCTATCTGATCGTGCTGTTGATCGATGAACGTCCTGAAGAAGTGACCGACATGCAGCGTTCGGTCAAAGGCGAAGTGGTCAGCTCCACCTTTGATGAACCAGCCACGCGCCATGTGGCGGTGACGGAAATGGTGCTGGAAAAGGCCAAGCGTCTGGTCGAGCATGGCCGGGATGTTGTCATATTGCTGGATTCAATCACCCGTCTGGGCCGTGCCTATAATGCGGTGGTGCCCTCATCGGGCAAGGTGCTTACCGGCGGCGTGGACGCCAATGCGCTGCAGCGCCCGAAACGCTTTTTCGGCGCCGCGCGCAACATTGAAGAAGGCGGCTCGCTGACCATTATCGCCACCGCGCTGATCGATACCGGCTCGCGCATGGACGAGGTGATTTTCGAAGAGTTCAAGGGCACCGGCAACAGCGAAATCATTCTCGATCGCAAAGTATCCGACAAGCGCATTTTCCCGGCCATCGATATTACCAGGTCGGGTACGCGCAAGGAGGAATTGCTGGCTTCCCAGGCCGATCTGGCCAAGATGTTTGTGCTGCGCCGCATCCTTAATCCGATGGGCACCGTGGATGCGATGGAGTTTCTGCTGGATAAGCTGCGCGGCACCAGGAGCAATGCGGATTTCTTCGCGTCGATGAATACCTAAAGCCTGCTCAACCCACAGCGTCATTGCGCCTGAAGATGCAGGTACCAATAAACGCAGTGAAGCAATCCAGAGTCTCACGGCAAGGCCTGTAATTTTGGCTCTGGATCGCCACGGCGCGTTGCGCGCCTCGCAATTGTGTGTTTTGAATGTGTTATGGACAAGCCTGAATTCATCCAGCTCTATTTGAAAGCCCCGTTGGCTTTTGCCATGCCGAGCGCATTTTTGCGCCGGTCTTCGGCATATTTCTGGCGGAAGCGGCTGAGATGCACAAAGCGGTCGAGCAGCTCGTAGCACATATTCACTTTGGCATCCTTCGGCTCCCAAAAAGCGTTGGGCTGGCCGCAGACGCGAAAGCGCACCGTGATGGGGCGCGGCATATAATAATTCCGGTTCAGCGCCTCGATCAACGGCGTGATGATCGAGGCATTGGTCAGCCATAATTTATATTGCTGATGAACGGGGGATATGACTTTTTCGAATTTAAGCTGGATGGTGAAATCCGGCGGCATATGGCCTGAATCGACCAGCGGCGTTTTGGCGGAATTTTTCAGCGTGGTCTTGATGAACTCCAGCCCGCGCTCGGCCTTGACGAAATCCTGCTCGCAAAATTCGGCGCGCTCCTGGGGCAATTCGTTTTCGATGCGGAAATCTTCGAGGTGTTTCGGATCGCGGCCATAGGTCAGGCACACCATGTCATAAAGGCGCTGAATTTCCAGCGCATGCGGATCTGCCCAGGGCAGCGCCATTCCGTCCTGTTCGGAGATGGTCCATTCCACCCGCCAGGCGTCGATAATGGCCTGCATGCGCTGAATGGCGCTGTGCGTCAAAGGCCCGGATTCGGGCGGCCATTCATTGACGCCGGGAAGTTTTTTCTGCGAGGGCAGAACCGGAAAGCCCGTTTGATTGCTGAGAAGTGTCACGGCCGTCAGATAATCGGCCTGGTCTTCCTCGCGCGCCAGCACCGGGATGCCGGCCTCGTCAATAAGCACATGGATCAGCTCATGCAGCAGGGTAAACTCCACATTGGCAATGACAAAAGGCGCAATGGCCTCGCTGGGCAGGGATGGGTCATCCTGGTTTTGCGCAAGGGCCGGCCCCGCGCCGCCAAGCGCGCAGGCCATAATCAGGTGGCGGATAAATCTCAATCCGCATCGCCGCAAATTTTCAGGCCAGATGCGATTTGAAAAATTCAATGGTGCGGGACATGGCCAGTTTTGCCGCGGACTCGTCATAATGTTCGCCTCCCTGGCGCGCAAACGCGTGGTCCTGCTCTGGATAATCATACAAAGTGCATAATTTATTACCATCCAGCCCTTTGTGCATGGCGGCCTGCGCCTCGGGCGGCACAAATCCATCCTTGCCGGCAATATGCAGCATTAGCGGCTTTTTGATATTGGCGGCCTCGCTCAGGAAATCGGCAATATTGACGCCGTAAAATCCCACAGCGGCGTCGGCGTCGGTGCGGGTGGCGGACAGATAGGCCAGCATGCCGCCAAGGCAGAAGCCCACCGTGCCGGCCTTGCCATTACAGCCCTTGATGCGGCGCAGGCTCTCAAGGCTGGAGGCAACGTCTTTCATGCCCTTGTCGCGGTCAAATTTGCCGAACAGTGAAAAGGCCTTGTCCCATTCGGCCTTGCTTTTATCGGTAATATTGACGCCGGGTTCAATGCGCCAGAACAGATCAGGGCACAGCGCCACAAAGCCCTGCGCGGCGAACATGTCGGTAATTTCACGCATCACCTGATTGACGCCGAAAATTTCCTGGATCACCAGAACGCCGGGTCCCGAACCGGATTTCGGCATGGAAAGATAGGCCGACATATATTCGGCCGGCTCGCATTGAATTCTGATTTCCGCTCCGTTCATCTTTGTTCTCCCTTATATCAAGCCAGCATTTTTTCCAGCGTTTCGTTGGACGGCGCGAACCAGTAGGAACCCGTTATTGCGCGGGTGAAGTTTAACAGCCGGTCCTGCACGCCATCGCCGCCCACATCATACATGCTTTTCAGGATCGCATCAAAGCGGTGCTGTTCGCAGGCAAAGGCAAGAAAATATAATCCGTGCTGCGCCACGCCGCCATAGGGAAATGAACGCCGGTATATTTTCAGCTCCTCGCCATTCTCGGACAGTTCCGCGCGCGCAATATGCGCGTCATGGGGTTTATCGGCGCCCTGCAATTCCGTGCTGTCATGTTTGCTGCGGCCGATGGTTTTTTCCTGCTCCCGGACGGATAATTTATTGAATGCG
>JAHHGO010000115.1:0-3149 GCA_023252275.1 Alphaproteobacteria bacterium
CCGCGTGGCCCACCAGTGTAGAATTACCGGATGATTCGCGGCGAAATGGGGTGAATTCATGGGCAAAAGCGGCACAGCGGACCTTTTCGAAACAGCGGCGCAGCCCGATCTGTTCGGACCGGCGGTCGCGCCGGGATACACGCCTGATCCAAGGCATGTGCGCAACCGGCTTGCCGAAATGCTGGCGGCGATGCAGGCGGCCGAGCGCTGGCCGTGGGAGGCCGTCATGGTGAAGCTTTACCGAGGCACCGTCTGGCCCTATCTTTACGAAAAGCTGCCGGACCGGGAGGAAGCCGCGCGCTGGCGCCAGCTGATCGACGCCGAAATCGCCCGGCTCGAGGTTGCCTGAGCGCAAAATTCCGCCTTATGTTCCGCCGCCGTTAACTATCCAGAAAGCTTCTGAGTTTGCGCGAGCGGCTCGGATGTTTCAGCTTCCTGAGCGCCTTGGCTTCGATCTGGCGGATGCGTTCGCGGGTGACCGAGAATTGCTGGCCGACTTCCTCCAGCGTGTGATCGGTGTTCATGCCGATGCCGAAGCGCATGCGCAGCACGCGCTCTTCGCGCGGCGTCAGCGAGGCGAGCACCCGCGTGGTGGTTTCGCGCAGGTTGGACTGAATGGCCGCATCGATGGGCAGCAGGGCGTTCTTGTCCTCGATGAAATCGCCGAGATGGCTGTCTTCCTCATCGCCGATCGGGGTTTCAAGGCTGACCGGCTCCTTGGCGATTTTCAGCACCTTGCGCACCTTTTCCAGCGGCATGGACATTTTTTCGGCCAGTTCCTCCGGCGTCGGCTCGCGGCCGATTTCGTGCAGCATCTGGCGCGAGGTGCGCACCAGCTTGTTGATGGTTTCGATCATATGCACCGGAATACGGATGGTGCGCGCCTGATCGGCGATGGAGCGGGTGATGGCCTGGCGTATCCACCAGGTGGCGTAGGTGGAGAATTTGTAGCCGCGGCGATATTCGAATTTGTCCACCGCCTTCATCAGGCCGATATTGCCTTCCTGAATGAGATCGAGAAATTGCAGGCCGCGATTGGTGTATTTTTTGGCGATGGAAATCACCAGCCGCAGATTGGCCTCGACCATTTCCTTCTTGGCCTGGCGGGCTTCTTTTTCGCCCTTCTGCACGGTTTGCACGATGCGGCGGAATTCAGACGTGTTCAGGCCGGTTTCCTGGCTGATGCCGGCAATGGCGTCGCGAATATCCTTGATCTTGGCGCGCTCGGCCTGCACGAAATTCTTCCAGCCGCGCCCGCTCAGCCGGCCGACCCGGCGCGACCAGTTGGGGTCAAGCTCATTGGTCAGATATTGCGTCAGAAAGTCGCTGCGGTCGACGCCATGCGAATCCGCCAGCCGCATGAGACGGCCCTCCAGCCCCATCAGCCGCTTGTTGATCGAATAGAGCAGTTCAACCAGCGCCTCGATGCGGTTATTGTTGAGATGCAGCTTTTCAACCAGTTGCACGATCTCGCTACGCAGCTTGTTATATTTACGCTCCTGCGCGTCCGTCAGCGGTTCGCTGGCCATGGCGCCGGCGATGCGCGCCTCTTCAAGCTTGTGCAGCTTTTTGTAATTGGCGGCGATCTGGTCGAACGCCTCCATTACCAGCGGGCGGATGGCGGCTTCCATCGCGGCCAGCGACATATTGTTCTCGGCGTCGGCGTCTTCTTCATCGTCGATGGGAATTTCGGCCAGAACTTCATTGCCGTCTTCGTCATAGGCGGGTTCGGCAACGGGGATCGGCGCGGCCTGGATGACGGCGGCCACCGCCGGTGTCTGGGCAAAGATCGGCGTCGGCTGTCCCGGGCCTTTGCCAAAGCTGGCTTCGAGATCAATAATGTCGCGCAGCAGAACGCGCTCTTCATTCAGCTCTTCGCGCCAGACGATAATCGCCTGAAACGTTACCGGGCTTTCGCACAGCCCGCTGATCATGGTTTCGCGGCCAGCCTCGATGCGCTTGGCGATGGCGATTTCGCCCTCGCGCGACAGCAGTTCGACGCTGCCCATCTCGCGCAGATACATGCGCACCGGATCATCGGTGCGCTCCATCGTCTCGGAACCGGTGGCGCGCACCACAGGCGCGCCATTAACCGGCGCGACTTCCTTGCTCTCGGCGGCTTCCTCGGCCTCATCGGCATCCACGACATTGATGCCCATTTCGGACAGCATCGTCATGGTGTCTTCGATCTGTTCCGGCGAAACCTCTTCCGAAGGCAGCACCTGATTGACCTCTTCATAGGTCACATAGCCACGTTTCTTGGCGTTGCGGATCATCCGTTTGACGGCCTGATCAGTAAGGTCAAGTAAGGGCGGATCCTGGACTTCTTCTGCCGCTGTCTCGGGTTTTGCTGTGGCTTCCGCCGCCTTTGCCGCCATCAATGATCTCCTGAACAAGAGCCGAATCCGGGTTATTGCAACTGATTTAGTTAATCAATAACGGGAAAAAAGCCCTCTAAACGGTTACAATTAAGAACGATTACTTAAACTTTTCCGGGCAGGCCTGCCGCAGGCCGGCCCCCCGTTAAGCTTTTCTGCCCCGCCCCGAGGCCTCGCCAAAGCCTGAAATCTGCCCATCTTCCGCATCTTCGGCCAATTGCTGCTGCAGAATCATTAAATTCTGCTCATTTTCAACAGAAAAATCCTCAGCCAATGCCTGTTCGGCCTCCTTCAGCGCCTGGTGACGATAGATTTCCCGGCGATGCCGCTGAACCGTTTGAAGCCAGCCGGTCTCAGCATCCGCCGGCGCGGCCCCCTCCCCGCAGAACCAATCCCCGGATTGCGCCCCTGTCGCCGCAATTTCAGTCAGAAGCTTTTCAAATCCCCGATCTATCAGATGGCTTCGCAGACCGGTATTTTCAAGGTCCGGTATCGCGGCCGCAAGCTCTATGATTACCGAGCGCAGTCTGTCAAGGCCCGGGTCGAGCAGGGCCAATTCGCTGAACTCCTCAAAATGGCGCGCCAGCAGGGTGGGATGGTTAACCACGGTCAGAATAATGATGCGTTCCCGCCGCACCCCCAGATTGCCGCTGCCGCCCCCAACCAGTTGGGATCGCTTGAGTTCAGCGCTGGCCGGCCCCGCGCCAGCCGGAAGGCCAAAGGCCTGGCCCCGGCCCGGAAACCGCCGCTGCGGGGCATTGCCAGAAAATG
>JAHHGO010000115.1:3249-9125 GCA_023252275.1 Alphaproteobacteria bacterium
TTGCCGCTGCCGCCCCCAACCAGTTGGGATCGCTTGAGTTCAGCGCTGGCCGGCCCCGCGCCAGCCGGAAGGCCAAAGGCCTGGCCCCGGCCCGGAAACCGCCGCTGCGGGGCATTGCCAGAAAATGAGGGCCAGGGGGCCGGGGCCGGGGGGCGAAACAGATCGGCAATCCTTTGCCTGAAATCATTCTGATAATGTTTGCGCACCGCCGGATCCGCAATGGCCGTCAGCAAACCGCCCAGGCGCTGCTCCAGCCCGGCGCGCCGTTCCGGGGTGTCCAGCGGCGTCCGGCCCATTTCGGAAGACCATAATATATCCGCGAGCGGCAGGGATTTTTGCAGATGCTCCCGCATGGCGTCCGCGCCCTGACGTTGCACGATGTCATCGGGGTCAAGCCCGTCCGGCAGCAGAACGAAGCGCAGCGAAACGCCGGGTTTCAACAAAGGCAGCGCCCGCTCGACCACCCGCAGCATGGCCCGCCGCCCCGCGGCATCGCCATCAAAACACAATATGGGCTCGGGCGTCAGCCGCCATAACAGGCCTATCTGGGTTTCCGTCAGCGCCGTGCCCAGCGGCGCGACGGCATTATCGATGCCCGCCTTGGTCAGGGCGATTACATCCATATAACCTTCGGTGACGATCAGCGTATCGCGCCCCTGCCCCTTGCCCGGGGCCTGTAGCGCGCGCCGCGCATTGGCAAGGTTGTAAAGAACATTGCCCTTATGAAACAGCGGCGTTTCGGGGGAATTCAGATATTTCGCCTGCGCATCCGCCGACATGGCCCGGCCGCCAAAGGCAATCACCCGGTCGCTATTGTCGGTGATCGCAAACATGATGCGGTCACGGAAACGGTCATAGATCGCGCCGCCATTATCGGGTTTTATGGCAAGCCCCGCCTCAACCAGCAGTTCGGGGGTGGCGCCGGATTTGATCAGAGCGTCGCACAGGGCCGTGCGGACCGGCGGCGCATAGCCTAGCTGCATGCTCTGGCGCAGGGCGGGAGGTACCTGACGCCGGTCCAGATAGGCCCGCGCCCCGGAACCGGCCGTCCCATTCAACTGGGCTGTGAAAAAAGCCGCCGCCTGCTGCTGCACATTATAGAGCGCAACGCGCTGGTCCTGGCGTTCGCGTTGCCCTGCCCTGTCCTGAAAACCGGTTTTGGGAATTTCCATGCCCAGATCGCCGGCCAGTTTGGCGACCGCTTCCTGAAAAGTGAGATTTTCGGTTTCGATCAGAAATGTAATGGCGTCGCCATGCTTGCCGCTGGAAAAGCAGTGATAAAAGCCCTTGTCGTCATTAATGGTGAAGGATGGCGATTTTTCATTGCTGAACGGGCTGAGCGCCACAAATTCACGTCCGCGCCGTATCAGCCGGAGCTTCCGACCGACGACCTCGGAAAGCTTGACCCGCGCTTTCAGCTCATCAACGAAATTTCGGTCGAACTGCATCTGGTCAGAACTCACCCCGGGCGATTTGAAGATGCGAAACAGGCTGGATCAGGCTGGCTGTTATTGTAGCAGCGCCTTGATCTCGGCGCTGGCTTTTTTGAAATCCATCTGGCCGGCATACTGATCTTTCAACAGATTCATGACGCGCCCCATATCCTTCAGGCCGGGCGATTCAAGACCAGACACGATTTTTTTGCAGACCGACTGAATCTCCGAGTCGCTCATCTGAACCGGCAGGAAAGTTTCGATGATTTTAATTTCATCGCGTTCCTGGGTTGATAAATCCGTCCGTCCGGCGGCCTCGTAGGTTTGCGCCGATTCCTGACGCTGCCGGATCATTTTCTGCATGATTTGCAGAATATCCTCATCCATCAGGGTTTTATCTTCACCGCGCAGCGCAATTTCACGGTCTTTTACCGCCGCCAAAATCAGCCGCAAGGTGGATAATTTCAGGGTTTCTTTGGCTTTGAGTGCTTCTTTGAGGGCTGCACTCAGTCTTTCGCGCATGGGGCAATCCTTTGAAGGCGTGAATTGCGCGACTTTAGTCCAAAGCCCAGATCAATTGCAAATAATCGAAAAAGCCGCGTTCTATCAATCAACAGCACAGCGCCACACGCCAGAAAAATTGACTAATGACCCGGTTTTGACTATGGTCCGCCAGCTTTCACACAGATTTTTTTCCCAGGCGTCGAACGCCCCCGTTCGCGCAGGAGCCCCTGAATGCCCGCTGGACAAATAATTGCGCCTGAACCCTGGTCCACGGGTTCAGATTCAAGCCGCACGGCCATGCTTGTGCTGGCCGATGGCAGCGCCTTTTCCGGGCGCGGCCTGGGCGCAACCGGCGAGGCCGCGGGCGAAGTATGTTTCAACACCGCCATCACCGGCTATGAGGAAATCATCACCGATCCCTCCTATGCCGGGCAGATCATTACCTTCACCTTCCCGCATGTGGGCAATGTCGGCTGCAATGATCAGGATCTTGAGGCCGCGAATGTCGCGGCGCGCGGCATAGTGCTGCGTGCGGATATTACCGCCCCGTCAAATTACCGCGCGCATGCGCATCTGGACGCCTGGCTGAAGGCGAAAAATCTGGTCGGCATTTGCGGCATCGATACGCGCGCGCTAACCCGGCTGATCCGCGAAAAGGGTATGCCGCACGGCGTTATCTGTCATGACGCTTCCGGGAAATTTAACGTGCCCGCGCTCGCCGCCAAAGCCGCCGCCTGGCCCGGCCTGACCGGCATGGATCTGGCGATCACCGTTACAGGCACGCAAAGTGCAGACTGGAATGAAACCAGATGGGACTGGAAGACAGGCTATGGGCGGCAGACCCGGCCGGCGCATCATGTCGTCGCCGTGGATTATGGCGTCAAACGCAATATTCTGCGCTGTCTCGCCAGCGCCGGATGCCGGGTAACGGTGGTGCCCGCGTCAACAACCGCCGAAGAAATTCTTGCCCGTGGACCGGATGGCGTTTTTCTGTCCAACGGCCCGGGCGACCCGGCGGCGACCGGCGTCTATGCCGTGCCGGTCATCCGTGCACTGATCGACAGCGGCAAGCCGGTGTTCGGCATTTGCCTTGGCCATCAGATGCTGGCGCTGGCGCTGGGCGGGCGCACCGGAAAAATGCCGCAGGGCCATCATGGCGCCAACCATCCGGTCAAGGACCTGACCACCGGCAAGGTGGAAATCACCAGCATGAACCATGGCTTCACCGTGCTGCGCGAAAGCCTTCCGGCAAGCGTGCGCGAAACCCATGTGTCGCTATTCGACGGCACCAATTGCGGCATCGCGGTCGATGGCAAGCCCATCTTCTCGGTGCAATATCACCCCGAAGCCAGCCCCGGCCCGCAGGACAGCCACTATCTGTTCGAACGGTTTACCTCGATGATGGGGGAGAAATGACAGCAATATCCAGACACCCCCTCACCCTAACCCTCTCCCCCAAAGGGGGAGAGGGGAAGCGTATGCCGG
This sequence comes from Alphaproteobacteria bacterium, assembly GCA_023252275.1. Taxonomy (GTDB): domain Bacteria; phylum Pseudomonadota; class Alphaproteobacteria; order UBA11222; family UBA11222; genus UBA11222. Next base: position 6,672 of record JAHHGO010000115.1, read on the forward strand.
AAAGCTGTCTAAAAATCTTCCGTTTGATGGAGAGGGCCGCCGCCTGATGACCGGACACACGCACTCCCGCCAAAATTCAGCGCCCGCTCTCCCTTTATGGGAGAGGGCCGGGGTGAGGGGGCGGCATGCCTAAGCGCACAGATATAAAATCCATTCTGCTGATCGGCGCGGGGCCGATTGTGATCGGTCAGGCGTGCGAGTTTGATTATTCCGGGACGCAGGCCTGCAAGGCGCTGAAGGAGGAAGGCTACCGGCTGATCCTGGTCAATTCCAATCCCGCCACCAACATGACCGATCCGGATCTGGCGGACGCCACCTATATCGAACCGATCACGCCGGAAATGGTGGCGAAGATCATCGAGAAAGAACGCCCCGACGCGCTGTTGCCCACCATGGGCGGACAGACGGCGCTGAACACCGCCATTGCGCTTTCGGATATGGGCGTGCTGGAAAAATTCGGGGTGGAGCTTATCGGCGCCAGCCGCGCCGCCATCGACATGGCCGAAGACCGGCTGAAATTCCGCGACGCCATGACCCGCATCGGGCTTGAAACGCCGCGCTCTTTCATCGCGCATAATCGCGAAGAGGCGCTGGCGGGGCTGGACAAAGTAGGCCTGCCCGCCGTCATTCGCCCGTCCTTTACACTGGGCGGCACCGGCGGCGGCATTGCCTATAATCGCGAGGAATATATTCAGATCGTCGAGAGCGGCGTGGACGCATCGCCCGTCAACGAGGTGCTGATCGAAGAATCCGTACTCGGCTGGAAAGAATATGAGATGGAGGTGGTGCGCGACAAAGCGGATAATTGCATCATTATCTGCTCGATCGAAAATATCGATCCGATGGGCATTCACACCGGCGATTCCATGACCGTCGCGCCCGCGCTGACCCTGACCGACAAGGAATATCAGATCATGCGCAACGCATCGATTGCGGTGCTGCGCGAGATCGGCGTTGAAACCGGCGGATCGAATGTGCAGTTCGCGGTCAATCCCGCCGATGGGCGGCTGATTGTCATTGAAATGAACCCGCGCGTGTCGCGCTCCAGCGCGCTGGCGTCCAAGGCGACGGGCTTTCCCATTGCCAAGATCGCGGCGAAGCTGGCCGTCGGCTATACGCTGGATGAATTGATGAATGACATTACCGGGGTGACGCCGGCGTCGTTTGAACCCAGCATTGATTATGTCGTCACCAAAATTCCGCGCTTTACGTTTGAGAAATTTCCCGGCGCGGACGCCTCGCTGACCACATCGATGAAATCGGTCGGTGAGGCCATGGCGATTGGACGCACCTTTCAGGAATCGCTGCAAAAGGCGCTGCGGTCCATGGAAACCGGGCTGAACGGGCTGAATGATATCAGCATCGAAGGGCTGGGCCAGGGCGATGACCGCAATATATTGCGGGCGGCGCTTTCACAGCCTTCGCCCGACCGGCTGCTGCGCATTGCGCAGGCCTTCCGGCATGGCCTGCCGCTGGCGGATATTCAGGCGGCGAGCAAATTCGACCCCTGGTTTTTACACCAGATCGAGGATCTGGTGCGGACCGAGGAGCGGGTCAAGGCGCATGGCCTGCCCGCCGATCAGAAAAACTTCCGTATGCTGAAGAGCAAGGGATTTTCCGACGCGCGGCTGGCGCAACTCAGCGGCCTGAGCGAAAGCGCCGTCAATACGCAACGCAACCAGTTGCATGTGAACCCGGTCTATAAACGCATTGACACCTGCGCGGCGGAATTCGAGGCGCGCACGCCCTATATGTATTCAACCTATGAAAATCCACCAGACGATGGCGGCCTGCCGGATTGCGAGTCCACGCCCTCCGCCGCGCGCAAGATCGTTATTCTGGGCGGCGGGCCAAACCGCATCGGCCAGGGCATCGAGTTCGACTATTGCTGCTGCCATGCGGCCTTTGCGCTGTCGGATGCCGGATTCGAGACGATCATGGTCAATTGCAATCCGGAAACCGTCTCCACCGATTATGACACCAGCGACCGGTTATATTTCGAACCGCTGACCGCCGAAGATGTGCTGGAGCTGATTGCGGTTGAACAGCGCAATGGCACACTGCATGGCGTCATTGTGCAACTGGGCGGTCAGACGCCGCTGAAGCTGGCGGCGGCGCTGGAGGCCGCCAATGTGCCCATTCTGGGCACCACGCCGGATGCGATTGATCTTGCCGAAGACCGCAAGCGGTTTCAGGAACTGCTGTCCGGGCTGGGCTTGCGCCAGCCGGAAAATGGCACGGCGATGGATTTGCCCGAAGCCATGGCCGTGGCGCATCGTATCGGCTATCCGGTAGTGATCCGCCCGTCTTACGTGCTGGGCGGACGCGCCATGGAAATTGTCCGCGATGACGCGCAGCTTACCCGCTATATGACCCAGGCCTTTATCGCGTCGGGCAAAAATCCGGTGCTCATCGACAGCTATCTGCAGGACGCCATCGAAGTGGATGTGGATG
>JAHHGO010000116.1 GCA_023252275.1 Alphaproteobacteria bacterium
GATCTGATGAATGTCGCTGAACGAAGGGTCGCCCGCATGATGACGCCCCAGCAGCAGATCGCTATAGCCGATGATAGCGGTCAGAAGATTATTGAAGTCATGCGCTATGCCGCCCGCAAGCTGACCCACCGCCTGCATTTTCTGCGACTGGGCGAATTGCAGCTCCAGATGCTTCTGCTCGGTGATGTCAACCAGATAGAGCGCGGCGGATTCAGCGCCCGAATCCTGTACACGGGTCACGAAAAGCTGTGCCGAGCGGGTGGCGCCCGGCGCGCCGATCTGGATTTCGGTATGCCCGTCCTGACGGCCATTCCCCAGGGCCTCGGCTATTTTGCGGCGCACGTCATTGCGGTAATCGCGGTCAACCAGATCCAGAAAATTTTCGCCCCGCGCCGATTTTTCGTGAAAGCGCTGCTGAAACGCCGCATTCTGTTCCAGAATTTTCGCGTCCGGATCGACAATCACAATGCCAACCGGCGCAACATCAAAAAGCCGCGAATAACGCGATTCGACACCAGCCAGATCGTCTCGTTCGAACGCGCCCTGATCGCGAAGATCGCGAAGCACCATATGCACTTCACAAGGCTCGCCAGCGGCATCCTGTCTGACAGCATAAATCAGCGACACGGGGATGAGGCCGCCTGAAGCTGCCCGCAGCGCCGCCCGGGTAATGCCAATATCCGGGGCCGCCATATCCAGCCCCCATGGCAGAGGGGTCTCTTCCATAAGCGAAAAAACCGAAACTCCCCCGGCCAGAACCATATCCTGCGCAATGCCCGTCCATTCGGAAAAGGCCTGATTGATATAATTAAGCCGGCCATCCCGCCGCGCGGAGGCAATGCCCACCGGTGCGTTATCGGCCATATCGAAGACATGGTTCATGGTGTCCGGGGCGGCGGGCATTTCCGGGCGCACCAGAAAGGTCCAGCAGGCGGCGGGCGCGGCATTATCCAGAGGCGTAACGCGTCCCAGCGGCGTAACACGCACATTATAATGCCGCCGGGCGCCGCCAGCGCCGATGGATAAAACTTCCTCAGCCGGAATATTGTCCCGCGCCGCTTTCTGTAATCGGTACAGACGTTCGGCCTGACCAGCATCGCCACGCACCAGTTTGGAAATGCCGGGCGCGATAAAGCTGTCGCCGGTTATTCCAGCCATCGCCCGATAGGCGGCGTTGGCGTAAAAAACTTCTCCGGCCGGGCCGCTGATCATGATCGGATCTGCTGAATTTTCCACAATGCCGATCAGCGCCTGCTGGCCAAGCCCGGATGCGTCCAGAGCGTGATTTCCCGCCCGTCCTGCCGAACGCCCCCAGCCGGTAATGTTCCGCAACAGACCCGCCATCTTTATCTATCCGTACCCAGACAATTATTTCCCGGGATCAAACCCGCCGGTTTAATCCCTGCCGGTAAATTTTCGCCCTGAACCCCGAAGGAAACTAACGCCACGACCGCCGCCTTTTCTCCTTGAGCCGCATCACGAAACTGATCACCTCGGCCACAGCCTTGTAATTATCCGGCGAGATTTCCCGGTCAATCTCCGCGGTGGCGTATAAGGCCCTGGCCAGAGACGGGTTCTCGACAACCGGCACTTTGTTTTCCTCGGCTACGGCGCGTATTCTCAGCGCGATGGCATCAATACCCTTGGCGACGCAGACCGGCGCAGCCATCTGCTGATGTTCATATTTCAGTGCTACAGCATAGTGAGTCGGGTTAACAATGACCACAGTTGCGTCAGGCACCGCCGCCATCATTCTGCCGCGCGCCCGTTCAGCGCGAATCTGCCGCACCCGGGCCTTGATCTGCGGGTCGCCTTCGCTTTGCTTATGCTCGTCCCTGATTTCCTGGCGGGTCATGCGCTGCTGCTTCATGAATTCAAAGCGCTGAAACAAATAATCGCCGCCGCCCAGCAGCGCCATGAGCGCCGCCACCGCCACAAACATTTTCAACACCGTTGTTTGCAGATACCCCATCACCCCCATCAGATCTACCTGCATCAGGGTATCCAGGCGGCCCCGGTCAGGCCACACCATAAAAATCACAATGGCGCCGACAATAATCAGTTTGAGAATATTCTTCGCCATTTCCATGGCGGATTGCGGCGAAAACATCCTCTTCAGCCCCCGCATGGGGGACAGCTTGCTGAAATCCGGCTTGAGCTTGGCGACCGCCCAGACGGGGCGCTGCTGTAATATGGTGCCGGCCATGGCGGCCACCACCAGCACCAGCAGCGGCATCATCAGCGCCGCCAGAACCATTCCGGCGGCTTCGCGCCAGATCGACAGAATCTGAATGGAATCCATCCGGAAGGTATAACCCATTTCTATATATTTCAGCATATCGCGATTCAGCGATCCGGCCAGCCCACCGCCATAACCGCCAATAAGAAGGGCGCCGCCCGCCAGCATAAAGAAATGCTTCAGTTCCTGGCTTCGCGGCGCATCGCCTTTTTCCAGCGCCTGTTCGAGCTTTTTGTCTGTCGGCTCTTCGGTTTTTTCCGTATCGTTCTGGTCAGCCATGATCCGTCTTTCTTACGGGGCCAACAGGAACGGCGACATGCCGGTTTCAAAATAATCCAGGAACCACATCATGATGCTGGACAGCACGGCGGCGAAAATCAGAAAGCCGAGCATGATTTGCGCGGGCGCGGCGATAAAGAATATCTGAAGCTGCGGCATCAGCCGCGCCACCAGCCCCAGGCCCACATTGAAAATCAGCCCGAATACCAGAAACGGAGCAGCAAGTTGCAGGCCCAGCGCAAAAGACTTGGCCGTCGTCGCAATGGCAAGCTCGCTGAACTGGCCAATAGGCGGCAGTTTTCCCGGAACAAACAGCACATAACTATCCGCCATCGCGCGAAACAGAAGATGATGCAGATTGGTGGCAAACAGCAGATTGACGCCGATCAGCGTCATGAATGTTGCAATAATGGCGGACTGGCTCTGTTGCGCCGGATCAAAACTCTGCGCGGCGGCCAGCCCGGTTTGAAAAGCGATAATGGTGCCACCCACATGCAAGGCGCTAAATAATAGCCGCGCCATGCCCCCGATAAACAGGCCCGTCATGGCTTCGGCCCCAACCAGCAGGGCAAGGCCCGGCGGCGCAACCGGCATCACCGGCAGGACCGGGCTGACAAGCGGAAACAGCACCGCGCTGACAGCCACGGCAAGACCCAGCCGGACCCAGGGCGGAATGGCCATTTCTCCAATACCGGGCATGAGCATCACCATCCCGCCGATCCGCGCAAGGATCAGCATGAAGGCAAAGATCTGCGCGGGAATTAATTCTCCTAACATCCTGCCGGCCTGTGCATTATCGCGCCAATTACAGATTTGATATTCGTTCGGCTATCCTGACCATGAGGTCATCCATCAGCCGTCCCATAAAGGGCATGAACAGCAGCATGGATGCGAAAATGGCGAGAATCTTTGGCACGAAAGTCAGGGTCATTTCCTGAATCTGGGTCAGCGCCTGAAACAGCGCGATCACAAGGCCAACCACAAGGCCAACCAGCATGACAGGCGAGGAAACCTGCAGCGTGACCATAATCGCGTCACGCGCCACATCAATAACGTCGGCGGATTCCATAACACCCCTGCCTTTTTAAAAAATAATTCACCATAAAATTCCGGCGCAAAAAAAAGCGGCGCCGGTCAGATCGGCATCCGCATGATTTCCTGATAGGCCTGCACCACGCGATCACGCACGGCGACCACAGTCTGAAGGGTCATTTCCGCGTCATTGATTGCGGTGACCAGATCGACCACATCCGCCTTGCCATTAATCGCATTCAGCGACGTGGTTTCGGATTTTTTGGATGTGTCAACGGCATCGCCAATGGAATCCTTTACCAGATCGGCAAAACTGGGGCCGTCCTGCGCGGCGCCCGCCGCGCCGGATTGCGCCGCACCGCCATCAAGAATGCGGCCCGCGGCCTGGGCATAGGCGGAAGCGGCGCCGGCGGGATTAATAATATTTGCGGCCATCAGATTTTATTCCTTCTAGCGGGTATTGAGCAGATCGATGGTGCGCACCATCAGATTCTGCGAGGCCTTAACGGCGGCCAGATTGGCTTCGTAACTGCGCTGCGCCTGCTTCATATCCATGGTTTCAATCAGCGAACTGACATTTGGCATTTTGACATAGCCATTTGGATCGGCTGCGGGGTGCGCGGGATCATACACCGTTTCAAACTCCGCCTTGTCTTCCTCGACGCCCTTGACTGTCACGAGCTTTGCGCCGCTTGCGCGATCAACCTCATTGGCGAAGCTGACGACGCGCCGCCGGTACGGATCGCCATTGGCGTCTCTGGCGGTAGACTGCGCATTGGCGATATTTTCCGCAATGATGCGCATCCGCGTTCCCTGGCTGTGCATGCCGGAAACCGATGTTTCAATGGCTGATTTGAGATCCATGTTGCAAACCTTTCATTATATCCCGATATTAAGTCTGTTCCCGGATTAATTCCGGCCGCCAAGCGCAAGCTTCAGTATCTGCGATTGTTTGCGGTAAATTCCGGTTGCCGTTTCATATTCCATCTGGGTCTCGCCCAGCTTGACCATCTGTTCCTCGATTGAAACCGAGTTTCCAGATGGATTAACTTCACTCGCGCTATCCGCTTGCGGCGTGAATTTGAAATTCTGCATATCAAGGCCGCCCTTCAGGTGCATCGGATGCGTCAGGGCCAGTTCTGAAGACGCGCTGCGCTTCAGAATTTTACGAAAGTCCAAAGGTTGCAGATCGCGGGACTTGTATCCGGGCGTATCCGAATTGGCGATATTTTCCGAAAGCAGTTTCTGCCGCTCGGATAGCCACTCCATCCTGGTCCGCAGTGCGGTTAAAATCGGAATGCCCTTGCTGTCCATGACACTTTCCTGCGCGCCGCATAGCTGGCTGTGAAACATCAGTCAGGGGCATTCTCCCCCTTTGCGCTTAAGAAAACTTTAATTGCGGGCGCCGCGGCCTTTCCGGGCATTAACCGGCTATTAAGCATAAAACGGCACATTCCATTTCATTAACAATGGCTGCGCGCATTAGTAGGGAGCCCGGCGCTTGGAAATGATGGATTATCTACGCTTCGGCCTTGCCCTGCTATTTGTGCTGGGGCTGATTGCCGGCTGTTCCTGGCTGGCCAACCGCATGGGCCTTGCGCCGCGCGTCAGCACTGGCCCTGCCGCCAAACGGCTTTCGGTTACCGAAATTCAGCGGATTGACGCAAGGCGCAGGCTGATGCTGATCCGGCGCGATAATGTGGAGCATCTGATCCTGCTCAATGGCGACCAGGACCTGCTGATTGAAAGCGGGATTGAATGCAGTCCGCGCATTCTGGAAGATGCTCCCGGCGGCTCTGCTTTTCATAAAAACCTGCCGCGAATTATACCCTTTCTGGGGCGTTCCCGCAGATGAGCCGGAACTCCGCCCGTTCCATTATTTCCTTTCCACATATGTGGCTGGTCACATTTCTGCTGGTGCTGATGTGCATCTGCATCGAGCCGGCGGCGGCGCAGAGCATTTCGATTGATCTTGGCGGCGCGGCCGGCGCCAATGCCAATCCGGATGGCGATGATGATGTGCTGGGCGGATCAAATTCCGTCACCGGGCGTATTTTGCAACTGATCGCACTGATCAGCGTTCTGAGCGTTGCGCCGGGCATTCTGGTGACGGTGACATCCTTCACGCGCATTGTCGTGGTGCTATCCCTTTTGCGCAGCGCCATCGGCACGCAATCCTCGCCGCCCAATGTGGTGATGATCTCGCTGGCGCTGTTTCTGACCGCCTATGTCATGGCGCCTACTTTTCAGAAATCCTATGAAGACGGCATCCTGCCCCTGCTGGAGGAACGCATCGAAGCGCCCGCCGCCTTCGAGCGCTCGGTCGCGCCCTTGCGGCAATTCATGCTATCGCAGGTTCATGAAGAGGATTTACGGCTGTTTCTGGGCCTGTCAAAATCCGCGGCGCCCGCCACGCCGGAAGCCACACCTCTGCAGGCGCTGGTCCCGGCTTTCATCATTTCCGAACTGAAGCGGGCTTTTGAAATCGGCTTTCTGCTGTTCATCCCGTTCATCGTCATCGACATGGTGGTGTCATCGGTGCTGATGTCGATGGGCATGATGATGCTGCCGCCGGTGATGATCTCGCTGCCGTTCAAGCTGATCTTTTTCGTGCTGGTGGATGGCTGGGGCCTTGTCGCCAGCAGCCTGGTGCGCAGCTTCGAGCCTTAGAGTCATAAGACAAGCCATAACAAATAGTGTCATTCTGAGCGGAGCGAAGAATCCCCATCAGTAGAATTCGGCGGGAGATGCTTCGCCTTCGGCTCAGCATGACAATGTGGGGGTACCCTTTACTGAATCAGTTTCGAAAGCGCCTTGAAATCATCGGAACCGGCGCGTTCCAGCCATTCGAACACCGCCATTTCGCTGGTGATGATGGCCCCGCCCGCATCCTCTATCCGCGAGAAGGCATGGTCCATGCTGGCCTGTTTACGCGAGGCGACCGCATCGGCGGCGACGAACACTTCCAGCCCCTGCGCGCGCAGGCTGAGGGCGGTTTGCAAAACGCAAATATGCGCTTCCATGCCTGCAATTACGATCTGCTTTTTATCTAATGCTTTAAGCTTTTCGGCAAACGCGGCATTGCCGGTACAGGCGAATTCGAGCTTTTCGATGGCTCCGCCATCGGGCATGAATTCGGCCAGTTGCGGCACGGTGCGTCCCAGGCCGCGCGGATATTGCTCCGACACCAGCACCGGCACCCCCAGGCGTTTGGCCGCTTGCATCAGGATTGCGGCATTGCGGATGGCCTCGGCCCCGCCATCGAACATGGCCGGGGCCAGGCGTTCCTGAATGTCCACAATAATCAAACAGCACTTATTTTTATCGAGCAACATGGCAATTCTCCTGTTTTACCGAATTGGGCGATTGCAAGCCGCCCGGCAGCCTTCTATTCTGGTCGCCAAGTATAACCATAACCGGGGAAGAATTTCATGTCAGCAATTCATGGCGGCAAACTGGCGGCGCGGGCGCTCAAACAGGCGGGGGTTGAATGCGTCTTCACCCTGTGTGGCGGCCATGTCATGGCGATTTATGACGGCTGCATGGATGAAGGCATCCCGGTCATCGATGTGCGCCACGAACAGGCGGCGGTGCATGCCGCCGACGCCTGGAGCAGGCTCAACCCCGGCAGCATTGGCTGCGCGGTGCTGACCGCTGGCCCCGGCGTTACCGATGGGGTGACCGGCGTCGCCAATGCCTGGCGCGCCAATTCGCCCATTCTGGTGATCGGCGGGCAAGGCCCGTTCAGCGCGGCGCGCAAGGGATCGCTTCAGGAAATGGACTGTGTCAGCATGATGCGCCCGATCACCAAATGGTCCGACGCCTGCTATGACACCAAACGCATTCCCGATTATATCGAGATGGGGGTGCGCCACGCCACATCGGGCAATCCCGGGCCTTCATTTCTGGAAATTCCCATGGATGTGCTGATGGGCACGGTGGCGAATTTTGAGGATGTGCGCTTTCCGACATATCGCCCTACCCCGCAAATGCTGCCGGATGAAGATGATTGCCGCAAGGCGCTGGAGATTCTATCCAAAGCCAAACGCCCGGTGCTGATGGCCGGCACCAGCGTGAAATGGTCGAACGCTTCCGGGCCCTTGAATGATTTTCTGGCCCGCACCAATATCCCGACCTATGTCAATGGAATGGGGCGCGGCACGGTGCCGCCGGGGTCGAACTATCTGCTCAACCGTTCGCGCCGCGACGCCATGAAAAATTGCGACGTATTTATCTGCGCGGGTGTGTTGCTGGATTTCCGCCTGTCATTCGGCAATTCGATTCCGAAAGGCGCCAAAATCATCCAGCTCGATATTGATAATACGCTGATCGGCACCAACCGCTCGGCGGATGTGGGCATTGTCGGCAATATCGGATCGTCATTTAATTCGATCGTCAAGATGATGGATAGGGAAAAGATTTCGCTGAATTTCTCCGGCTGGCTGGATGAACTCAAACCCATCGAAGCAAAACTCGAAGCGGAAAACGAAAAAAGCCTGAATTCCGATGAAAGCCCGGTCGATCCGTTGCGCATGTGCCGCGAAGTGCGCGATTTTCTGGGCAGTTACGACAAGGAAGTCATCCTGATCGGCGACGGCGGCGATATTGTGGCGCAAGCCTCCAAGGTGCTGCCCATTCCCGGCGAAAATGGCTGGATGGACCCCGGCCCGCTCGGCACGCTGGGCGTCGGCATGCCGTTCGCGCTGGCAGCCCAGGCCTCAAAGCCCGACAAACGCGTACTGATCATTTACGGCGACGGCTCGTTCGGCCTGAACGGGTTTGAATATGACACCGCCGTGCGCTTTAATCTGCCGATCGTTGGCATCATGGGCAATGACGCCGCCTGGGGCCAGATGGCGCGCCCGCAGGCCAGCACCTATGGCGCCAACCGCATGATCGCCACGACGCTCAACTATACCCGCTATGACAAGATCGTCGAAGCGATGGGCGGGCACGGCGAATATTGCGAACGCCCGGAAGAAATCCGCCCCGCGCTCACGCGCGCCTTCGCCTCCGGCAAGCCCGCGCTGGTGAATGTGAAACTGCGGCAGGACCTGACGACGGGGATGAAGGGCAGCACCTACGTTTAAGGGCGGGATATAATCTTTTATCCACTCGGATTGCGCGGCTTCCCCCTCACCCTAACCCTCTCCCCCAAGGGGAGAGGGTACGCGTATGTTGGAATGCCACTCAAAATCTCTTCGCTCAACATGGAGGGCCGCCGCCTGATGCCCGGATGCGCGCTCATTCGCCAAATTGGAGGCCAACATCGCCGCCTGGAATGCGACCAACAGCCTCGATTACAAGATGGGGCTCACCTGGGGCATCGCCAGGTACGAGAAGGGCCGCACCATCGAGGAAGTGCTCGACGAAGCCGACCGCAAGATGCTGGAAGCCAAGAAGGCCTAAAGAGACGGTCCCGCCGGCGCGGGCAGGAACGCGCCTTCATTCTCAACCACCTCATCCGGAGTGGCCTCTTCCCAGAGCG
>JAHHGO010000117.1 GCA_023252275.1 Alphaproteobacteria bacterium
GGTCGGATTTTCGATCGGCACCAGGGTTTCGCCGCGAAAATCAAGATTGCGCGGCATCATATCCGCCGAGCTGATATAGATCAGCGCCTTGCTGGATGGAAGCCCATTCCCGCCGCCAAAACAAAATATGCGGGAATGTTCCAGAAAACGCCCCACAATGCTGCGCACCCGGATATTCTCCGATACTCCGGGCACACCCGGGCGCAGGCAGCAAATGCCGCGCACGATCAGCTCTACATGCACGCCCGCCTGTGAGGCGCGATACAATGCCCGGATCACTTCAGGATCGACCAGTGAATTCAGTTTCAGCCAGATATCCGCCGGTTTGCCGGCGCGGGCGAATTTAATTTCGTCCTCGATATGGCGCATGATCCTGGCGCGCAGATTGATCGGGGACATGGCGATCTTGGCCAGATCGGCCGGTTCGGAATAGCCGGTGCAATAATTGAAAAACAGCGACGCATCCCGGCACAGAACCGGATCGGCGCTGAACAGCGACAGGTCTGTATAGATGCGCGCATTCACCGGATGATAATTGCCGGTGCCGAAATGCACATATGAGCGCAGCTCGCCGCCTTCCCTGCGCACGGCCAAGCTTACCTTGGCGTGGGTTTTCAATTGCATGAAGCCAAACACAACCTGAACGCCGGCGCGCTCCAACTCGCGCGCCAATTGAATATTGGCGGCCTCGTCAAATCGCGCCTTCAGTTCAACAAGCGCGGTAACCGACTTGCCGTTTTCAGCGGCCTCGATCAGCGCCTTGACGATCGGGCTGTCCCAGCCTGCGCGGTAAAGCGTCTGCTTGATCGCCACAACATCGGGATCAACCGCCGCCTGACGCAAAAACTGCACCACCACGTCAAAGGATTCATAGGGATGATGAACAATAATGTCCTTGGCCCGGATGGCCGAAAAACAATCGCCGCCATGATCGCGTATGCGTTCGGGAAAGCGCGCATTATAGGGCGGGAACATCAGATCGGGCCGTTCATCGACAATCAGCTGTCGCGTGCTGGCAAGGCCAAGGGCGCCTTTGACGACCACGATTTCCCTGGAGGTGACTTCCATTTCGCGAATGACAAAATCGCGCAGGTCTTCGGGCATGCTTGCTTCGATGCTCAGGCGCACGACATTACCGCGCCGGCGGCGGAGCAGCGCGGTTTCGAAATTGCGGACCAGATCTTCGGCCTCTTCATCCACTTCGATTTCGCTGTCACGGATAACGCGAAAGGTGCCGCTGGCCAGCAATTCATAGCCGGGAAACAGCCGGTTCAGAAACAAGCCAATGAGATTTTCAAGCGCCAGAAAACGCACTTCACGAACGCCCATCACATCAGCATCCGGCATGCGCAGAAAACGCGGCACCTGTTGCGGCAAAGGCAGCAGGGCCTGCATCAGCCTTCCATCCGTCAGCCGCCGCAACTGCATGACGAGGCAGAAGCCAAAATTCGGAATGAATGGAAACGGATGCGCCGGATCAATCGCCAGTGGCGTCAGAACCGGAAAATAACTGCCGAGAAACTGATCTTCAAGCCATGCGCGGTCCGCCTCGTTCAATTCATCCGGAGACAGCACGGCGATGCCGGATTTGCGCAATTCCTTTTTCAGATTATCCCAGCATATTCCCTGTTCGCCCATCAGACCGGCGGCGGCGGCATGCACCCGCTCAGCCTGTTCCGCGGGCGCCAGGCCATCCTGACTGAGTCCGGTAATGCCCGCACGCATCTGCGCATGCAGTCCGGCCACGCGAACCGTATAGAATTCATCCATGTTGGAGGCCGAAATCGACAGGAAGCGAAGCCGCTCCAGAATTGGATGCGCCGGATTTTCAGCCTCTTCCAGCACCCTGCGGTTAAAGGCCAGCCAGGACATTTCACGATTGATGAACAATTCGCCCAGCGACAGGGAATCGAGATCCCGCGAGGCATGACCGGCCGGCGCGGACGGCGTGAACGATATGTTCGAAGCTTCGCTCACTTCAACTCTCCAGTATTATCAACGGTTCGTCCGATGATAACAGATTAACATGACGCGGCGGCTACAGCATGCCCCGGTAGGCCCCGCCATCCAGCACCAGGTTCTGGCCTGTAATAAATCCTGCATATTGGCTGCAGAAAAAAGCGCAGGCCGCGCCAAATTCATCCGCCGTGCCAACACGCCCGGCAGGGGATCCCGCCGAATCCCGGGCGATCAGCTCCTCAATATCAATTCCAGCGCTTTTGGCCCTGCCCACATAGGCCGAACGCAGCCGGTCCGTATCATGCGCCCCGGGAAGTAAACAATTGATTGTCACATTATGGCGCACCGTATCGCGCGACAGGCCCGCCACAAAACCCGTCAGTCCTGCCCGGATGCCGTTTGACAAAGGCAGCATGCCGATGGGGTTTTTGACAGAGGCGCTGGTGATATTGATAATACGCCCGAATTTGCGCGCCATCATGCCATCCACGGTCGCCTTCATCAGTTCGATGGCGCTCATCATGTTGGCGTCAAAGGCCGATATCCAGTCCTCGCGGGTTAGTTGACGGAAATCGCCGGGAGGCGGGCCGCCGCAATTATTGACCAGAATATCGGGCTGCGGACAGGCCGCCAGCGCGGCGTTGCGGCCATCCTCTGTCGCCATGTCGCCGGGAGCGATGGTGACTTTCATGCCGGTTTGGGCCTGGATATCCGAAGCAGCCGCCTCAAGATCCCTCAGGGTGCGCGCCGTGATGGTGACATGCGCCCCTTCCCTGGCCAGATGCAGGGCGCAGGCCTTGCCCAACCCCTTGCTGGCCGCACAGACCAGCGCCTGTTTTCCGCTAATGCCCAGATCCATGATTTTGCTCCGTTCAATCAGCCTTCATTATTGCTGATTTCGCTATTTTCCGCTAGCGCCATACGCGCCAGCGCAATGCTTAGCGGTTTCTTTTCACCAGCCACAAGCCTGTCAAGCGTATCGGCCATGGCGCTGGCGGCGGCAAAAGAGCGCTCCATGCGGGCCACCAGAAAAGCGATCACCTCCACCGGCGTGCGAAGCTGCCGATCGGACAATAGTTTCAGCATCACCGCCCCCAGCAGCGGCTCATCCGGTTCCGCTATGCCAACCGATTGCATGGCGACAAGACGCGAATGCAAATCAGCCAGCCGGATCGGCCAACGGGCGGGCGCCCCGGTTGCGAGACACAGCAAATAGCCGCCATCCTGCCGCAACAGATTGATCAGATGCAGCAGCGCCACTTCATCCGGTACCGTATTGGCCCGATCCAGCACCACCGCGCCCGCCGCCGCAATTTCCGGCACCCTGCCATGCGTCAGATCCGCCGCGTCCAGAAGTACGGCATTATTTCTGGCCCGCCAGACTTCAGCCAGATGGCTTTTACCGCAGCCAGCCGCGCCATACAGCGTCAGCGCGCCGCCCTGCCAGTCCGGCCAGCGGTCAATCCAGGCCACGGCATCGGCATTGCAGCCGGCGACCAGAAAATCCTCGCGCCCCAGCGCCGGACGATGCGAAAGATCAAGAACCAGTTGCCGTTCCATCCGCCCCCTCCTTTCGCAGCGTGGCCGGCGCGGGGTGTTCGAGAAAAAGTTGGCTTTGCATATAGGTTTGCAGGCCATGACGCACCAGCACCCCGGAGGCCGCCGCCAATGGCACGGCCAGCAGCATGCCGGTAAAGCCCAGCAAGGAACCAAACGCCAGCAGCGCAAACATGATCCACAAAGGATGCAGCCGGACCCGTTTGCCCACGAGCCGGGGCGTCAAAAAATTTCCCTCCAATGTCTGGCCCGCGACAAAGATCGCCACGATAATCGCTATCGGCGTTAGCTGCGGCCAATATTGCACCAGCGCCAGCCCCAGCGACAGCACAAGGCCGGTCAGTGCGCCAAGGAAGGGGACGAAGCTGAGCGCGCCCGCCACCAGCCCGGCGATCAAACCGAATTTCAGCCCCGCCGCCGACAACCCAATGCCATAAAATAGCGCCAGCAAAAAACATACACTGAGCTGGCCGCGCACAAAGCCAGACAGCATGTCATTAATTTCCGCCATCACCTGACGGATCGATGCGGCATATTTTCGCGGCAGAATGGCGTCAATACGGTCCACCATCCGGTCCCAGTCGAGCAGAAAATAAAATGCGACAAAGGGCGTGAGAAAAAGCAGTGAAAGAATATTGAACACCATCAGCCCGCCGCTGAGCGCCGAGCCGAGCAGCCCCACCGCCCATGTGGTCAGATCGCCCAGCATTGCGGGTATCTGCGCGGGCTGTCCGTCACTGGCCGGGGTGGCGATCATGTGCCGCAGATTCTGTAATGCCGGAGTGTCGAGCAGTTGCTGCAGGCGCGTGATATAATCCGGAAGCGCCGCCGCGAAAGCCTGAAGCTCTGATGTGATAACGGGCGCCAGCAGTAATAATGCCGCGATCAGCAGAATAAAAAATGATGCGGTGATGAGGCTCGTCGCCATCAGCCGTGACAGGCCCAGCTCTTCCAACCGGTCGGCCACCGGATCAAACAGAAATGCAATCGCCATGCCCGCGACAAAGGGCAGCATGACGCCGCGCAGCGCATAGAGCAGGATCGCCAGCACAATCGCCGCCACAATCCAGAACGCCAATTGGCTGCGCGGGCTCATGATCTCATATATCCTTGATTGCGCTGGGGGCGTTCATGGTCCTGAACCAGGTCAGTATATAAGCCCCGCCCGAAGCCAGTGTAGTCGCCGCCGTAAACCAGACCATATAACCGAGCGCCACACCCGCCAGTTCAGGCTGATAGGCGGGAAAGGATATATGCGCCAGCACCGCCGCGACCAGCGCGATCTGCACCACGGTATTAAGCTTGCTGATCCGCAGGGGATTCATGATCAGCGGAGTGCCCAGCGTATAGGACAATAATACGCCGCCAACGATCAGCGCGTCGCGGCTGACCGCGAGCAGAACCAGCCAGACCGGAAGTTCCTGCATGATCCCGAGAGTGACAAAGATGCTTACCAGCAAAGCCTTGTCGGCAATCGGGTCGAGATAAGCGCCCAGTTCCGTCACCTGGTTAAAGCGCTTGGCGATCATGCCATCTATGGCGTCTGTGACACCCGCAAATACAAACAGCGCAAAGGCAAGGCCGTGCTGCCCGTCCAGCAGCAGCCAGATGACAACCGGCGCCAGCAGCAAGCGGATCAGAGTGACGAGATTGGCGATGTTCACAGTCATCCCCACGACTGAATTATCGCAAGCGCCACTGACCGGCCTCCTGTGTCAGACTCAGCCCCTGCTGCGCCAGCATGGCGGCCAGTTTTTCAGGCGTTCCCAGAAATTGCAGATTGATCTGCGCGCCATTGATGGACAGCGCCTGAAGATCAATACGCCGCACCATCGGCGCACCGTTCAGCCTTTTCTGAAGCGCCAGCCAGTCCTCGAAGGAGGTCAGTTGCGCCAGTACATCAATCGAGGCCTGTTGCGAAAAATCAACCGCGGTGTCGCTCAACCAGGCCTCCTGAATACCGGAGACAAGCGTCTGCGCGGCGCGTGGCAAAATCTGCGCGGCCACCTCGCCGGGGGCGCCCTCATATCGCTCGATGCGCGTATCTTCCGGCAAGGCGCCCAGGCGGCGCACAGTGACATCAAAAACCAAGCCGCCCGACGCCCCCGGGACTGGCGATTGCGCCGCCTGCATCAACAGCACGCCGTCAGCGCCATAACGGCGCAGCAGCAATGCAAGGCGCTGCATATCGCCCGCAACAGCCTGACCCGCGTTCAGCGCCGAGACATCTTCAAGATCGCCCAACGGCATCAGCAGCGGCGAAAGCCGGTCATCCGCCGATCCCGTTGCCGCAACCGCCCATTGCAACGCATCGCGCCAGGCGTTCGCCTCCCACAACAGACGCCCCGCCGGGCTGTCATAGACGGGGATGATCAGCATGGCTTTGTTGCCGGTCTCGCTATTGCGGATATTCGACTTGCGCAGCAAGGCGCGCACCTTGTCCGGATCAAAACGCAGGGTCAGGCGCGCGAGATAACGCTGCCCCCGGCTTTTTTCATCCGCCACCTCGAAATCCAGAAGCAGATTGGTGAGCGCCTCATCGGATGGCGCAGGCACGCGCGCCAGATCCTGCGGTGGAACGATGCGCCGCGTCAGACGGCTGAACGCCACGCGGCGCGCCGCCTGCAAGGCAATATCGCGCGCCGCCGTAGCGGTTTCGGCGGTTTCATCCGCAGCGATATTGCGAATGGTGTAGACCTCCTCCGGCGTGGCGAATGCGGGCGCGGCAACAGGTCCGGTCTGGGCCAGCGCATAATCCGCAGTCAGAAGCGCCAGCGCCAGAAAAACAGCGGCCAGAAATCTCTCAGCCGCGCCCCGCCGGCAAGGGATATATCGATAAATCATATCCGGCTTCCTCGGGAATTTTAAGATAGGGCCCATCTTCGCGTTTAATCATTTCCGGCCGTACCGTTACCACCTTGCTCGCACGCGCCGTCGCCATGGCCTCGGCGACCGTGTTGGAGCGGCCAAGCTTCAGTACATTCAGCCGGGTGGGGAAAATCACGGTGCGGCGTCCGGCATCGCCTTCTTCTATCACTTTGGCAGGCTTAATCCATACCGAATCGACGGATTCATGCCCGTCATGCAAGGCGATATGATCAATCGGCGCCTCGATAATGAAAAAATGCGTGTCAAAGCGCTTGGGCACCATGGGCGGCGTAATCCAGTGCGCGAAATGCACCAGCGCCGAGGGCAACAGCACAAGATCTTCCTTCAGCAGAAAATCCAGCATGGTGACCTCGCCATCGACCAGCTTTTTACGGTAATGCTCAAGGCCCAGCAGCCGCTGCGCCGTTACAAGACCGCTGCCGCCCGCATCATGGGCCAGCAATACGCCGCATTCTTCAAATGCTTCGCGAATGCCGGCGACGCGCAGCGCCAAATCCAGATCGTTAAACTGCGAGGCATTCTCACAGCGTTCCCGGACGCCCGGCGCGAAATCCGCCTTATCCACCTTGCCGCCGGGAAATACCAGCGCCCCGGTAGCGAAATCGATCTGATGGTGCCGTTCGACCATAAACACTTCGAGACCATCCGCGCCGTCGCGAATGAGCATAAGCGTCGCAGCCGCAACCGGAATCACTTCTTCCTTTTCCTTCGACATAAAAACCTCGATCGTTCGATGTTATTGAATAAAACAATGCAGCTGATTATTGGGTGTTGCGGGCCTCAGCGCAAGACCAGTTTGTCCTTGCGCTCCGGAGTGGCGGATAGCCTAATAGACCGGTCTGGATATGGGAGATGGAATTGTCGCAAAAAGTGGCGCTGATTACCGGTGTGACAGGTCAGGATGGGGCTTATCTGGCTGATCTTTTACTCGCCAAAGGCTATGAAGTCCACGGGCTTGTCCGGCGCGCCTCATCGGCCAACACCGGGCGGATCGCGCATCTGATCGCCGCGCAGGCGGCGAACTTTCACCTGCATTATGGCGATCTGACAGATTCGGGATCGGTGCTGCGCATAGTGCAGGAAACCAGCCCGGACGAGATTTACAATCTGGCGGCGCAAAGCCATGTGCATGTCAGTTTTCAAAATCCGGAATATACCGCCAATGTGAATGCGATCGGCCCGTTGCGGCTGCTGGAGGCGATTCGCATTCTGGGCCGTGAACATTTGACCCGGTTCTATCAGGCGTCGTCATCCGAGATGTTCGGCAAGACCGGACAGAATACGCAGAATGAAACTACGCCGTTTTACCCGCGCAGCCCCTATGCGACGGCCAAGCTCTATGCGCATTGGATCAGCAGCAATTATCGGGAGGCCTATGGCGTTTACGCCTGCAATGGCATTCTGTTCAATCATGAAAGCCCGTTGCGCGGCGAAAACTTTGTCACCCGAAAAATCACACGGGCCGCCGCAGCCATTGCGCAGGGCCGGCAGGCACTGCTGCATCTGGGTAATCTGGATGCAAGACGCGACTGGGGCCATGCCAGGGATTATGTGCAGGGTATGTGGGCCATGATGCAGCATCCAACGCCGGAAGACTGGGTGCTGGCGACCGGAGAAACCCATTCGGTGCGCGAATTCGCCACCCTCGCCTTTGCCGAGGCGGGCATCGGCCTGGTATGGCGCGGGTCCGGGCTGGACGAGGCAGGCGTCGAGGATGCGACGGGAAGAGCCCTGGTCGCGATCGATCCGGCCTGTTTCCGCCCGGCCGAAATCGATAATCTTTGCGGCGACGCCGGCAAGGCCCGCACATTGCTGGGCTGGACGCCTGCAACCAGTTTCCGGCAGTTGATTAACGAAATGGTTGCCGCCGACCTGCGCGAAGCTCCGATTTAGCGCCATAAAGCATTGAATTTACGTATGATTTACTCCCTTGGAATAAATTTTCCGTTGCGGGTGGACATTTGCCGGAAGTTTGGCTATTGCTCCTGCTCCGCGCCGCCCTGCGGCCGTTTTCCAACCCTAACTACGACTGGATCGATTAATTGCAGGTTGTTGTACGCGATAATAATGTGGACCAGGCGCTGAAGGCGCTGAAGAAGAAGATGCAGCGCGAAGGCGTGTTTCGTGAAATGAAGCTGCGTAACCACTTTGAAAAGCCGTCGGAGAAAAGAGCCCGCGAAAAGGCCGAAGCCGTTCGCCGCGCCCGTAAACTGGCGCGCAAAAAAGCCATCCGCGAAAGCGGCGGCACGCCAGCCTGATTTCCCCCGAATGGCCCCTGAAGGGCTATGACCGTCTGGCCAGACTGTCAAACACATCTCCCGCCGGGCGCATACGCAGGATATGCGGAAGCGGTCGTGATCCTCGAACGCGCCCACCGGCTGCACCCGCGGCACTACCGCATCGCGTCGAGCCTGGTCGACTGCTACCTGATGCTCGGCCGCAGGGACGACGAGGCGCGCATGCTCGGGCGCATCCGCGAGCTGCTGGTCGAGACGCTCGACCGCGAGCCCGACAACGTGGACGCGCGCGTCATCCTCGCCATCAGCCTCGCCCAGTCCGGCGAGCCCGAGGCCGGGAT
>JAHHGO010000118.1 GCA_023252275.1 Alphaproteobacteria bacterium
CGGCATCGCATTTGGCCTGAGTTTCTGGATTGACGACATTATCTGCGATGGCCGCGCCAGACCCCGCAGCGAGGTGATGCTGGCCATTGTGCGCGCCTTCAAGGAAAATGGCATCGATATGGTGGCCCCCAAACGCGAAATTACGAAAGCCGGATGAAGGGGCTGCGGGTTGCCGTTATTGGCGCGACGGGCAATGTGGGGCGCGCGCTGACGGCGGCCTTGCTGGCGCAGGGGGCGGAAGTCACCGCCATTGCCCGCACAGTTTCGTGGCTGCAGGGGCTGGGTGAAGGGGGGCGTCCCGTTGCTGTGGATGTTGAGGGTGGCGCGGATCAGTTGCGCGCCGTGCTGGCCGGTGCGGACTGCGTCATCAATGCGGCCCATGCCAGATTTACATCGGTGATCCTGGCGGCCCTGCAAGACAAGCTGGCATATCTCGTGACTCTGGGCTCGACCCGTAAATTCACGCGCTTCCCGGATGAAAAGGCCGCCCAGGTGATGGCCGCCGACGCCGCGCATCGTGAATATGGCAATGGGATAATTCTGCATCCAACCATGATCTATGGCGGCGCGGACAATAATATCAGCCGCGTCCTGAAATTCACCCGCTGGGCGCCGGTCATTGCCTTGCCGAATCGCGGCAAGGCGTTGTTGCAGCCCATTCACCGGGACGATGTGGTGCGCTGTGTCCTTGCGGCGATCGAAAAATCCGTCACCGGCGCGCCGATAATAATTGCAGGCGCCGAGCCATTGGATT
Organism: Alphaproteobacteria bacterium; assembly: GCA_023252275.1. GTDB lineage: Bacteria > Pseudomonadota > Alphaproteobacteria > UBA11222 > UBA11222 > UBA11222. The sequence goes on from JAHHGO010000118.1 coordinate 755, forward strand.
ATGCGCAACTGATCCGGGTTTGCGCCCATGCGGCGGGGCGCAGCGTGCGGGTTGTTTCCGCGCCTTTATGGGGAATTCAGGCTTTGGCATGGTTGACGAATTTTGTTCCGGGCGTGCCAGCCATCGGCGGCGATGAAGTGCGCCGGCTGCTTGAGGACAAGGCGTTTGACATCGCCCCCATGCAGGCGCGGCTGGGCGTGACGCCATGCACCCTGGAGGAAGGATTGGCGCGCATGGCGGCGGCGGGCGAAATACCGGGACGCCATGCTGTTTAATTCGGAAGTATTCATCCTGCTGTTTCTGCCGCTTTCGCTGGGCGTTTATTATGCGCTGCCGGAACGGCTGGAGCTGCGGCTATGGGCGCTTGTCATCGCCTCGCTGATTTTTTACAGCTATTGGGACATTAGGTTTCTGCCGATATTGCTCAGCTCTACGCTTGGCAACTGGCTTATCGCGCAGGCCTTTGCGCGGTGGCGGCATTTTGACTGGCTGCCGCTGGCCGGGGTGCTGTTCAATGTGGGCATTATTGCGCTTTTCAAATATGCGGATTTCATTACCGGCAGTCTTGCCGCGATTGGCGGCTGGAGCCATGAACCCATCGGCATCATACTTCCACTGGGCATCAGCTTTTTCACCTTTCAGCATATTTCCTATCTGATGGATTTGCGCCGGGCCGCCGCACGGGGCGAAGCGGTGACGGTGCATGGATTGCGCGACTACATCCTGTTCGTGGCGTTTTTTCCGCATCTGATTTCCGGGCCGATTGTCCGGCACAATGAAATTATCGGCCAGTTTCACCTGAACCCGATGCGTGCCGGACTGAGCGAAAGAATGTCGCGCGGCGGCATGATGTTTCTGATTGGGCTGTCGAAAAAAGTTTTGATTGCCGATAGCGCCGCGCGCATGGCGACGCCGCTTTTCAGGCGGGTGCTGGACGGCGGCACGCTGAATATGGGTGAAGCCTGGCTGGCGGCGCATGCCTATATGCTGCAGCTCTATTTCGATTTTTCCGGCTATACGGATATGGCCATCGGCATGGCGCTGATGTTCGGTTTTATTATTCCGTTTAATTTCGACCGCCCGCATATGGCGACCAGCATTCAGGATTTCTGGCGGCGCTGGCATATGACGCTGAGCCGCTTTCTGCGGGATTATGTGTATATTCCGCTGGGCGGTAATCGCGGCGGTGTGTGGTATCAGGCGCGCAATATGTTTCTGACCATGCTGGTGGGCGGGCTGTGGCATGGCGCGAACTGGACCTATGTGGTGTGGGGCGCCATGCATGGGGCGGGGGTGGCGGCCAATATTCTGTGGCGGCGCGCCGGGTTTTCCATGCCGTCATGGCTTGGCTGGCTGTGCATGACCTTGTTCATAGCAGCGACCTGGATATTATTCCGTACCGAGAGCTTTCCCGCCACCTGGTCGATCTATCGTTCGCTGGCGGGAATGAACGGGATTGAAGGTGCGGCCATCGGGCCGTTTGTAAATTATCTGGTTCTGATTGCCGGAACCATTGCCGCGCTGAGCGGGCCATCCAGCCAGACGGCGATACTGGAAAAACTGCGGCCCTGGCGGCCGGTGGGGCTGCTGGCTGGGGCGGCGGTGATGTTTTTGATCCTGCTGATTGGCGGGGGGTTGCAAAGTGAATTCATCTATTTCCAGTTCTGAAAATACCGGAGAGCCGGGCTGGCGCGGTTTCGCCCGCTGGTTTTTTGGCGGGGGTATCGGGCTTGGGCTGTTGCTTTATCTGCTGATCATCCTCATTGATCCGTTCGACACGCTGCCATTATCTCCGCCGCTGGACCGCGTGCCGATTGCCTCCAATGCGCGCTATTCATTTCCGGCGCTGGCGCGTAAACCCGATTATGACAGTGTGGTGATCGGCACCTCAACCGCACGCCTGCTGCGGCCTGAAATGCTGAACGGGCTTTTTTCCGCGCGGTTTGCCAATCTTTCGATGAATAGCGCCACCGCCTATGAGCAAACCAGGCTGCTGGAGGTATTTACCCGTCATCACGCCGCTGCAAAGGCCGTGATTGTGGGCATTGATGTGGTGTGGTGCGAGGCGGGTGAGACGATTGAGAAATATACGCCGCGCCCGTTTCCGGAATGGATGTATGACAGCAATCCATTCAATGATTATCTGTATCAATTTAATCTGTACACGATTGAACAGGCGGGACGTCAGGCGGGCACAATGCTGGGCCTGCGGCGGCTGAAATATGGCCGTGACGGCTATACCAGTTTTCTGCCGGATCTGGCGGCCTATGATCTTACGAAGGTGCAGGCGTCGCTGGCGGTTTCGCGCGCCAATGCGCAGGCGGAAACCAAAGCCCCACAAGGCTTTGATCCGGCAGGAATTAATTTTCCGGCGCTTTCAATGTTACGGACCATGCTGGGCGCGCTGCCGCCGCACACACAAAAAATACTGTTCATGGCGCCCTATCATCATGCGCGGCAATCCCTGCCGGACAGTATCAGCGGAATGGAATGGGCAGAATGCAAAAAGCGTGTTGGCGCGATTGTGGCGCAAACTCCCAATACCATTGCCGCAGACTTCATGATTAAAAGCCCGTTCACCACCACCGACACAAATTACTGGGACCCGGTGCATTATTCCGTTGAGGCAGCGGCGATACTGATGTCGGATCTGGCCAGCGCGGCGCAGGGCAAGCCCGGCGCCAATTATGTTTTGCTGGGGAAATAATCAGAGTTTCGTCAGCGCCTGATCCATATCGGCAATGATGTCCTGCGCATCCTCCAGCCCCACAGACAGGCGCACCACATCCGGCCCGGCGCCTGCGGCCTTTGCGGTGGCCGGGTCAAGCTGGCGATGGGTGGTGGAAGCCGGATGAATGATCAGGCTGCGCGTATCGCCAATATTGGCCAGATGGCTGAACAGTTTGACATCACCGACAAGTTTTACCCCCGCATCATAGCCGCCCTTGACGCCAAATGTGAAAACCGCGCCCGCGCCTTTTGGCATATAGCGCTGCGCAAGCGCATTAAACGGATTATCCGGGAGCCCCGCATAGGATACCCATTCCACCTGATTATGCCCCTGAAGAAATTGGGCTACCTTCATGGCGTTTTCACAATGGCGCTGCATGCGCAGCCCCAGGGTTTCAATGCCCGTCAAAATCAGAAAAGCGTTCATTGGCGCCAGGGCGGGGCCAAGATCGCGCAGGCCCAGCACCCGGCAGGCAATGGCGAAGCCCAGATTGCCAAAGGTTTCGTGCAGCTTCATGCCGTGATAGCTGGGCGAGGGTTCCGACAGCGTGGGATATTTGCCATTCGACCAGTTAAACTTGCCGCCATCCACGATCAGGCCTGCAAGTGAATTGCCATGCCCGCCGAGAAATTTTGTGGCTGAATGCACGATAATATCCGCGCCATGCTCCAGCGGCCGGCACAGATAGGGGGTGGCCATCGTATTATCGACGATCAGCGGAATATTGGCCTCATTGGCGATTTTGGCGATGGCGGCAATGTCCATCACAATGCCGCCGGGGTTGGCCAGGCTTTCGATAAAGATGGCTTTTGTTTTCGGGGTAATGGCGCGGCGAAAGCTTTCCGGTTCGGTCGCCTCGGCCCATTTCACATGCCAGCCCATTTTGGCGAAGGCGTGTGAAAACTGGTTCATTGAACCGCCATATAATTTATTGCCGGCAACAAACTCATCGCCATTTTCCATCAATGTATGAAAGACGATAAATTGCGCCGCATGGCCGGACGCCACCGCCAGCGCGGCGCTGCCGCCCTCAAGCGCGGCGATGCGCGCCTCCAGAACCGCATTGGTCGGGTTGGTGATGCGCGAATAAATATTGCCGAATTCCTGTAAATTGAACAGCGCGGCGGCGTGGTCGACATCGTCAAATACATAGGACGCCGTTTGATAGATGGGCGTAATGCGCGCGCCGGTGGTCGGGTCGGGCGCGGCGCCTGCGTGAATGGATAAGGTATCGAAGCCATATGTGCTCATTGTGAATTCCTTTTATACGCGGCGGCGGCGTGAATTATTGATAATGCCGGTGTCCACGCCCATAAATCCGATCTGGCCGGACAGGCGGCCATATTCGATCTTGCTGCATCGATCCATCACCACTTGCAGCCCGGCGGCGCGGGCGCGGGCGGCGGCGGCGTCATTACGCACGCCCAGCTGCATCCAGACAAATTTGGCCTTTACCGCAATGGCTTCGTCGCTGACCTGCCCGGCGGCGTCGGAGGTGCGGAAAATATCCACCATGTCGATGGGAAAGGGAATATCGGCAAGTGAGGCATAAACCTTTTCGCCCAGAATGGTTTCGCCGGCCGCGCGCGGATTAACCGGCACAATGCGAAAGCCGCGTTTTTGCAGAAACTGCATGACGCTATAGCTGGGCCGGTTGCGTTCGGGGCTGCCGCCCACCACCGCAATGGTTTTGGTTGCCTTCAGGATTTTGGCCAGATCTTCATCCCTGTAATTTTCATCATGCATGGAATTAGCCTGTCCATTGTGCCGGAGACGATTTTCTGATCAACTATGCGCCAGCAATAATAGGATGTCCGGTAATGGATTGTCCATAACACAGGGAGCTGACGATGGGGCTTACAATTTACGGAATTCCACAATCCCGCGCGCTGCGCGTCATGTGGCTGGCGAAAGAGCTGGGCATTGATTACAAAAATGTGCCCATCACCAATACGGGCGGTTCGCGCGAGCCGGATTTTCTGAAAATCAACCCGAACGGGCATATTCCAGCCATTGAAGATGACGGGGTGGTGCTGTGTGAATCGCTGGCCATCAATCTGTATCTGTCGAAGAAATATGGCGGCGACTTGCAGCCCAAGAATATCGCCGATGAAGGCCGCGCGCTGCAATGGAGCTTCTGGGCCGTGACCGAAGCGGAAGGCCCGGCGCTGACATTGCTGATGAAGCGGATGAACCCGGCCACGCCGGATTCCGAAGTGGCGGCGGCGAACACCAAGCTCGGCGCGGCGCTGAAGGTGCTGGATGGCGCGCTGGCGGGCAAGGATTATCTGCTGGGGTCCAGCTTTAGCATCGCTGATCTGAATGTGGCGGCGGTGCTGGCCTGGCTGCAAATGGCGAAATTCGATCTGGCGCCTTATCCCAATGCGGGGGCATGGCTTGGCCGCTGTCTTGGCCGTCCGGCCTTTGCCGAAGCGCGCAGCGGCAAGTGACGCCGGGAAAATAATGCTGGCTTAAGCCATCCGGTCAGCCTGATGTAACTGTTCAGGCTGACCGGAAAAGGCTTTAGGCCACAGTGATCGGGTTAAAGACTTGTGGTAATATAATACCATACATCTAAGTCATTGAAAAATTTGATAATTATTATCACCTGCTGACTTGACTTGTGAAAAATTAAAGGCATACTGCGCGCCATTCCGGATGCCGCCCGTTTAGGGGTGCTGGACTTGGAGAGAGCATATGAGAACCTATTCGGCGAAAGCGTCGGAAATCGATAAAAAGTGGCTGGTCATTGACGCCGATGGCGCGGTGCTGGGCCGTCTGGCGAGCTTTATCGCCATGCGTTTGCGCGGCAAGCACAAGGTCACCTTCACCCCGCATATGGATTGTGGAGATAATGTCATTGTCATCAATGCCGAGAAAGTGCGTCTGACGGGTAACAAGCTGGCGGACAAGACATTCTATTGGCACACCGGCCATCCGGGCGGTATCAAGGAACGCAAGGCGGGCGCAACGCTGGCCGGTGCGCATCCTGAGCGGGTTCTGTCCAAGGCGGTGCAGCGCATGCTGCCGCAAGGGCCGCTTGGGCGTCAGCAATTGAGCAATATGCGGATTTATGCGGGTTCGGATCATCCGCATGCGGCGCAAACGCCTGTCACGGTGGAATTCAAATCCCTGAATCGTAAAAATACAAGGATCGGCTGAGCATGGCGCAGGAAAAAACAGGACTTGGCGATCTCAAGGATGCGCTGATTGACCGGCAGCGCCGCGACGCCCAGGAAGCCGTGCAGCGCGATGCTGCCGCACCGGTAACTGGCGATGCTGTGCGCGTGGAGCCGAAAATCGACAGTCTCGGACGCTCCTATGCGACCGGCAAGCGCAAGAACGCCATCGCCCGGGTATGGATCAAGCCGGGCAGCGGACGCTTTTCCATTAATGGCCGCGATTTGCCGGCCTATTTCGCGCGCCCTGTGCTGCAGATGATTTTGCGTCAGCCGTTTGAAGTTTCCCGGCGGGTGGGGCAGTTTGATGTGTTCTGCACCGTCAAGGGCGGTGGTCTATCGGGTCAGGCGGGCGCGGTGCGGCACGGCATTTCGAAGGCGCTGACTTATTATGAGCCGGATTTGCGGCCTGTGCTGAAACTCAGCGGGTTTCTGACGCGCGACAGCCGTGTGGTCGAGCGCAAAAAATATGGCCACGCCAAAGCCCGACGCAGCTTCCAGTTCTCCAAGCGCTAACCGGCGCGCAACTTTCTGTTTGGAAAGGGGACGTCCGGCGGGCGTCCCCTTTTTCTTTGCGTAAATTTCTGAACGGAGCAAACCATGTCAAAGAATCCTGCCAACATCGCTATTCTGGGGGCAAGCGGCTATACGGGCGCGGAACTTGTGCGTCTGCTGTCGCGGCATCCGGATGTGCGCATCGCCGCCGTCACCGCCGATCGCAAGGCGGGCGAGGATTATGGCAGCGTATTTCCGCATCTGGCGGGGCTCGGCCTTCCGGCGCTGGTGAGCATCGATCAGTTGAAATGGGATCAGTATGATCTGATTTTTTGCGGCCTGCCGCATGGCACGACACAGGAAGTTATTGCCGCCATTCCGCGCAACAAAAAGGTGGTCGATCTGTCAGCCGATTTCCGGCTGCGCGATCTGGCGGCCTATGAAAAATGGTATGGCCATGCGCACCGTGCGCCGGAGTTGCAGAGCGAGGCCGTCTTTGGACTGACGGAATTTTACCGCAAGGAAATCACCAGGGCGCGGCTGGTGGCCTGTCCCGGCTGCTATCCGACCAGCGCGCTGCTGCCGCTTGTTCCGCTGCTGTCGCAAAAAATGATTGAAACCGGCTACATTATTGTTGATTCAAAATCCGGCGTCAGCGGCGCGGGCAGGGCGTTGAAAGAAGGCAGTTTGTTCAGCGAGGTCAGCGAGGCGATCCACGCCTATGGCGTCGCCAATCACCGCCATATGTCGGAACTGGATCAGGAGCTGAGCCTGGCGGCGGGCGCGCCCGTTCTGGCCAGTTTCACGCCGCATCTCGTGCCGATGAACCGGGGTATTTTGTCCACGATTTATGTCCAGCTTGCGGGGGGAAACACGGCATCGGATATTCACGCGGCGCTTGCCGGCCGCTATGCGGCGGAGCCATTTGTCCGGGTACTGCCTATTGGAGAGGTTCCGGCCACAAGGCATGTGCGCGGCACCAATTTTGCCCTGATCGGCGTGGTGGCGGACCGCAGGCCGGGCCGGGCGATTATCGTCAGCGTCATTGATAATCTGGTCAAGGGCGCCAGCGGGCAGGGTGTGCAGAATATGAATCTGATGCTGGGGCTGGATGAAACGGCCGGGCTGATGCAGGAAGCTATTTTTCCGTAGTGGCGGGCGTCTCCTGAATATTCGCGGCGAAAATTACGCTGCCGACGACCAGGGCGATGCCCAGCCACTGTATCGGCGTGGGGAGTTCGCCCAATACCGGCACGGCCAGCATCGCCGCGAATATCGGCACGGTGGCGTTACCCAATGTGGCGCGTTGCGGGCCGATGGCTCTGACGGCATAGGAAAACAGCAAGAGCGAAACAATGGACGCGAGGATGCCCTGATAAAAGGCAAGGAAGGCAATCTCGCCGGTTGACGCATCACCAAAATCCGGCGACAGCAGCAGAAAATAAACCGGCAGATACAGCAGCGACAGCATGGACACGACGATGGTCACCGGCATCGGATCCAGCTGCCATTGGCGCAATATAACCGAATAAGCTCCCCACATGGTTCCGCAGATTAAAAACAGAAAATCGCCAAACAGAACTTCCGGTTTGGCGCTGATGGCAAAGCCATTGACCATGCACAGACCAAGTATGATGGAGGCGAACGCCAGATATTTTCCCGCTGGAATTTTGTGTCCGGTAACAAAGCTTGAACCTAATGCTGCCGAGATGGGAATCATTGCCGAAACAATAGCCGCG
>JAHHGO010000119.1 GCA_023252275.1 Alphaproteobacteria bacterium
CTCTGCAAATGGAAGGCTTGTGACGGCATATCCTATGCGCTCTCCGGTTGAAGAACAAACATAGAACGACCCTCTGAACGAGTCAATAACTGAAGTAGTCATCCGAGAAATCGCGACAAACGTCAGCGCAGCCTGGGCTGCCTTCCGCCGAAATTATTCATGAGAACGTCCGCGCGGTGCTGATTCCCAACGCGCCGTTCAAGGTGGTGCTGGAAAATCTGTCCGGCGTTGCGCTGCCCGCCAGCGGCAATACGCTGGATCTGTATCCGCAAGCGGTGGCTTACTGATGGCGTTCGACGATATTCCATATGCGCTGAACAGCGTCCGGGATATTCTGCCGGGCGTTAACGGCATTGAGTTAAATCCGAAAGCGCATCTGGCTAACGCTGTTGAACAGGCTTATGCGTTTTTCAGCGAACTGGGGCCTTACGCTGACGACCTGGGACCGAAGCAGCGCCACGCCAAAGCTTCCGGAACGGCATGGAAGCCAAACCCCACTGTTGGTGGTTTTGGGGTAAAACTGGCGGGATCGACGGGGTATGGCGCCGCGCCAGGGCATCAGCTCAGGCCGTGGTCGCGGGAATGCCTGTTTGTGTATGGCGCTTCTGGCGCACAGGGGATTTCGGATATAGCTGAATCTCCCGGTGGCGGCGCACACGATAGAACATTATATGTCAATTCGAGCAATCTTATCGCCGCGTTTATCTATGACGGCACATCCAAATTCGTCGCTGGAACCACTGTTCTTACGGTTGGACAAGCCTATCACGCAACCATCACGTGCAGCAATTCGCTGCTATCCATCTATCTGAACGGGGTTTTGGAGGGTTCGGCAGCCGTCGGCAATGCCGGGTTTCAGGGGTATGCGACGCCGGAACTTGTGTTTGGGCATACCGCTGGTGATGCGGGCATCCCGGCGGGCACCGCCAATACACTTTTTTATCACATTGAATATAATTCCGCGCTGAGCGGGGCGGATGTCATGCACCGCTATCTGAACCAGTTGGAAATGTTTCAGGTGGCGCAGCCTCGGATGTTTGCGGGTGCGGTGGCCGGCGGAGATACAATTCTAAACCCGTCCGGCCTGGTGAATGGTTCAGGTTTTGAAACACCTGCGATCACACAGGCGCATAATTTATCCGCCTCCAAAGCGGCATGCGCGTTTAGCGCGGAAACCCCCGGCATTTCGCAAATCCATAACATGAATGTGGCGGATGCATTCTTTGCAGAAAGCTTCGAGATCCCAGTGCTTGCACTGGGTGGGAGCTTATCGCCAACGGATGCGTTTCTTGCGGAGAGTTTTAAGGCGCCGGGAATAATGCAGGCGCATTTATTTTCCGTACAGGAACTGAATTCAGCATTCCAGTTCGATCTGCCGGTGCTTGCATTAAGCGCCGCAGGCGCGCCGGGTTTCCGGACGCATCCCGTCCCTAACGGCGCACGCAGAAAATCTGTCCAATCGGATAGCCGTTCCAAATCAATCACGGAGTAGAAAATGACAAAGACAGTAGATGATGCCGTACTTGATGCGGCGCTGAACCAGATCAAGAATACAGCGGACAAGCTTGTAGTGTGCATTGGCGCGCCGGTGAGCTATGCGGAGGCCAACGCCAATTCCCCAACCGGCAAACGATGCGGGCAGCGGGCGATTACATCGGCGAATTTTGCGGGGCCAGCCAACGGAGATGTGTCAGGCCGCAAGCTGACCATCAATCAGCAGACCGGAATCACCGTAGATGTGAGCGGAGCCGCCGATCATGTGGCGCTGGTCGATGACACGGCCAGCGTGCTTCTGGCGGTGACGAGCCTGGCTGCTTCGCAGGCGGTGACAGCGGGCAACACCATGACGGTAAACGCCTTCGATCTGGAAATCGCCGATCCAACATGAGGAGCATGGGATGCAGCTTTACATCAAGGACCCCGGCGCGGTGCTGGATTATTCCATCAACTGGGGCGCGGGATATTTGCAGGGCGGTGAAACGCTGAGCAGCAGCATCTGGACAATCTTTCCCGCGGATATGACGCAAAGCTCCGCGTCCAGCACCGCCAGCACCGCCACGGTCACGGTTTCGGGCGGGACCGCCGGGCAGATTTATCAGCTGACCAATCGAATTACGACATCGCAGGGGCGCACGGATGAGCGTTCCATCACCGTCAGAGTGGAGCAGAAATAATGATCCGTGAACGGTTGAGTTTGCTGAGCGCGCCCGCGATTGAGCCGGTGGGCGAGGCCGAGGCGCTGGCGCATCTGCGCATCAGCAACGAGGACGAGCTGGCGCTGTTGCATGGGCATCTGCGCGCGGCGCGGCTGATGGTGGAAAGCTGGACCGGCAGGGCGCTGATCAGCCAGACCTGGCGCTGGATGCTGGACGCCTGGCCGGGGCAGGCGGGTAGTGAATGGTGGGATGGCGTGCGGCAGGGTGCGATCAGCGCCGGGCGGGCGCGTTTTATTGAGATGCCGAAAGCGCCGCTGATTTCGGTCAGTTCGGTGACGCTATTTAATGATGCGGATCAGGCCGTGGTGTGGGCGGCGGAAAATTATTTCGCGGATACGGCAAGCATTCCCGGCCGGCTGGTGCTGCGTAATGCCGCATCCGCGCCAGCGCCACAACGCGCCGCCAATGGATTGCAGATTGATTTTGTCTGCGGCCATGGCGCGGGCCCGGGCGATGTGCCCGCGCCGTTGCGCCAGGCCCTGTTGATGCTGACGGCGCATTATTTCGAAAACCGGGAAGTGATGCGGGATGCGGATGGCGGCGCGTCTGTTCTGCCGATGGGTGTGCAGGCGCTGCTTGCGCCATACAGAATTATGAGGCTGTGAAATGATTGGAGCCATGCGGCAGAAAGTCATTCTGCAGCGCCGCAGTAATGTGGCGGATGCGGGCGGCGGCGTGAGCGTGAGCTGGACGGATGTCGCCGCTTTATGGGCGGAGATCACGCCGCTTACCGGAAATGAAAGCGTGCAGGCGATGCGCGTGCAGCCGGTGCAAAATTATCTGGTGCGGCTGCGGTATCGTGAGGATGTCACGCCGGACGACCGGCTGATATTTGGTAGCCGGGTGCTGGAAATCAAAAGCATCACCAATGTGAACCAGCGCGGGCGCTGGATGCAATGCCGCTGCCAGGAAGGCGTGGCCGGGTAGAAATTTATCTCATTGAAGTGAGATCCCCCTCACTCGCCGCGCTAGCGCTGGCGCAGCGGGCCCCGGCCCTCTCCCCAAAGGGGAGAGGGAGAAGAAAAAGAGCCCTCTCCCGCGATGAGCCGTCAGGCGAAGAGAAAATAAAGCGGGAGAGGGAGAAGAAAAAGAGCCCTCTCCCGCGATGAGCCATCAGGCGAAGAGAAAATAAAGCGGGAGAGGGAGAAGAAAAAGAGCCCTCTCCCGCGATGAGCCGTCAGGCGAAGAGAACATAAAGCGGGAGAAGGAGGCACGCCGCGTTCCGCGCCGCGCAATGACGAATTAATCCATCACTTTGTTCAGAGAGGTATTGCCATGACCGCAGCAGGCTGGGAGTTGCAGCAGGCGATTTTTGCCCGGCTTGATCTGTTATTGGCCGAGCCGGTCTATGATCATGTGCCGCAAAATGCGCCATTTCCCTATGTGGTGGTGGGTGACGCCACGGCCACGGCCTGGGGCGCGGGCGATCTCGATGGCGAAAGCCATGCGATGAGCATTCATATCTGGTCGCGCTATCAGGGCCGCAAGGAAATGAAGCAGCTCATGGCGGCGATCATTACGGCGCTGAATGGTGTGGCGCTGAGCCTGAGCGGGCATCAGCTTGTGGATTTGCGGTTTGTGTTTGCCGATGAATTTCCCGACCCCGACGGCATATCGCGCCACGGGCTGGTGCGGTTTCGCGCCGTGACGCATCCGGTTTGAATTTTCACCCGATAAAAGGAGACCAATATGGCCGCACAAAAGGGCCGCGATCTGCTGTTGAAAGTTGACAGCACAGGCGCGGGAGTTTTCGTCACGGTTGCGGGCATGCGCAATCGCAGCCTGTCGCTCAACGCCAGGCCGGTGGATATCACCAATGCCGACAGCGTGAATGGCTGGCGCGAAATATTGGAGGGCGCGGGCGTCAAAACCGCATCGGTCAGCGGCACCGGCGTGTTCCGCGACGATGCGGCGGATGAAACGGTACGCGGATATTTTTTCAACGGCGCCATCCGCAACTGGCAGCTTATTGTGCCGAGTTTTGGCATTATTCAGGGCGCGTTCCAGATTACGGCGCTGGAATATGCCGGGGAATATGATGGCGAGGTGGTCTACACTCTGGCGCTGGAAAGCGCCGGATCGCTCAGCTTCACGGTGATCTGAGCATGGCCAATCTGCATCGCGGTGAGATTTCCGCCACACTGGACGGCAAGAGTTACAAGCTGTGCCTGACGCTGGGCGCGCTGGCGGAATTGGAGGAGCGGCTCGGCTGCGAAGACATTCTGGCGCTGGCGCAGCGATTTGAAAGCGGACGCATCACGGCGCGCGAAGCGATCTGCGTGATTGGCGCGGGCTTGCGCGGCGCCGGGCAGGACATTTCAGATGACGCGGTGGCGCGGATGCGCGCCGAGGGGGGCGTTCCCGCCTATCTGGCGCTGGTGATCGATCTGTTGCAGGCGGCGTTTGGCGCGGGGTCCGCGCCGGATAAAAAGGAGAGCCGGCAGGAGGATCAATCCGCCCCTTTCCCTGGCGGCGTCTGATGCGGTTTGCCTTCGGGCAGTTACGTCTGACGCCGGATCAATTCTGGCGCATGAGCCCGGTGGAATTGCAGGCGGCGCTCGATGGCTATCTGTATGGCGGCTTTGGCGCGGAGGGCGCGCCGGTGATGGGACACAATGAGATGCGCGCGCTATGCGTGCAATTTCCAGATCAGGGAGCAGAGCATGGCGGTAATGGATGAACCGGGCGCGGCCGGCGGCGGAATTATTCAGCAGATGGATCAGCAATTGCAGAAGCTGAGCGAGCTGCGCGTACGGACCCGGGAATATAGCAGCGACCTGCGCAGCCTGGCGGGTGCGGGGAAGGATGCGGGCGAGGCGCTGACGCGCGCCTTTACCGGGGCCGCGTTGCGCGGCAAGGATCTGTCGGACACATTCCGCTCGGTGATTTTGTCGTTGAGCCAGCGCACCCTGAAATCGGCGGCCAGTTCATTTTCAGGCGCGATTGGCAAGGGGCTGGGCAGTTTGCTGAGCGGCGCAATGCGCAACGCCAGTGGCAATGCATTTTCAGAAGGCCGTGTCATTCCGCTGGCGCGCGGCGGCGTGGTGAACAGCCCAAGTCTGTTTGCCATCCAGGGCGGCAATACCGGTTTGATGGGAGAAGCGGGGCCGGAAGCCATATTGCCGCTGGCGCGCGGGGCCGATGGACGGCTGGGCGTGCGCGCAGGCGAGGGCGGAGGCCGCGCGGTTACCATAAATTTCAATGTGACGACGCCCGATGCGGCCGGATTTCGCCAGTCCGAGGCGCAGATCGCCGCCATGCTGCAACGCGCAGCCGGGCGCGGCGCGCGCAATTTGTAAGGGGGACGCAACATGGCGTTTCATGAAATCCGTTTTCCGACCGGCATCAGCCTGGGGGCGAGCGGCGGGCCGGAGCGGCGCACGGAAATTGTTACGCTGGCGAGCGGCTATGAAGAACGCAATAGTATGTGGGCGGATTCAAGGCGGCGCTATAATGCGGGCTACGGCGTGCGCTCGCTGGCGGACATTCATCAGGTGATCGCGTTTTTTGAAGCGCGTGGCGGGCGGCTGCATGGCTTCCGGTTCAAGGATTTCAGCGATTTTCAATCCGGCGCGCCGGGCGCGGCCATTAATCCGAATGATCAGATCATCGGGACCGGCACGGGGAGTGCCTCAACTTTTCAGCTTTACAAAAATTATATCAGCGGCAGCCAGTCTTATGCGCGCGCCATCCGCAAGCCGGTGGCGGGAAGTGTGCGCGTGGCGCTGAACGGTGTGGAGCAAGGCGCGGGCCTGTTCAGCGTGAACAGCGCGGCGGGGATGATTATTTTTAACACGCCGCCCGGTTCGGGGGTGAGCATCAGCGCCGGTTACGCGTTTGACGTGCCGGTCCGGTTTGACACGGATTTTCTGGAAATCAACCAGGCCGCGTTCAATGCCGGGCAAATTCCCAATATTCCTCTGATCGAGATACGCATATGAAAATTCTTCCCACAGGCATGCAGGCGCATCTGGACAGTGGCGCGACGACCTTATGCCATTGCTGGAAGCTGACGCTGCGCAGCGGCGCGGTGTCGGGCTTTACCAGCCATGACCGCGATCTGACATTTGACGGGGTGACCTATGTGGCGCTGAGCGGATTTGAAGCCAGCGCCATTGAAAACTCGCTGGGGCTGAATGTCGATGATCTGGAAGTGATCGGGGCGCTCAGCGCCGCATCGCTGAATGAAGCCGATCTGGCGGCGGGCAGGTTTGACAATGCCGAGATTCAGATTCTGCGCGTCAACTGGCAGAATGCGGCGCAGCGCGTGGTGCTGGCCAGCGGCAATCTGGGCGAGGCGCGGCGCGGGCCAACGGGCTTTCGCGCCGAGGTGCGCGGGCTGGCGCATCATCTGAACCAGCCGCAGGGGCGGCTGTTTCAGTATGGCTGTGACACCGATCTGGGAAGCGCCAAATGCGGCGTCAATCTGACCCTGCCCGCCTATAAGGGAACCGGCAGTGTACAGAGCATTCCCGTAAACGAGGATAACAGGCGCAGTTTTATTGCCAGCGGACTGGAGGCTTTTTCCAGCGGCTGGTTTTCGCGCGGCAAAATTCTGTGGACAAGCGGCGCGAATAACGGGCTGGCCATGGAGGTGAAGGAACACCGGCTGTCTGGCGGGATTGTAACAGTGGATTTGTGGCTGGCCATGCCGCAGGTAATTATTGCCGGCGACACGTTCAGCATCACCGCCGGGTGCGACAAGCAGTTCGAGAGCTGCAAGGCGAAGTTTGATAATGCGGTCAATTATCGCGGCTTTCACAGGATGCCGGGGAATGACTGGATGCAGTCCTATCCGCAGGCGGGAATGGCCAATGATGGCGGGCGGCTATGACGCACCATCCATCGTCAGCGCATCCGATGGCAAGCAGTCCACGGATTATTGCGGCGGCGCGCGCCTGGATCGGTACGCCCTATCAGCATCAGGCGAGCTGCAGGGGCGGCGGATGCGATTGCCTTGGCCTAATTCGCGGCGTATGGCGAGATCTGTATGGCGCGGAGCCGGAGACGGCGCCGCCCTATGCGATGGACTGGGCCGAGGCCGATGCGCTGGAGCTGATGCGCGACGCGGCGCGCCGACATATGGCTGAAATTGCGATTGCCGATGCCGGAGCGGGCGATGTGCTGATGTTTCGCATGGTGCGCAACGGGCCGGCGCGGCATGCGGGTATTTTATCCGGACACGGAAATATTATTCACGCCTGTTCCGGGCATGCGGTGCGCGAGGAAGCGTTGGGCCGCTGGGCGCGGCGCGCGGCCTATGCATTCCGCTTTCCGGGGCTGAAGGAGTAAATTATGGCGACATTGGTATTGACGACAGCCGCGGCATCCTATGCAAGCAGCGCAGGTCTCGGGTTTTTTGCGACAGCGGCGCTTGGCCTTGGCGCGGCGGTGGCCGGAAGCCTGGTTGACCAGCGATTGTTCGGGGCCAATGCTGGCCGGCAATCCGAAGGGCCGCGTCTGGATGAGCTGCGCATTCTGACATCGACCGAAGGCGCGCCCATTGCGCGGATTTATGGCCGTGCGCGGGTTGCCGGGCAGGTTATCTGGGCCGCCAAATTCAAGGAAGTGGCCACCACCACGCAATCTTCAACGGGCGCGCGCGGCGGCAAGGGGTTGGGCGGCGGAGGGGGATCCTCCACGGGCAGCACAACCAGCTATGCCTATTATGGGCGCTTTGCGGTGGGCCTGTGCGAGGGCGAGATCACCCGCATCGGGCGGATATGGGCGGATGGCCAGTTGCTGGATGTGAGCGGCGTGAATTTTCGCGTCTATCGCGGCACGGCCGCGCAGACGCCTGATCCGTTGATTGAGGCCATTGAGGGGGCGGGTAATGCGCCGGGGTTCCGCGATCTGGCCTATGTGGTGTTCGAGGATCTGGCGCTGGAGCAGTTTGGCAACCGTGTTCCGCAGCTTTCATTCGAAGTGTTCCGTGGACTAAGCGATGTGGAGCAGCTGATCCGCGGGGTGGACATGATTCCCGGTTCGACCGAGTTTGGTTATGACCCGCAAATCCAGGTGCAGGATATTGGCAAGGGCAAGACGGGACCGGAAAACCAGAACAATCTCAGTGGCGTAAGCGATTGGGATCTTGCGCTTGATCAGCTGCAGGAAACCTGCACGAATTGCGAGGCGGTGGCGCTGGTGGTGTCGTGGTTCGGGACCGATCTGCGCGCGGGATTTTGCCAGATACGTCCGGGCGTGGAGAATGTAACGAAAATCACCCTGCCCGATCAGTGGAAGGTGGACGGGATTGAACGCATTTCTGCCTATGTGGTGAGCCAGGCGGCTGGCAGGCCCGCCTATGGCGGCACGCCATCGGATGCGAGCGTGGCGCGGGCGATAGCCGATCTGAAGGCGCGCGGCTTCAGGGTGCTGTTCTATCCGTTTATCATGATGGATATCGAGGCGGGCAACACATTGCCCAACCCCTATACGGGAACCGCGGGGCAGCCGGTCTATCCCTGGCGTGGCCGCATTACCTGTTATCCGGCCGCGGGTGTTGCCGGGACGCCCAACAAGACGGCGGCGGCCACCGCCCAGATTGCGGCGTTTTTCGGC
>JAHHGO010000011.1 GCA_023252275.1 Alphaproteobacteria bacterium
TTACCGAGACATCAGGCGCTGCATTCATCAGTCAAACGCTATTTCAAAACAGTCGCAGTCGGAGGTAATAACGCAACGGCTGACAGCTCCGAGGAGAGCGGAGGCGTGTGCCGGCAGACGTACGGCATATAGAACGTGTTGCGCAGGTGGCGATCGTAATCGATTCTGACGGCGAGACAACGACGTCGCCAGTCGATGTCGATGCCGTAAGGCGCACGGCGATTCCTGATGCCGGTGTGCCCGGTGGAATAGGTTGATCTCAACCCCAGTGGCTGAGAAGGCTAAAGCATTCCACAACAATAACTATCGCTCCGTGCAACGGGCCTATCCGCATCATCGAACGCGCGCGCAAATGCCGCCAATCTCGGGTTTGACGGCAAAAGACTCTGTGCCAGAAGTTAAGCAATATCTTTGGCGTTTCTTGGATCGTCATTTTGCCTTTGAGGACAACAGAGTTAACGACCGTATGGCTGGTTTGCTTTGGGACATAGCATCAGGGCAGCAGATATTCCTCATGACCATGAGCACTAAAGTGCTTGGAGCAGGTGCAGGTCTGTGTGTGAGTGCTGCTGTCCCTGACAAAGACGCGTTCTGTGGTCGTGGTGGCAAGGATGTGATTCCGCTTTACCGTGACGCCGCCGGAACAGAACCGAACGTGACTGCCGGGCTACTGACGGCGCTGGGCAAGGAACATGGCTCGATCCCCTCGGCAGAAGACCTTGCAGCCTATGTTTACGCCCTGCTCGGCGGCCAGTCCTATACCAAGCGGTTCTGGAACGAGCTTGAAACTCCCGGCCCCCGGGTTCCGATGACGAAGGACGGGGCGACTTTTGTTGATGCTGTAAAGCTGGGCCGAAAGCTGATCTGGCTGCACACCTATGCCGCGCGATTCCGCGATGCGGACCAAGGCGACGAGGTGCCGAACGGCAAGGCCACGACGATCAAGGGCGTGTCGTCTGCTCCAGCCCAATATCCCGCCGAATATGCCTTTGACCCCACCAAGCGCGAAATCACGGTCGGGGATGGCCGGTTCGGCCCCGTCGCGCCCGAGGTGTGGGATTTTGAAGTGTCGGGCCTCAAGGTCGTGCAGTCGTGGCTGGGCTATCGGATGAAAAAGCGCGCGGGCAAGAAATCGTCGCCGCTGGACGAAATCCGGCCCGAACGCTGGACCGCGCGGATGAGCGAAGAATTTCTGGAACTGCTCTGGGTTCTGGAAACGACCCTTGCGATGGAACCCGATCTGGCGGCGGCGCTGGACAAGGTCGTCTCCGGCCCCTGTTTCGCCGCCAGCGACCTGCCTCAACCAACCGCCGCCGAACGCAAAGCCCCCGGCGCGATCAGCGCTGCCGGGGACCTGCTTGCCTTTATGGAGGATGAAGACGCCGCCGACGATGATGATGTTGATTAAGGCGGCATGAATGTGACGTAAAAGGTGATCCGTCCCACTACGCTCATGCTTTGCATGAGCTTCGGGGGACACTCCGTTTCGCAAGACCGCGCCAATGGCGCGGGCGAAACGGCTGGTGCTGCGGGAGAGGATTGAACTCTCGGCCTCTCCCTTACCAAGGGAGTGCTCTACCACTGAGCTACCGCAGCGCTGGCCCCCTTAAGCAGGGGGGTGAGTGGCGCGCAACCTGCCATAGCGGCCCCGGCTGTGCAAGGATAGAACGCCAAAAGCCGGAAATTTCGCCCGTGTCAGGGATTATTGCGCTTTCTCGCCGCAAGGGTGCGCAGGCGCAGCGCATTAAGCCGGATAAAGCCGGCCGCATCTTTCTGGTCATAGGCGCCGCGGTCATCCTCGAAGGTGACCAGCGCGTCGGAATAGAGCGATTTGGGGCTTTGCCGCCCCACAACCATGACATTGCCCTTATACAGTTTCAGGCGCACCTCGCCCTCCACATGTTCCTGGCTTTTATCGACCATTGCCTGCAGCATTTCGCGCTCCGGCGCAAACCAGAAGCCGTAATAGACCAGTTCGGCATAGCGCGGCATCAGGCTTTCTTTCAGATGCATCGCCTCGCGGTCGAGCGTGAGCGATTCCATCGCCCGGTGCGCCACATGCAGAATCGTGCCGCCCGGCGTTTCATAAATGCCGCGCGATTTCATGCCGACGAAACGGTTTTCCACAAGATCGATGCGGCCAATACCGTTTTCGCGCCCCAGCCCGTTAAGGGCGTGCAGCATGGCGGCGGGCGAAAGCTTTTTGCCGTTTAGCCCAACCGGATTGCCCTGTTTGAACGCCAGCGTGATTTCGGTGGTTTTGTCGGGCGCGTCCTGCGGTGAAACAGTGCGCATATAAACCGCCTCTGGGGCCTCGACCCACGGATCTTCCAGCACCTTGCCCTCGGATGAGGAATGCAGCAGATTGGCGTCGACCGAAAACGGCGCTTCGCCATGCTTGTCTTTCGGCACCGGTATCTGGTGTTTCTGCGCAAACTGAATAAGGTCCGTGCGCGATTTGAAATCCCATTCGCGCCAGGGCGCAATCACCTTGATGTCGGGGTTCAGCGCATAGGCGGCCAGTTCGAACCGCACCTGATCATTGCCTTTGCCGGTAGCGCCATGCGCCACGGCATCCGCGCCGGTCTCGCGCGCAATTTCCACCAGCCGCTTGGCGATCAGGGGCCGTGCAATCGATGTGCCGAGCAGATAGACGCCCTCATACAGCGCATTGGCGCGAAACATCGGAAACACGAAATCGCGCACAAATTCCTCGCGCAGATCCTCGATATAGATGTGCTTGATGCCCATCATTTCGGCTTTTTTGCGGGCCGGCGCAAGCTCCTCGCCCTGGCCCAGATCGGCGGTGAAGGTCACCACTTCGCAGCCATAGGTTTCCTGCAGCCATTTCAGGATGATCGAGGTGTCGAGGCCGCCGGAATAAGCGAGCACGACTTTTTTTACGTCAGGCATGGGTTATGGGTCCGTGTTAAATGTGCAGCAGATTGGTGCGCACTATAGGCAAAACGGGCCGCGCTGGCCATGCTCATATGCAGTTGCCGGCATCGTTGAATTGGTCCTATCCTTCCGGAAAGCGGATGAAATAATAATCCGGTCAAGGATGGGAGGGGTACATGGGGCGGGTGCTTGCGGTTGTGTACGGCGTGCTTGGTTATCTGATCTTTTTGATCTCGTTTCTCTACGCCATCGGCTTTGTCACCAATTTCGGCGTTCCAAAGGGTATTGACTCAGGAGCGCCGGGGCCGGTGCTGGGTTCGGTTATCGTCAATATGTTGCTGATGGGCCTGTTCGCCGTGCAGCATAGCGTGATGGCGCGCCCGGCCTTCAAGCGCTGGTGGACAAAGTTTATTCCCGAACCCATCGAGCGCAGCACCTATGTGCTGCTGTCCAGCCTGGCGCTGTTGTTGCTGTATTGGCAATGGCAGCCGATCCCCGGCCTGGTCTGGAGTGTTGAGGGCGCGGGCGCAACCATCCTGTGGGGGATATGCGCTCTGGGTTGGGGAATCGTGTTACTCTCAACTCTGATGATCGGGCATTTCGAACTGTTTGGCCTGCAGCAGGTCTATCAGAATCTGAAAAATCTGCAGCCCTCTGAGCCAACTTTGATCACGCCGGGCTTTTACGCGCTGGTGCGTCATCCGATTATGACGGGGTTCATTATCGCTTTTTGGGCGACGCCGCAAATGAGCTGGGGGCATCTGCTGTTTGCCGCGGTGACGACGATATACATTGTGCTTGCGCTGCAATTTGAGGAACGCGATCTGATCGGCATATTTGGCGAGCGCTACCGGGAATATAGAAGCAAGGTGCCAATGCTGGTGCCGTTTCTGAAACGCGCGCCTAAATGACCGTCTGGGTTTAAGTTCCCCTGCGCGCCCGCAGGCTTTCGCTTTTCAACTGGCCGCAGGCGGCCATGATGTCGCGGCCGCGGGGCGTGCGCACCGGGCTGGCGTAACCGGCGCGGTTGACGATTTCGGCGAAGGCTTCGATCTGGGACCAGTCGCTGCATTCAAAGGGCGCGCCCGGCCAGGGATTGAACGGGATCAGATTAATCTTGGCCGGGATGCCGGCAATGATGCGCACCAGTTCGCGCGCGTCGGCAAGGCTGTCATTGACGCCTTTCAGCATCACATATTCAAAGGTGATGCGCCGCGCATTGGACGCGCCCGGATAGGCGCGGCACGCCGCCAGCAATTCAGCGATCGGATATTTGCGGTTCAGCGGCACGATTTCATCGCGCACTTCATCACGCACGGCATGCAGCGATACCGCCAGATTGGTGCCAATTTCGGCGCCCGCGCGCGCCATCATCGGCACTACGCCCGCAGTGGACAAAGTGATGCGGCGGCGCGACAGGCTCAGCCCCTCATTATCCATAACGATATGCAGCGCGGCTTTGACATTATCGAAATTATATAGCGGCTCGCCCATGCCCATCATCACCACATTGGTCAGATGGCGATCTTCGCTACGCCATTCATCCAGCGCATCGCGCGCCACCAGCATCTGCGCGACAATTTCGCCCGGCGTCAGATTGCGCACCAGCATCTGGGTGCCGGTATGGCAGAATTTACAATTCAGTGTGCAGCCAACCTGCGACGACACGCACAGCGTGCCGCGTTCATCTTCCGGAATGAATACGGTTTCGGCTTCCTTGCCATCGGCGAACCGCATCAGCCATTTGCGGGTGCCGTCTTTGGAAATCTGTTCACTGGTGATTTTGGGCCGCGCGAGAGAAAAATGTTCCGCGAATTGTGTGCGCAATTCCTTTGAAATATTCGACATGGCGTCGAAGTCCCGCACACCGCGAAAATATATCCAGTGCCAGATCTGCTGCGCGCGCATTTTCACATGCTGTTCTGGCACGCCTGCGGCCCGCAGCAACGGCGCAAATTCCTCGCGCGATAGCCCGATCAGATTGGTGCGGCCGGTTACCGGCGCGGGAATGACGGCGCTATCCATAATGATGTGTCAGCTTTCTATTTTACGTTACAGGCCTGATTGATGCTTTTCAGCGTGGCGCTGAATCCGGCCAGAGAATAAGAATCCGTGGTTTGGGTGCCGCGCTGCGATGTGCCATTAACGGTCAGCCGGTCACCCTGTTTCATGGCGGCAATCAGTTTCGCCTCGTCTTCGGGTTTTTCCACCCAGGCCCCGTCTCCTTCGGTGAACAGCGAAAATTTCTGCTTGCCGATGCTGATGCTGGCAGCGCTTCCCGGCTTGAAGGAATAGCCGGCAATCACGCTGACCTCGTTGCTGATTTTGGCCGCGGGACGATGCGTTATGAACAGATAGATCTCGCCGCGGTTGGCCCCGGCGGGTTCGCTTTTGCCCGGCGCGGCGCGCATATAGCAGGACTTGGCCTTGCCCTCGGTCACGACAAAGGCGTCCCAGTCCCGGTTGCTGCCCAGCAGGGTTTGCGCCGCCATCGCCTGGAGCATGCCCGCAAAATAAACCAGCAGCGCCCCCAGCCATAGTCCGGCCCGTTTTTTCGCGTCACGCTTCATCTGTGTGTGCATTCGGCCACCTTCATCGGATATGACCCTAGCCCTATACTATTTATTGGCCCTGCGCCGCAAGCTTGGGTGGTTCCTGTCCAGCGCTTCCTGTGCTAGCTATAGCTCAAACCTATTGCCCAATCTTGAACAAGGAAATGACGATGAAAGCGGTACTGTGCAAGGCCCTTGGAATGCCCGAAAGTCTGGTGATCGAAGAACTGCCCGATCTGAAGCCCGGGCCCGGCCAGGTGGTGATTGACGTACATGCCTGTGGTGTTAATTTTCCAGACTATCTGATCATACAGGGCAAATATCAGAACAAGCCGAAACTGCCCTTTTCCCCGGGTGGCGAAGTGGCCGGCGTCATCAATTCCATTGGCGAGGGGGTCAAGGGGCTGGCGGCCGGCGACCGGGTGCTGTGCTTTATCGGCACGGGCTGGGGCGGCTTTGCCGATCAGGCGTTGGTGCGGGCGGAAATGGTCACAAAAATCCCGCCCCAGATGGATTATGTCACGGCGTCGGCCTTTCTGCTGACCTATGGCACTTCTTATTATTCGCTCAGGGACCGGGGTGATCTGAAGCCGGGCGAAACCCTGCTGGTGCTGGGCGCGGCGGGGGGCGTGGGGCTGGCCGCTGTCGAACTGGGCAAGGCGATGGGCGCGCGCGTGATCGCCGCCGCTTCAACCGATGACAAGCTGGCGGTTTGCAAGGCGCATGGCGCGGATGAAGGCATCAATTATGACAAGGAAGATCTCAAGGAACGCATCAAGGCGCTGACCGGCGGCAAGGGCGCGGATGTGATCTATGATCCTGTCGGCGGTGATTATTCCGAGGCCGCGCTGCGCGCCATCAACTGGAATGGCCGCTTTCTGGTGGTCGGCTTCGCCAATGGCGAAATTCCAAAAATCCCGCTGAACCTGACGCTGCTGAAAGGCTGCCAGATTGTGGGTGTGTTCTGGGGCGCCTCCATCGACCGCGATATTGGGCATTTCCAGAAACGTAATCAGGAATTGCTGGATTATTATGTGGCGGGCAAGCTCAAGCCGCTGGTGACCGGGAAATATCCGCTGGAAGAGGTAGCGGCAGCGCTGAACCTGCTGGCGGCGCGCAAGGTAATGGGCAAGCTGGTGCTGACGACAGGGCGCAGTTAAATCGCGAAAGGAGCAAGACGTGGCGGAATTTTTCGATCATATACCGGAAAATTTGCAGGCGTTCATCGCCCGGCAGAAAGTGTTTTTCATTGCCACGGCGGCCGCCACCGGACGCATCAGCCTGTCGCCCAAGGGCATGGACACGTTTCGCTGCCTGGGCGCCAATCAGGCCGCCTATCTGGATCTGACCGGCAGTGGCAATGAAACGGCGGCCTATCTCAAGGCGGATGGCCGCGCCACCATCATGTTCTGCTCGTTTGACCAGCAGGCGTTGATCCTGCGCCTTTATGGCAAGGGCCGCGCCGTGCAGCCCGGAAACGCTGGATGGGATACGCTGATTGGCCGGTTCCCGGCAATTCCCGGCGCGCGGCAGATCATGCTGTTTGATATTGACAGTGTGCAGACAAGCTGCGGCTATGCGGTGCCGGAATATGACCTGAAAAGTGAACGCCAGATCCTGCGGCAATGGGCGGAAAAAAAATCGCCGGACGAACTAAAGGCCTATCGGGCCGGCAAAAATGCCGTTAGCATTGATGGCTTCGATACGGGCTTGGGCGCGTAACAACAATAATGCCAGAGGCGTAAAGCATGGAAAAGCTGGAACAAACCATACCGGGCGGGCGCATGACAGGCACGTTTGACGCGCGGTTCAAGGCGGTGGCTGACCGGTTTGCCGCGAATTTTACTGAACTGGATGAACTGGGCGCATCCGTCTGCGTCACCCTGGATGGCGAAAGGGTCGTCGATTTATGGGGTGGCCGGGTGGTGCCTGACGCGCCCGCGGCCTGGAATGCCGATACGGTTTCCATCGTATTTTCTTCCACCAAGGGCGCAACGGCCCTGTGCGCGCATATTCTGGCGGACCGGGGCCTGCTGGATGTGGATGCGCCGGTTGCCGAGTATTGGCCGGAATTTGCGCGACACGGCAAGGAAAAGGCCACCGTGCGCATGATGCTGGATCATAGCGTTGGCGTGCCGGTGCTGCGCGAGCCTCTGCACAAAGGCGCGGTCAATGATTGGGATCTGATGTGCGACCGGTTGGCCAATGAAACGCCGTTCTGGGAACCGGGTAAACGGCATGGCTATCACGCGCTGACCTTCGGCTGGACTGTAGGGGAACTGGTGCGCCGGGTGTCGGGCAAATCGCTCGGCACTTTTTTTCGCGATGAGGTGGCCAAACCACTTGGGCTGGATTTCTGGATCGGTACGCCGGAGCTGATAGAAGCGCGGGTAAGCCCGATCATTCAGTTCCGTCCAGCCAAGGGGGATCCGCTGTCGCCGCTGGCCGAAGTGGCGCTGGCCGACCGCAGCTCCATTCCGGCACTGTTTTTATTCAATGATGGCGGTTTCAATCCCAACAGGCGCGATTGTCATGCGGCGGAAATCGGCGGCGCCAACGGCATTACCAATGCGCGCGGACTGGCCGGCATGTATGCGCCGCTGGCCTGTGGCGGCACGCTGCGCCGGGTGAAACTTGTCGGCGCCGATACGCTGGCGCGCATGGGCCAGGTGTCCATGGCGACGCATTATGATGAAACGCTGTGCATGCCGACCCGTTTCGCGCTTGGCTTCATGAAGAGCATGGACAATCGCCGCCTGCCGATGACCGGCAGCATGATTCTGAGCGAGCGGGCGTTTGGACATGTGGGCGCGGGCGGCAGCATCGGCTTTGCCGATCCCGGATGCGGGCTTTCTTTCGGCTACACCATGAACAGAATGGGCGGCAATGGCGCGCTGCTGAACGACCGCGGCCAGGGGCTGGTGGACGCGGCCTATCGCTGCCTTGGCTTTACATCGAATGCCGGCGGCGTCTGGGTATGAACATTGGCAGGGTCCGGATTGGCTGATCAGGAAACCGGGCCGCAATGAAGCAGATTATCACCAGCGTCAGGTGGATCATTCTTGCGCTTGTTGCGGGCGCGGCGCTCGGCCTTACATTTCCCGGCACTGCCCTGGCCATTACGCCCATTACAAAATTTCTTCTGCAACTGATCAAGGCGGCGGCCACGCCGCTGGTGCTGTTCGCCGTCATGGAGGCCATTTTGCGCTTTCGCGTGGCGGGCGCGGATTTTTTCAAGCTGCTCATCATTGTACTGATCAATTCAAGCATTGCGATCGCGATCGGGCTGCTGATCGCCAATATATTCGTACCCGGCCAGTATCTGACATTTCTGGCGGGTGATGCCGCCGCCGCCGGGGCCGGCAAGGAAATCGATTTTCTTGATATGATCGCCAAACAATTACCTGTCAGTATTGTGCAGCCGCTGGCGGATAACAGCATCATGCCGGTGGTGATTATGGCGGTGGCGTTTGGTTTCGCCTGGCGCAAGGTGCGCGCCGCGCAGAATGACGCTGCAGCCGCCCTGATGGATCAGGGCGAGCATTGGATCTCGTTCGCGCGCGAAATGTGCGAAACCCTGCTGATCTGGATCGTGCAGCTTATTCCATTCGCGGTTTTCGCCGCCAGCGCCAGGGTCACGGCGGAACATGGCCTGCACCCTTTCAAGGGGCTTGGGCAATATGTGCTGCTCTGCCTGCTGGGCATGGCGATACATGTGGCGTTCACCTATAGCGCCTGGCTTATAATATTTGTGCGCGCCAGCCTGCGCGACTTTTGGCGGCTGGCGATTGAACCCGCGCTCTATTCATTTGGCGTCAATAGCAGCCTGGTGGCCTTGCCGCTGACCCTGCGCACGCTGGACAAGCTTGGAATATCGCGGCGCGCATCCACGCTTGCCGCCGTTGTCGGCACCAATCTCAACAATGACGGCATTATCTTGTATGAAGGCTTTACATTGCTGGCGCTGGCCCAGGCGGGCGGCATCGAAATGAGCCTTTCCACGCAGATTTTTGCGGCGATTTATTGCATCGCCGCCGCGATGGGCGTGGCCGGCGTGCCGGAAGCCGGCATTGTCGCGCTGACACTGGTGCTGAGCGGGCTTGGCATTCCGGTGGAGGCGCTGGCCCTGTTATTATCCGTGGACTGGATAATTGCGCGCGCGCGTTCGCTGCTTAACACCACCTCTGATCTGGTTGGATCAATGGTGCTGAACCGCTGGCTGGATTTAAGCGCGCCGCCTGCCCGGTGAACTGTTTACTTGCGTTTTGTGGCGGCCGGCTTTTCAAGCACCAGTTCCATCGCCTCGCGCACCAGCCGCGTATAGGGGATGCCGCGCGCCTTGGCGCGTTGTTTGAGCGCATCCAGCAACGGCTTTGGCACCCGCATATTGATCTGCGCGGTTTTTTTCTCGAACTCAAACTTCACGGGTTTGAATTGTGAAAAATCTAGGTCGGACAAATCCTGTGTGAGAAAAGCCTCGGCTTCCTCCTCAGTTGTCATTCTGGGGACTTTCCTTTTCATAACGCTTTGCCTCCTTTGCATGCATATAACGGGCGCTAACGCATACTGCGTTTAAGTCAGGTCGTTTTCCAGCCCCCCACCCCGGCCCTCCCCACGAGGGGGAGGGGGAAGAGGCCCAGAATTCTGCGGGAAAAGCCCCTCCCCTTTATGGGGAGGGGTTGGGGTGGGGTGAGAAAGAAAAAAGTGTTAGCGCCTCGACTTAAATGCGGAGCGCCCTAACGGGCCGGATGCGCCGCTGCCCGGCCCTGGCGCGGATGGTGAAGGCCACGAATACCGGACGTCCATGGATATTTCTGCCAACGGCAATATACCGGTCCTCGCTGGCCATGTGTCTGAGATCAGGCGCGATTACAGGATCATTGATCAGGATCGCTTCAATCTCAGTGATGGAAACGCCATGTTTCTGGCATTTCTGCCGATTAGCCTGATCCCAATCAAAGCCGGAAATTATCTCTTCCACGGCACAATACTATACATTCGTATATACATTGTCAAGGCCGCAGATCACCTGTAGGGATCACTGGCGAGCAGATAATTCCGCACATAATCCGTTACGCCGTCCTCAAGTTCCGTAAACGGACGATTATAGCCCAGCGCGCGCAGTCGGCCCATTTCCGCCTGGGTGTAATATTGATAATTGCTGCGAATTCCGGGCGGCGTATCGATATATTCAATGCGCGGCGTCACATTCATCGCCTTGAATACGGCATGCGCCAGATCGGCAAAGCTGCGCGCCTTGCCGCTGCCGACATTATAGATGCCCTTGTAATTGCCGTTCGCCAGCAGCCACAGCACCACATCGGCGCAATCTTTCACGCTGACAAAATCGCGCAACTGCCCGCCATCCGCATAATCGGGATGGTGCGATTTGAACAGCCTGACCGTTTCCCCGCGCTGGATCGTGTCCACGATCTGGCAGATCACGGAGCGCATCTCCGCCTTGTGATATTCATTCGGCCCATAGACATTGAAAAATTTCAGTCCGGCCCAAACCAGCGGCGCGCCCCGGCCGCTCGCCATTCGCGCAACGCGCCGGTCAAAGGCGTGCTTGCTCCAGCCGTAGGCGTTCAGCGGCGCAAGATTCGCCAGCGCCTCGGGCCTGCAATCATCATCAAATCCGTTTGCGCCGTTGCCATAGGTGGCGGCCGATGACGCATAGATAAACGGCGTGCCGGATTTGCCGCACCAATCCCATAAATCGCAGGACAGCCGGAAATTGGCGGCGACCAGCCGATCGGCGTCACATTCGGTGGTGCTGGATATTGCACCCATATGGATGATGGCTTCCATGCGGGCTTTGTGCTGGGACAGAAAATCGAACAGGCTTTCCGGGCGGATAATGTCATGCAGTTCGTGACGGGCAATGTTGCGCCATTTGCCATCCGTGCCCAGCCAGTCACAAACGACGATCTCCTTCCTGCCGGCGCGGTTCAGGGCGGCGACGATATTGGAACCGATAAAGCCTGCCCCGCCCGTCACGATAATCATGCGCTATCTCCGGCGGCGGACACCTAGCGGGCCATCCGCGCAATCGTATTGGTGGTGGAAAATCCTTCTTCGAGATTGGCCAGCAGGATGCGCCCGCCATAGGACTGCACGATCTCATGGCCGACCACTTTCTCGACGGTGTAATCGGCGCCCTTCACCAGCACATCGGGGCGTAGCGCCTCGATCAGCCTTATGGGCGTTTCCTCATCAAACAGGATCACCATATCCACGCTGGCCAGCGAGGCCAGCACGATGGCGCGCGCCATCTCGCTCTGGATCGGGCGGCCCTCGCCTTTCAGCCGGCGGACCGAGGCGTCGGTGTTCAGCCCGACGATCAGATGATCACTGGCCTCGCGCGCCTGGCGCAGCAGCGAGACATGCCCCGGATGCACCAGATCAAAGCAGCCATTGGTAAAACCGATCTTTTTGCCCCGGCTGCGCAGCTTGGCCGCAATTTCCATTGCGCTGGTCAGATTGCGGATTTTAGCCTCCGCGCCCTGCAGATCGGCGGTGTGCAGCACGCCCGCCAGATCATCCAGATAGACCACCGCCGTACCCGCCTTGGAAACGGCCAGACCGGCGCTGGCATTAGCCAGCAGCGCCGCATCCGGCAGCGGCGCGCCCGCCGCCAGCGCCACACCAAGGGTCGCCAGACAGGTGTCGCCCGCACCCGATTCATCAAATACTTCCGGCGCACGTGCGGCGATATGGCGAACCGGCTGCCCGGCTTCGATCAGGCTCATGCCGTTTTGCGCCCGCGTCACCAGTATAGCGCCGCCGATCTGATCACAGGCCCGGCGCGCCGCCGCCTCGATAGCGGCGTCATCCACGCAGGGCTGGCCGTTGGCCAGGGCAAGTTCCCGCGCATTGGGGGTCAGCACCCGAACGCCCGCATAGCGGGTGAAATCGGGGCTCTTCGGATCGGCGATGACGGTTTTACCGGCTTTGCGGCTGATCGAAATCAGCTTTTGCAGCATTTCGGGGTCAAGCACGCCCTTGGCGTAATCAGACAGGATAACCAGGCCCGCATCTTTCAGCTCGGCCTCGAAAATGTCCAATATCTGAGCCTTGGCGTTATGGTCCAGGACGCCGGTATTTTCCCGATCTGCGCGTAAAAGTTGTTGTGTGCCGACCAGATAGCGGGTTTTGGTGGTGGTTCTACGGCCCGGAACAACCAAAAGGCCGCTATAGACCCGCTCAAGCTCGCCAATCTGGCGGGTGGCCATATGCCCCGCCTCATCATCGCCGATCACCGCGATCAACGAGATTTGTGCGCCCAGCGCCGCCACATTGCGCACCACATTACCGGCGCCCCCCAGCATGGCGGTTTCGCGCTGCACCCGAATCACCGGAATGGGCGCTTCGGGAGAAATACGCTCCACATCGCCATATATATAGCGGTCCAGCATGACATCGCCCACGCAAACGATGCGCACATCCTTGAAACGCGGCAGATAGGCAGCCAGTTGGCCCAGTTCACTCATTCCCAACTCATTAACCAGAATCTCAAGAATCCAAAGCGGCAAATGTTCATATTACACTTAGATTAAAGAATTTTTTAGTATGGGCTTTTGAAATGCGTAAAATTGTGGTAATATTAGCACGTTTCTGGGGTTTGCCTTTACTGGAATGGTGGGAGCAAGGGACCGGATATAGCACAGAGCCTGGCAGCAGTACTCTGTTAGGCGGGCAAGATTTAATCCCGTAAACCATTGCTTTGCCTGCTTCATTCCTGTTCCCGGAGCATTTCAGGCCGATGCTGGCGAAAGTCCGGATCGGATATGTGAGTGCAACTAAAAGTAGCATATGAGTCGGCTTTGGTAAAGTTTAGCTGTAGTGAAGCCGCTTGGTCCGGGCCGTTTTGATTTAAGTCATCGCGTATACATATAAATTTATGGATTTGAGCGAAAGCGAAAGAGAGAATTTAAATGAGCAAACAGGTCAAATCAAAGCCAAAGGCAAAAAAGGGCGGGTCCGCAGCCAGTAAGACGGCCCCCAAGCGTTCCATGGCTGCCGCCAAGACTAAAACTGTGGGCAGAACTTCCGGCACGGGCACCAAATCGGCTGTAAAGAAGCCTGCGCAGCGCAGCACGGCGCGCTCTGCTACGCCCCCTAAATCCACAACCGCAGCAAAACCTGTGGTCAAAACGCAGAAGCAGCCTGCCAAAGCCGCCAAGCCGAAGGCAAAGCCCGCCAAAGCCGCAGCAAAAACGGCAAAAACGCCGCCCGGAATTGGTATCGGCCGTAAAGTATCTCCGGGTAAGCCGTCTCGCGCCAAATCCATCGCCGACAGCAAAAAAGCCCCGGCCATGCCGAAAAGGCCTGTCCAGGCGAACCCTGACAAGGCTGTGGAAAAGAAATCTGGCTCGGCGGCCCCCAAAGCATCGCCCGAAAAGGCCAAGTCCGCGTCACCCATGTCCAGAAAGCCTGATATGCACGTT
This sequence comes from Alphaproteobacteria bacterium, assembly GCA_023252275.1. GTDB lineage: Bacteria > Pseudomonadota > Alphaproteobacteria > UBA11222 > UBA11222 > UBA11222. The sequence goes on from JAHHGO010000011.1 coordinate 13,901, forward strand.
CAGCCCCCGGCGCCCGCGATTCAGACGCCCGCCCTCCCCTATAAGGCGCCGTCAGAATTTGACGGGTTCAAGGTGGGCGATCATGTCGTCTACCCGACGCATGGCGTAGGCAAGATTGTGGCGGTCGAGGCGCAGGAAATAGCCGGCACAAGGCTGGAGCTTTTCGTCATTTCCTTTGATCAGGAAAAGATGACCCTGCGTGTACCGCTGGGCAAGGCCAAGGCGGTGGGCATGCGAATTCTGTCAAGCCGCGACACGGTGCGCGCCGCATTGAAGACGCTACAGGGCCGCGCCCGCATCAAGCGCACCATGTGGAGCCGCCGGGCGCAAGAATATGAAGCCAAGATCAATTCGGGCGATCTGATGCTGATCGCCGAAGTGGTGCGCGATCTGCACCGCGCCGAAGGCCAGCCGGAACAATCCTATAGCGAGCGGCAGATTTACGAATCCGCGCTGGACCGGATGGCGCGCGAAGTGGGCGCGATTGAGGAACTGGATCCCGGCGCCGCCATGGAGCGTGTCGGGGTTGCGCTGAAAAAAGCCGCCTGATCTCTATTCCGCCACCAGCTTGACCCGCATGCCGGGGGTCAGGCTGTCATTCGGTCCAAAGCCGTTCAGCGTACGAAAGCGCGGCTCGCGGTAATCGGCAAAGGGCATGCGCGCCGCGAGGCTGGCCATCGTATCGCCGGGCCGCGCGGCAATGCTGATAATCCGGGTGGGGCGGGCCCGCGCCGCCTCGGCCTGGCTCAGCCCGCGAAAGCTGTAGGTAAAGCGTTGCAGTTCCGCACGCATCTCCGGCCCAGGAGTATCCCGCATAATAATCATGATGCGCGCCGCCTTGTCTGGCGCGAAACCAATCGCAATCAGCCGCACCAGCGCGCGGCCTGCATTGCCGGTGATGACGGTTTCCGCGGTTGCCGCCTGCATACCATTGATCATCAGACCTTCCGGATTGCGCAGGCTGACATCATTCGCCCAGACAGTGGTCAGATAGGCGGCCATGGACATGGGCCGCCGCAGCGGCGCAATATCAAATTTGATTTTCATCTCATCCGGACCGGCGGCGATAACGGCCTCGGGTGAATCCGTTATTTTGAACCCCGGCGGCACGGTGAAGGTAAAACCAAGTTTCGGATGCACAAAACTGCGGTCGCGTACATAGCCATGTTCCGGGCTGCCGCCATATACAAGCCCCTCGATTGAATTCAGAAATTCATCGCGCAGGCGCGGCCGCACGGCAACCGGCACACCCGATGCGCGGGCAGAGTCGATGGCTTCGACAACCCGCTTGGCGGTGACCGGATGCGTCATCAAAAATTCACTCGGGCGATTATTTTTATCGCCCTTCACCGCCTGTTCCAGCGCGTCATGCGCTTCAAGATTGCGTAAAAAATCCGCTTCGGCATAGGGGTCGTAACCGGTGCGCACCAGATAGCGCACGCCCAGCGCGTCGGCCTCATATTCCTGTTTGCGCGAATAGCCCAGCAGATAAAGCTGGCCGCCCTGCTGCACCAGATCGCTGACGACCTGATTGCCCAGCAGCACGCCCAGCACCGCGCCGCCAATCGCCATGCCCATGCCGCGATTATAACGCTGCGCCGTATGGCGGGCGGCGACATGTCCGACCTCATGCGCCAGCACGCTGGCCAGCTCGGCCTCACTATTGGCCAGCGCAATCAGCCCGCGCGTGACATAGACATAGCCGCCCGGCAACGCAAACGCATTGACGATGGGGCTGTCCAGCACCGTGAAATGAAAGCGCTGGCCGGGAATTTCCGAATTGGCGACGATGCGTCCGCCGATCGACGCCACATAACCGGCGACCCCCGGCTCGTCATAGACGCCGCCATATTGCTGGATGATTTTGGGATGCTCTTCCGCGCCGATCTGCTGTTCTTTTGATTTGGTGATAAATTGCGCTTGCGCAGACGGGCTGTGCAAGGCGCCCGCGCACAGCATCGCGCATATCAGCAGACGGATAAGTTTTGCGGTTCCGGTCACTCTATTACCTCGATCTGTTCGGGATGCGTAATGCGCAGCATGGGGCCGTTCCAGTGTTCCAGCCAGCCGCGCACCCGCACGGATTTATTTTCATAGGCAGCGGCCGCCAGCGGAACGGCGGCAAAACGCATCCAGTCCTGACGCCTGATCACCACCGTAAAATCCGTTTTATAGTCCGCGCCGAAATTCAGAAAGACATAATCGGCTATTTTGGCGAATTTAAGAACCCGGCCCTCCACAAGCTGAAAACTTCCGGTCAGCCGGTCAAGCTCCTGTGGCGGGCGTATGGCGTAAAATTCATGGCCCCAGATGCCCAGCTTTGCCACGCGCGCACCGCGTTCCAGCGCCAGCATTTCGCGGACCTGCGCGCGATTATCGCTGAACGTATAAACCCGCGCCATGCCCCGGCGCAGCATTTCGCCCTGTATCCACAGCCCGTCCGGCATCCGGTAGAGATGCGCCAGGGTGCGGCCATGGCGGTCTGTTGGCGCACCGCCAAAGCGCAGTTCCAGTTTCTGCTGCTGCGTTAATTCCACAAGCGCCTGACGCGCCGCGTCCGCCAATGGCCAGGGTGTGAAGCCGGGCCGCCCCAGCGCCAGCTTGGGCGCCTGAATGCCGACGAGCCGCACCACAACGCCATTATCCAGCGTCAGCGTGTCCCCATCAATGACTTCCCGCACATGGACCTGCTGGCCTTCTACAGGCGCGCTAATGTGCTGCGCGCCTTTCGCATACAGCGGAACCAGCAGTAATAAAAGCCCGGGATAGAAAGTGAGGCGCATATTCCAGACTAGCAAATTACTGCCTGCGCCCAAATAATTTAGGCGGAGGCGTCAATTCCTTATTTGCCTGACGTTGCGCGAATAAAATCCGTAAAGCCTTTAATATACAGCCGTAACTGATCTCTTAGAGCCTCATCTGTGACGGTGCCGGCCGCATCAATAGACTGTCCGGCCCGGGGAAACTGAATACGTCCCCCGAACCAGGGCCTGGTTCCCAGCGAATGCAGCACGGGCAGCCAGGCGCTCTGACTAAGATTTGTCCCAAAGACGCCCGGTGTCGCCCCGATCAGGCCGACCGGCTTGTTCCAAAAGGCTATTTGTGTCCTGGCAGGCGGCCGGCTCATCCAGTCGATGGCGTTTTTGAAAACGCCTGGTATGGACGAATTATATTCCGGCGTTGCCAGGATCAGGCCATCGGCTTCGGCAAAAGCCTGTTTCAGCTTTTCGACCACCAGGGGAACCCCGGTGGCGTCCTCAGCATCACCATCATAAAGTGGAATGCCATGCACGGTTTCAACACGCAGTTCCACGCCATCAGGCACAAGGCGCGACATTTCACGCAACAGCGCCGTGTTGAACGACCCCTTGCGCAGACTTCCTGAAATACCAATTATTTTCATCAGTTCGATCTCGTTTTTTAAAGGGCACTGCCAGAGTATCTAGGGCTATATGACCTTAATTTCATCCTTGTCCTGTAAAAATAACTGGTCATCGGGAGCTCTTTGATTTTGTGTCACCGGGAAATGTGCAATTAAAATGCGCCTGAGCGAAAATCAGCGATGGCTTGATTGATTTCCGGCTGTGTATTCATCACAAACGGGCCCTGGCCGGCGACCGGTTCATCAATAGGCTGTCCGCTCATCACCAGAACCGTTGCATCTTCACCCGCGGCAAGATTTATGCCTGCGCCCGTGTTCTCGAATTGCGCCCGGCTGCCGCTGCTCACGGTTTGAGCGCCATTAACAATGATGGGCCCCATTTAACACCAGCAATAGGGTATTAAAGCCGCTGGGGACATCAAGATCAATAGAATACCCGGTCCTGAGCCGCACATCCCACAAATTTATGGGCGTAAAGGTTTTTGCCGGGCCTTTCACCTCGTTAAAATCGCCGGCTATAACCCGGACAAAGCTGCCATCATTATCAAGGTTTACGGTTGGAATCATGCCATGGCTGGGCCTTTCATTGACACCTATCCTGAATGAAATGCAGAAGTGGGGCGAAAGCCACAGCGGAATAATTTAGCGATAGTTATAAAACCGGTCGAGCCGCAGATATGATTTATGGTACGACTGAGCTTCAGACGTGAATCAACAGGAGTGTCGTGCGGGTGTTCAAAATTCATCTTTGGGCTTTCATTGTCGGGGCGCTGTTTGCCGCCAGCCCGTCGCTGGCGCAGGCCGGCAATGCGGATGGCGATCTGCTGGCCTTTTCGGCGGCCTGGTTTGACGTGAACCAGCGCGACGAAGAAGCCGGCGAATTTCGGATTGAATATCGCGCCGATGAGCAGATGTGGCTTTTCAAACCCTTTGGCGGCGCGATGGCGACCACCGATGGCGCGCTGCATGGCTTTGCGGGGGTGCTGATTGATATTCCGCTCTGGAACCGGCTGTATATTACGCCCAGTTTCGCGCCCGGCCTCTATCATGACGGCAATGGCAAGGATTTATATTATACGCTGGAGTTTCGCAGCCAGATAGAAATCAGCTACCGCTTCAATAACGGGCACCGGCTGGGCGCGAGCTTCAACCATATTTCCAACGCCAATCTCGGCGATGATAATCCCGGTGTTGAAAGCGCCGCGCTGACTTATATCGTGCCGTTTGATGCGCTGTTCCGGCGGCGTTGACGCCCGGATTGGCCTTTCCCGCAATGCAGCGCGCTTGGGACAAACATAATAACGGCATGCGCCACTATCTCGGATCCCAGAAACTCCTGTTAAGAACGCTGCCACTTGTCGCCGCCATCATGGCGGTCAAATATGCGGCGCATTATTTCGGGTATGAAGTGATTGAGCTGAACGCGCTGTTCACCTCGTTCGTGGCGGCGAATGTATTTCTGCTGGGGTTTCTTCTGGCGGGCGTGCTGGCGGATTTCAAGGAAGCCGAAAAACTTCCCGGGGAATTGTCTGTCAGCCTGGAATCGATCGCCGAGGAGGCCAATCTCCTCTATCAGGCCAAAAATATCAAAGAGGCGGCGCTGTGTCTGGAGCATATGCGCATGCTGATCGCCTGTTTCAGGGAATGGTTCCATAAAAAGGAACGCACGCATGTTCTGTTCACGCATCTTTCGACGCTGAATAAATTGATCGCTGATCTTGAACCCCACACCCAGGCGAATTTCATCGTGCGTCTGAAGCAGGAACAGGCCAATCTGCGCCGGATCGTGACAAGGATTGACACGATCCGCGATACTTCCTTTGTGTCATCGGGTTATCGCATCGCGGAGATAAATTCGATCCTGCTTATTCTTGGCCTTATCGTGATACAGCTCGAGCCCTTCATGCACGCGCTGTTCCTGACGGGCGCGGTTTCGCTGCTGTTCCTCTATATGATGTTTTTGATCAAGGATCTCGATAATCCTTTTGGCTATTATAATGGTGGCTCGGTCGAGAATGTGCCGATAAAGGTGATTGAAGAGCTGGAAGAGCGGGTCAGAAATTATTGAGGCCCGCAACGCCGGCCAGGCCCCCGCGTCAGGCAATCGCCTTTAACAATTGCCGCAAAAACGCATCACAGGCGGCAAGCTCCGATTGCGCGATAAACTCATCGGGCTTGTGCGCCTGATCAATATGGCCGGGGCCGCACACCACCGCGGGAATGCCCGCATCCTGAAAAATCCCGGCCTCGGTTGTGTAGGAAACCGCATGCAGAATGTTGGCGCCGCGCAGCGCGGTGACCAGCGCCTCGGCGGGCGATCCATCCTGAGGGGCGAGCGGCGGCACATCGGCGCGCTGTTTGATAATTATATCGGCCTGCTTTGAGACGGCGCGCAAACCCGGCAGCACCTCATTCAGCGCATAGGCGTGAAAACGCGCGGCGATCTCGTCCGGATCCTGTCCGGGCAGCGGGCGGATTTCCCACTGAAAGCGGCAGCGGCGCGGAATAATATTAAGCGCTGTGCCGCCCTCGATGACGCCCACATGTATGCTGGTATAGGGCGGATCAAAACGCCCCGAGGCATCGCCGCGCTGTTGCATTTCGCGGCGCATTTCGCCCAGAAAATTGATCAGCCGCACCGCCGCGTCAATCGCATTGACGCCCAGATGCGGGGTGGAGGAATGCGCCTCCTGCCCAATCACTTCGGTGGTGAAGGTACGGATGCCCTTATGGCTGTTCACCACCCGCATCCCGGTCGGCTCGCCGACGATCACAGCTTTGGGGCGCGGCAGATGCGCCGCGATATGGCGCACCATCGAATGCACGCCAAGGCAGCCCACTTCCTCATCATAGGAAAAAGCCAGATGCAGCGGCGTGCGTCCGATGCCGGCGGTAAATTCCGGAACCAGCGCCAGCGCGCTGGCGATGAAGCCCTTCATATCCGCCGTGCCGCGCCCATACAGGCGGCCATCCTGTTCGCGCAGCGCAAACGGATCGCCGGTCCAGTTCTGCCCGTCCACCGGCACCACATCGGTGTGCCCCGAAAGCACAATGCCGCCGGGCGCATCGCGCGGCCCGATCGTGGCGTAAAGATTGGCCTTGGTCGCCGCATCATTATGAATAAGCGTGGCGGCAATCCCATGCCCCTCCAGATAGAGACGTACAAAATCGATCAGCGCCAGATTGGATTCCCGGCTGGTGGTGTCGAACCCCACCAGATGCGCCAGCATGATCTGTGTGTCGAAAGTCATGACGGACATATGCCTATCCAAACACGCCCTTGGCCTTCAGCGTGGCCAGTTCATCCGCGCTGACGCCGATTTCGGTGAACACTTCGTCATTATGCGCGCCCACTTTGGGGGCCATGCTGCGCACGCTGGATGGGGTTTTGGAAAACTGGATGGCCGGGCGCGGAAAGCGCACCTTGCCCATTACCGGGTCATCCGTTTCGATCAGCAATTCATTGTGCACGATCTGCGGATCGTTCAGCAGATCGGCCCGCAGATTGATTTTGGCGCAGGGCACCTGTTCCTTTGCAAACCGCGCAACAATATCGTCGGTGGTAAGCCTGGCGATCTCGGCGCTGGCTATCCTGCTGATTTCCGGCATGTTCGGCATGCGCCCCACAGGCTCGGCATATTGCGGGTTGGCCGCCACATCGGGCAGCGAAAGCGCGCGGCACATGCCCTGAAATTCATTGTCGCTGATAAAAATGAAAGTGATATAGCCATCCAGCGTTCTGGCGACATTCAGCAGGGCGCTGATTTCCGGCAGATGCGGCGTACCGATATAGGTATAATTCGACATGGCGTCGGACCACAGATAAGCCAGCCCCGCATCCAGCATGGCGATCTTCACATGCTGTCCGCCATTGCCGCGTTCGCGCGCGAACAGCGCCGCCAGCACCCCTTGCGCCACGGTCATGGCGGCGGCCTTGTCACACACAATATGGCGCACCGGTATGGGCATGCCGGTGACCGGATCGGCCTGCACCCCCATAAAGCCGCTGACCGCCTGAATGACCGGATCATAGACCCGGTCGGCGCTCAATGGCCCGGTTTCGCCATAGCCGCTGATCGACACATAGATGATATCGTCCTTGACCGCGCGGCAGGCGTCATAGCCGATGCCGATCCGGTCCACCACGCCGGGGCGGAAATTCTGCACAATCACATCGGCGGTCTTCACAAGCCGCAGGAACAATTCCCTGCCGCCATCGGCATGCAGATCCAGCGATGCCCCGCGCTTGTTGCGGTTCATCACCGTGAAGCTGGCCGCCATGCCTTCGCGCATCGGGCCAAAGCGCCGCCCGATATCGCCAGCGCCGGGCTCTTCCAGCTTGATCACATCGGCACCCATATCGCCTAATATGCCTGTCGCAAACGGCCCGGAAACATTGGTGCTCAGATCAAGAATGCGTATCCCCTGCAAGGCTCCGGCCATTGGCGCTCCCTCCTCATTTTTATTGTTGGAGCGTATCCTGCCTTAGATTTTGCGGGTTGGCTAGGGTGAGGCCCTATCCCGCCACCCCCTTTTCGCGCAGACGCGCGATCTCGTCCTTGCCGAAGCCCGCTTCCGTCAGCACTTCGTCGGTATTGCCGCCCAGTTGCGGGGCATGGCGGCGGATGCTGCTGGGCGTGCCTTCGAAAATAATCGGCGGGCGGGTATAGCGCATGCGCCCGGCCTGCGGGTGGTCTGTTTCGACGATCAATTCATTATGGGCGATCTGTGTATCGCTCAGCAGATCGGCGCGGGTGTTTATCTTGGAGCCGGGAACCTGTTCGCGGGAAAAGTTTTCGGCAATCTCGGCCGAAGTGTATTTGGCAATCTCGCCGGTGATGATCTTGCTCAGTTCCGGCAGATTCTGAACCCGGTTTGGGATGTGCTTAAAGCGCGGATCCTCCGCCAGGTCTGGCCGCTCCAGCGCCCGGCACAGGCCCTGATATTGCGCGTCGGTGATCGCAAAGCCGATGACATAGCCATCCTTGCTGCGCGGCAGATTATACAGATCGCCGATCTCGGCCATCGGCGGCATATCGCCTATATAAGTGAGGTTGGACATGGCGTCCGGCCACAGGAAGGCCAGGCTGGTGTCCAGCATGGCGACTTTCACATGCTGTCCGCCGGCGCCGCGCTCGCGCGCGAACAGCGCCCCCATCACGGCCTGCACCACGGACATGGAGGCGATCTTGTCACAGATAATATTCCGCACCGGCACGGGCTTGTCGCTGCCGGGATCGGACTGCACCATCATGTAACCGCTGGCGGCCTGGATCACCGGATCATAAACCGGATCGTCCGCGCGCGGCCCGCTGTCGCCATAGCCGCTGATTGACACATAGATAATGCCGGGGTTGACCGCCTTGCAGCCTTCATAGCCAACCCCAAGCCGGTCAACGACGCCGGGGCGGAAATTCTGCAGCACCACATCGGCGCTTTGCACAAGCTTCAGCAGCACGTCCCTGCCGTCCTCCGCCCGCAGATCGATCGCGACCGCGCGCTTGTTGCGGTTGATCACCGCAAATCCCGCCGCCATGCCGCCGCGCACCGGGCCAAAATAACGTGACAGGTCACCCAGGCCGGGGGCCTCCACCTTGATCACGTCGGCCCCCATATCGCCCAGCATGGCGGTTCCAAAAGGCCCTGAAACATTGGCGGTTAAATCAATGATACGTATCCCATCCAGACATCCGGTCATTGGCGCTTCCTCCCTGATTTTTATTATTGCGCCTATCCTGCCCCAGATTTTGGGGAATGGCTAGGGATAGGCGCTGTTGTGTATTTTGATTGGGGCTTGCCCAAATTCATCCCTGCCGAATACCCAAAAGGCAGGCGGCGATATGATAAGGTATGGCGGAAGGCATACTTCTGGCGTTGCTGATTCGTGAACTGGATGCCGTTGTCCGTCAGCACGGTGTGGATTTTATAAGGGACAGCTTCGATCACACGACGCAGGAACTCCGTGGCGTTGGCGCGGGTCGCCCGTTCATGCAGCTCGACAAAGGCGAACTTCGATGTGCGGTCGATTGCAACGAATAAATACAGCTTTCCTTCTTGCGTCTGCACTTCGGCAATATCGATGTGAAAGTAGCCAATTGGATACCTCTTGAACTTTTTCCTGGCAGGCTTACTGCCCTCGATGTCCGGTAATCGGGAGATATCATGCCGTTGGAAGCAGCGATGCAGGGATGAGCGCGTCAGGTGCGGAATACTGCTTTGCAAGGCGTATAAACAATCATCCAGCGGCAGCAGCGTGTATTTGCGGAAAGCCACAGCAGCGGCTTCTTCTTCCGGTGTCAGCACCGTCGAGCGCACATCCTTGCCGTTGGGGCTGCAGTGGCGTTCATAGATTTCGTTACTGAGACGCACCATGAGCGCCCGCCCACTTGACTTTTGCCATATTTGGATATACATTTATCCAACCGTATATCCAAGGAGGACGCCATGCAGGTTTCGAAATGGGGGAACAGTCTTGCCGTTCGGCTTCCCGCCGCCGTGGTTGAGGCGCTGGAACTGAAAGCGGGTGACGATATTGAAATCTATGTTGCGGACGCGCGCGAACTGGCGGTGTCGCGCAAGCCCGCCCCACAAGAGTTATTGAAACGCCTGCGCGCCTTTCGCGGCCGTCTTCCCGCCGGTTTCAGGTTCGACCGGGAAGAGGCGAATGCCCGCTAGTTTTTTCGACACGAACGTTCTCATTAATCTCGCCTCCACCGATGTGGCGAAGGCGGACCGGGCGGAACGCCTTGTTGCCGATGGCGGCGTGATCAGTGTGCAGGTTCTGAACGAAATCGCCAATGTCGCGCGACGCAAGATGCATCTGTCCTGGGATGAAACGCGCGGGTTTTTATCCGCGATCCGGAGCCTGCTGATGGTCGAGGCGCTTGGTGTTCAAACACACGAGAAGGGTCTTGCGCTGGCGGAGCGCTATAATCTTTCGGTCTATGACGCGATGATCGCCGCCGCAGCGCTTCAGGCGAAGTGCGATACGCTGTGGTCGGAAGACATGCAGGATGGCGCGATTCTTGAGGGCGGGCTGCGCATCGTTAATCCCTTCCGCTGACTGTACGCATAGCGCTGGCCGCCGCACATTTCTCGGGGTAAGCTGCCTCAACAAGAAAAGCAGGGAGATTGCCATGTATGATATTGAAGCCGTGCGGCGTGAATGGATTGGGCGGACCTCATCCAAACGGCGCGCCAAATATCCGGTGGAGCATGAGCCGATCCGCCGCCATTGCCTGATGGTGGGCAATGAAAATCCGCTTTATATTGAGCCGGGTTACGCTGGCCGCACGCCCTGCCCGCCCACGGCGCTGTGGATTTTTTCGATGGTTGAGCGGCTTGGCCCGCAGGGGCCAAAGCTTGGCAAGTCGAAGGAAAAATCCGGCGGCAAGAAGGAATCCGAGGCGGCGTTTTCGCTGGGCATGCCGATGATCGGCAGCCAGTTCACCAATATGGGCCGCGAGCTGGAATTTCTGCTGCCGGTTTATGTCGGCGATCATCTGTCCACGGCGACGCGCACGGCGGATATTTTTATCAAGCCCACACGGCTTGATCCGGAATCGCTGTGGATCGTCAATGAAGACATCATCACCAATCAGAATGACGAGGTGGTCTGCCTGATCCGCAATACGCTGATGAATTTCCGCACCCCGGATGAACTCAAAGCCGCAGGAGTAAACCCGCAATGACCCGCACCGTCTATTGGGAAGATGTCAAAGAGGGCGACGCCCTGCCCAGCTACAGCATGGAAATCACCACTACGCTGATCGTCGATCAGGTGTCGGGATCGCAGGATTATAATCTGATGCATCACGACACCGCCTTTGCGCGCCGCCAGGGCGCGCCGGACGCCTATGTCAACACTGGTTTTATCGAGGCGCTGCTGTCGCGTTCGCTGACCGATTTCATGGGCGATACCGGCTGGCTGAAAAAACTCAAGCATCAGATGCGGCGTTTCAACGCGCTGGGCGACACCATCAAGGTTGCCGGCAAGGTGACCGGAAAACGCATTGAGGGGGCCGAACATCTCGTGGAATGCGATGTCTGGATTGAAAACAACCGCGACGGGGTTTCTGTTCCCGGCAGCGCCATCCTCCGGCTGCCAAGCAAAACCGGATAGGCCAGACCATCCCGCGTCCGATGAATATACACGCCACCTGTGTCGCGGTCCGGGGCAATGGCGTGATGCTGCGCGGGCCATCGGGCAGCGGCAAATCCGATCTGGCGCTGCGCCTGATTGATCAGTATACGGATACTGTTCTGGTTTCCGATGACCGGGTGGATGTGACCGTGCGCGAGGGGGCGCTGTATGCTTCCGCGCCGGCGGCAATTGCGGGCATGCTGGAAGTTCGCGGGCTGGGCATCGTGAGGATGAAATATGCGGATTCAGTGAAGTTGCAATTGCTGGTGGATTTGGCGGACGCCAAAAATATTCCGCGCATGCCGGAACCGGAATATGAGGAAATACTTGGCGTGCGCTTGCCGCGCCTGATGCTTTCGCCATTTGAGGCAAGCGCCCCAGCCAAACTGCGGCATGCGATGCGCTTGATAAATACTGTTGAGATGGATGCGTCATGAACCCGTCAAGCCGGCAGGACCGGCTTCTGATCGTCAGCGGGCTTTCCGGCGCGGGCAAAAGCTCCGCCATGAAGGCGCTGGAGGATCTGGGCTATGACGCGGTCGATAATCTGCCGCTCAGCATGGCCTGGCAGCTTGCCGGCGACTGGGCCAGCGCGCCCCGCCCGCCATCCGGCGCAACGTCAAGTACACCGCGCGGCCTGGCCATTGGCGTCGACAGCCGCACACGGGAATTTTCTGCGGAACGGCTGATGGAGTTTCTCACCTGGCTGCGGGCGCGCGGCGACATGAGGGTGGAGATGCTGTTTCTGGATTGCGAGGATGATCTGCTGTTTCGCCGTTTTACCGAAACGCGGCGGCGTCATCCGATGGGGCCATCAGGTCAGCGGCTGCGCGACGCCGTGGCGGCCGAGCGCGCCGCGATGGGCAGCCTGCGCGATCAGGCCGAACGGGTTATCGACACCACGGCGATCAGCACACATGATCTGCGCCGGCTGATCGGCGGCTATTATGCCCTGTCAGCGGCGGGGCTGGCCATTTCGGTTGTCTCATTTTCCTATCGCCGCGGCATCCCGCGCGAGGCCGATCTGGTGTTTGACGTGCGGTTTTTGAAGAACCCGCATTATGTGGCGGAACTGCGCGCGCATAGCGGCCTGAACCCGGATGTCGGCGTCTTTATCAGCGGCGATATGCAGTTTGACGCGGCGCTGGAAGCCTATGGCAGGCTGGTGCACAGCCTGATGCAGGGCTATACCCAGGAAGGCAAAAGCTATTTGACGATCGCCATCGGCTGTACCGGCGGGCGGCACAGGTCGGTTTATTTTGCGGAACGGTTGGGTGAATATTTACGGGTCAGCGGGCATGATGCCGAAGTGCGCCATCGCGACATCGGGGCCGATGGCGGCAATTGACAGATCAGGTGCGCCGGACCTAATCTCCGCCCGGCTCACACAACGCGTTGCCCCCAAACGCGGAGATAATGACGCGGTGATCATGAAGGCAATGGGTAAGTGGTGAACACACGATGATTGGCTTGGTTGTTGTCACCCATGGCCGTTTGGCCGAGGAATTCATTGCCGCGATGGAGCATGTCGTGGGGCCGCAGGCACAGACCCGGGCCGTCTGCATCGCACCTGATGATGATATGGAATTGCGGCGCGCCGATATTGTCGCGGCAGTTGAGGCTGTGGACAAGGGCAATGGGGTTATTGTGCTGACGGATATGTTTGGCGGCACCCCTTCCAATCTGGCGATTTCAATCCTCAAACAGGCAAATGTCGAAGTGCTTGCCGGGATTAATCTGCCCATGCTGATCAAGCTGGCTTCCGTGCGGGTCAGTTGCCCGCTCGATCAGGCGGTGACGCAAGCGCGCGATGCCGGCCGCAAATATATCTCGGTCGCCTCCAAAGTGCTGAGCGGCGAGGACAATTGAACGATCAGCCCGAGACCCGGACCTTTGTGATCTGCAACCGCCGGGGCCTGCATGCCCGCAGCTCCGTCAAATTTGTCAAATGCGTCGCGGAATTTGATGCCGAGGTGAAGGTGCGCCGCGATGGTCAGGAAGTCAGCGGCGCATCCATCATGGGATTGCTGATGCTGGGGGCCGCCAAAGGCAGCGCTATTGAAGTGCAAGCCGGGGGGCCGCAGGCCGCGGCCGTGCTGGATGCGCTTCAGGCCCTGATCGAGTGCGGCTTTGATGAGGAATGCTGAGCCGGGCGCGCCCCCTACATAACGATATAAAGATTTGTTTATATTTGCCTTGAAGCGGCTTGCGAGGCTTGCTATAAGCCCAAATTAACAGCTTTTCGCTAACTTCCACTTACCCCGCACCCGCCAGCAGAGGAGCCCCCACATGGCCGCAGCGCAGGATTTCAAAGTCGCCGATATGTCTCTGGCCGGTTGGGGGCGCAAGGAAATTACCATCGCTGAAACCGAAATGCCGGGCCTGATGGCGCTGCGTCAGGAATTTCACGGGAAAAAGCCTTTGGCGGGTGCGCGGATCATTGGCTGCCTGCATATGACGATCCAGACAGCGGTGCTGATCGAAACCCTGGTAGATCTGGGCGCGACTATCCGCTGGTCGTCCTGCAATATTTTCTCGACCCAGGATCAGGCGGCGGCGGCGATTGCCGCAGTGGGCATTCCGGTATTCGCCTGGAAGGGGGAAACCGAAGAGGAATATGACTGGTGCCTGGAACAGACCATTACCGGCCCCGGCGGCTGGAAGCCCAATCTGCTGCTGGATGATGGCGGCGATCTGACCCGGCTGATGCATGACAAATATCCCGATCTGCTGAAAGACGTGAAAGGCGTATCGGAAGAAACCACCACGGGCGTACTGCGGCTGCATGACATGGCCAAAGCGGGCACACTGAAAATTCCGGCGATCAATGTGAACGATTCGGTGACCAAATCCAAATTCGATAATCTCTATGGCTGCCGCGAAAGCCTCGTCGATGGCATCAAGCGCGCCACTGATGTGATGATGGCGGGCAAGATTGCCGTCGTGTGCGGCTTTGGCGATGTCGGCAAAGGATCGGCGGCCTCACTGCGTTCGCAGGGCGCGCGCGTGATGGTCACGGAAATCGATCCGATCTGCGCCTTGCAGGCCGCGATGGAAGGCTATCAGGTTGTCACCATGGAACAGGCGGCGGCGTTGGGCGATATTTTCGTGACCGCTACCGGCAATGTGGATGTGATCACGCTGGAGCATATGCGGCTGATGAAAGACCGCGCCATTGTCTGCAATATCGGTCATTTCGATTCTGAAATTCAGGTCGCCGCGTTGCGCAATTACACCTGGGAAAATGTCAAACCCCAGGTTGACGAAGTGCTGTTTCCGGATGGCAAGCGCATGATCCTGCTGGCCGAGGGGCGGCTGGTCAATCTGGGCTGCGGCACCGGCCATCCCAGCTTTGTGATGAGCGCCTCGTTCACCAATCAGGTGCTGGCTCAGATCGAACTGTGGCGCAATGCGTCAAACTATGAAAAGCGCGTCTATGTGCTGCCCAAGCATCTGGATGAAAAGGTGGCGCGTCTGCATCTGGGCAAGCTGGGGGCGCAACTGACCACCCTGTCGGATAAGCAGGCCAGCTATCTGGGAATTAAGCCCACCGGACCGTACAAGACAGAAACATACCGCTATTAAGGCGGTATTTCCGGGCCGGTTAATGATCTGTTAACCATTCCCGGGCAAATCTGGCGGCATTATGGGGTCATTGCTGAACTATCTGCCATTTCTTGCGTTGGGCGCTGCTATGCTTATTGGCAGCGGCGGACTATTTTACTGGCGCCGCGCGATGGCGGCGGAACGGCGTTGGCGCCAGCAGATGCTGGCCGCGACCCGATTACAATCCCGTCTCGAAAGCCTTGAGGATCTGCTCGAATCCGACACCAGCACCATATTCCTGTGGGATGCCGCAGGATCTGTGAGGGTTTTTGCAGGCGGCGGCGACACGCAGGGGCGCGACGGAAGCGAGATTTTCGCACACTTTTGCGCGGAGCTGACCAATGCCTCGCGGGCGGAATTACTGGCCGCTCTGGCTTCCCTGCAAGAAAATGGATCAGGGTTTGCCTTTCCACTGTTCAGCGCGGACCATCGCACACTGGCCTGCCGGGGCAAACCCGCAGCTTCCGGATCGGCGCTCGCCGTCTCGGATGTTAGCGAGGCCTATAGCGAAATTATCACCCTGCGGGACGCACTGAAGGAAACGCTGGAAGATCGGGATTTTCTCCGGCACGCCATCAATGGCTTACCCTATCCGGCCTGGCGGCGTGATGTGCATGACCGGCTGAACTGGGTCAATCAGGCTTATTGCCGGGCGGTGGAGGCCGCATCCATTGAAGATGCGGTGAATCGCGGCGAAGAACTGATCAATCGAAGGACGCTGGAAAAGACCAGGCAGTCTGGCGGTTCGCATCGTGTGGGCGTTGTCATTGGCGGACAGCGGCGCATACTGGATCTGTTTGAAGTGACGAATGAAGCAGGCAGTGTCGGCATGGCTGTTGATGTGACCGAAATTCAGGAAGCGCAAAACGAGGTCCGCGAGCAGCTGGAGGCGCAGCGCGCCAGCCTAAATCTGCTGAAAACGCCGGTTGCGATTTTTTCGGCGGACAAAAATCTGGAATTTTTTAATCAGGGATTTGCCGATTTGTGGAAATTGCCGGCTGACTGGCTTGCGGGCGGGCCGCATCACGGCGAGGTGCTGGAAGCCATGCGCCAATCGCGCCGCATTCCCGAACAGGCCGATTTCCCAGCCTGGAAAAAAAAGCAGCTTAACTGCTATACCGATCTGATCGACAGCCAGGAAGAAATCTGGCAATTGCCGAGCGAGCGGACATTGCGCGTGGTCACACAGGCCCGGCCGCAAGGCGGATTATTCGTTCTGTATGAGGATCTGACTGAAATGCTGAGCCTGGAGCGTTCGCTGAACGCGCTCTCCAGGGTGCAGCTTGAAACCATCAACAGCCTGCAGGAAGGCGTGGCGGTATTTGGCATTGATGGACGTATGCGGCTTTATAATCCGGCGCTTCTGCGGCTGTGGAATATAGATGAAGCCCTGGTGGATGAACGCCCGCATATCGAGGATCTGCTGCCTACCTATCAGAAGTACGTCCCTGAATTATATGGCTGGAACGAAATAAAGGCACATATAACGGGCGCGGAAAACGACAGGGAAATGCGCTATTTGCGGGTTCAGCGCAATAACAACACGATTGTCGATTGTACAGTCGCGCCGCTGCCGGACGGCGGCACTCTGCTGACCCTGGTCGATGTCACCAGCAGCGCGCAGATTGAACGCGCGCTGCGCGAACGCAATGATGCGCTGGAAACGACGGACCGGCTGAAATCGGAATTCATCACGCATATATCCTATCAGTTCCGCACCCCGCTCAACAGTATCATCGGCTTTGCTGAAATTCTGGAACATGAATTTTTCGGGCCGCTGAACGAACGCCAGCACGAATATTCCCAGGGTCTGATGGAAGCCTCGCAGCATCTTCTGATGCTCGTGAATGACGTGATTGATCTGGCGACCATCGAATCCGGACAGATGGCGCTTTCGCAT
>JAHHGO010000120.1 GCA_023252275.1 Alphaproteobacteria bacterium
TGTGGTGACGCCTCCGCCTGTGGTGGAAACGCCGCCTCCACCGCCGCCGCCCGTAGTTCCGCCGCCGCCGCCAACATCACCGCCACCGCCACCGCCACCCGTGGCGCCGCCGCCGGTTGTGGTTCCGCCGCCGCCAGTCGTTCCGCCGCCGCCGGTTGTGCAGCTGCCGCCGCCCCCTCCTCCGCCGCTGGTTGAGGAGCCGCCGCTGGTTGAGGAGCCGGAGGTGACGGATGACGAATCTCTGGTCGAACTGCAGGAAGTCATGGAGGATGTCGAGGACGTTTCCAGCCAGACCGACGCGCTGAGCAATGAAGAAGGCGATGCGGGCGATGAACCGGAGGAAGATCTGGACGAAACCGCATTGCTGGAAGACAGCGCAACCAATAATCCGTTCGTGCAGGTTATCCAGCCCGGGGATGTTGGCGACGCCTCCGACGCCGATGACGCGCCGGTTATGTCCGCCAGCTGCGTGTGTAACTAGGCGGGTTGCCGCACCCTCTGATCAGCGCGCGGTTATCCTGCGCGCTTGCCCCGCGGGCGCATGCGTTTGAAAATACCCTGCGCATTGAGCAGGGGCCGCGCGCCAACATGCGCGCCACCCTCGACAAAGACAACACTACGCGTCAACTTTGTGACGCGCGCCCGCCCTATTATCCAGTCGCCTGGGCGGGCGATCGATAAAAAATCCGTGGTCAGACGAATGGTCAGCGCCGTGGATTGGGTGCTGTTAATCGCAGCCAGCCCCATCAGCGCATCGATGAATGTCATCATCATGCCGCCATGCACGATGCCGGCGGAATTGCAATGCGCCCGCGCGGCGCGAAACGCCCGCCAGCAGACGCCATCCGCATCGATCTTCTGATACATTTGCCCATGCGGCGCATTGAAAGGGCTGGCGCCGGCATAGGGTTTCCAGCCCAGCCCGATCAGAATTTCTTCTGACAGGCGGTCCGGCAACACTGGCTCCTGCCCGGAAATCCCGTTCATTTTGCGGCTTCAAAAAACGGGTGAATTATTTTATCTCCCGCGCGGATACTTAGCCGCGCGCTTGTGCCGCCATTCAGTTCCAGCACGCCCCGCACTGGCCCATCCGATTCCACCGGCGTCAATGAGCCGGGAACCCGGCGCTCCGCAATATTGGCGATGCTCCCGTCGGAGCGGATAAACAGCATATCCAGCGGAATGAGCGTGTCTTTCATCCACATGCTGACCGGCTGACTGTGCGAAAAATCAAACAGCATGCCCGCATCGGCCGCCATTTCCCGGCGATGCATCAATCCGGTCATGCGGCTTTGCGGCGTGGCGGCAATCTCAACCATGAATATCCGATCGCCTTTTGGGGTTCTGACAGTTAGTTGCTCCTGCGCCGCGAAGGCCCAGCCCGGAACAAGCAGGAATATCAACAATGCGGGAAAACGCAGCATGGCCCTTGATATCGCACCCGCTGCAATACGTAAATGGGCTATTGGCTAATCACCCCGTTAGAGCTTGACATCGGAAACCATCTGCCCTTTGGGCCCCTGCCCGACACGCACATGCAATGTCTGACCGGGCTCCACACTATCCCTGCCGCTTCGGCGAAGAATTTCCATATGTAAAAAAATATCCTCATTCCCGCCGGCCAGCGTCACAAAGCCATAGCCACGCGCGCGGTTGAACCACTTGACCGCCGCGGTCTGATAATCGCCTGAATTGTTTGTTTCCGGAATATCCGGCGCCATGCGTGGCGCACGGCGGCTTGCATCCACAATCGCGGTGCTGTTATCAATCCCCAGCACCCGGACAACCTGCCAGCCTTTGACATGCTTGGCGGCTTCGCAGCGGATGAGCGCGCCCTGATAGGCGCAATCAAAACCGGATTGCACAAGACATGAATGATGCAACAGGACATCACCCCCGCCGCCTTCAGGTATAACGAAGCCATATCCTTTTACAGGATCAAACCACTTGACTGTGCCGTTTAATTCCTGGACAGCCGTGTCTTTTTCCCCGCCCCGGGCATTATTCATTTCACTATCAGCGTTCCCTTGGTAAAGTCTTGCGCCCTACCTTGTGTAAAATGCTAGCACGGATTTTTTTTATGGCAAGTTTGCTGTTACCATTTCGAATAGTCACTTTAAGGACTATTATTCAGACTGAGATTTACTGCATGGGCCGTCAATGTTCAGGAGCAATAGGTGACTCGTCTACATGAGAATGGCTATACGAAAACTTCTACTTGGCGCCGTGCTTTTCGCGCTATGGATTCTGCTGTCCGGGCATTTCAGCGCTATGCTGCTGTCTTTGGGGCTTTTCAGCAGTGCGCTTGGGGTATGGCTGGCTTCCCGGATGGGGCTGCTGGACGGGGAGTGGACACATGCGCCCAAACCATTTTCCCTTTTGAAATACGCGGGATGGCTGGCGCGTGAAATATTCATAAGCAATCTGAAAGTTACAAGAATGATTCTTGATCCCGCATTACCGATTCGCCCGGTATTGTTTTTTGCACCGGCCAGTCAGCAGACAGATACAGGCCGGGTGATTTTCGCCAATAGCATCACCCTGACGCCCGGAACGATTTCAGTGGATATTTCCGGTTCCGGACATCAGATTCTGGTGCATGCCCTGCATGCGGATCTGGCCTGGGAATCACAAGACAGCGAAATGGATGCGCGCGTCACCGCACTGGGAGTATGAGTATGTTTGCAACCGCAGCCGTCACCCTGCTGATTGCAATGGGCCTGGCGCTGGCGCGTCTGTTTCTGGGGCCCAGCCTGTTTGACCGCGTCATGGCTGTGAATATGTTTGGAACGAAAACGGTTTTACTGATTGCCGTTCTGGGCTATTTGGCGGGGCGTCCGGACTTTATCGATATTGCGCTTGTCTACGCCCTGATCAATTTCATCAGCACGCTCGCCATCCTGAAATTTTTTCGCTACTGGAACCCCGCCGCGCAGTCAATCGCCAGTCCGCCAAAATCAGCCGCGCGCGCCACGGAAATATCATAACATGCAATTTATTCTGGATAGCGCAAGCTGGCTGCTGATTCTGGCGGGAGGCGGATTTATACTGACCGGCGCAATTGGCGTCATACGGATGCCGGATTTTTACACGCGCCTGCATGCGGCTGGCATGACCGATACGATGGGGGCCAGTCTTTTCCTGGCGGGCATGCTGCTGCAAACCGGTCTTGGAATTACCAGCCTCAAACTGATTCTTTTATGGGTGTTTATCCTGTTTACATCCCCCATCGCCACGCATGCGCTTATTAACGCGGCCTTTTCGGCAAAACTCGGCATGGCGCAAATTGATGACCGGACGGACGGGAAATCCGGGGGAGCGAAGTCATAGAACATCTTGTAAACATCACTTTGTTCGCGTTTCTGCTTGCCGCCGCGGTCATGATCATCCGCTTACAGAATTTGCTATCCGTTGTCATGTTAAGCGGTGTGTTCAGCCTTCTAAGCGCCGGAATGTTCGTGACCCTTGACGCGGTTGATGTGGCCTTTACCGAGGCCGCCGTTGGCGCGGGGCTGACCACCATACTTTTCCTTGGCGCGCTGGCGCTGACCGGCAGCGCCGAAAAAGCCCCACGCCAGCGCAGCCCCCTGCCCCTGATCGTCATGGCCGTGCTTGCAGCCATACTGATTTATGGCGTCATCGGCTTGCCGCCCTTTGGATCCGCCGATGCGCCGGCGCACCGCTATGTCATGCCGGAATATATTTCCGGCACACAGACGCAAATCGGCATACCAAACATAGTCAGTGCGGTTCTGGCCAGCTATCGCGGCTTCGATACGCTTGGCGAAACCGGCGTGATTTTCACCGCCGGCATTGGCGTCATTCTGCTGCTGCGGCGGCGTCTTGCGCCGCGCGTATCGCCGCCAGAGGATGACGCCGGATGAAACATCACATCATCTTGCGGATTGGCGCCAAGCTGCTGATCCCGCTCATCATGCTGCTGGCTCTATATGTGCAGTTTCACGGCGATTACGGGCCGGGCGGCGGTTTTCAGGCCGGCGTGATTTTCGCCTCGGCTTTCATTTTATATGGGCTGGTATTCGGGCTTGGCGAATTACGCCGGGTTGCGCCCCTGCCAATATTAATGAAACTGATGGCGGCGGGATGGCTTATATATATTGGCACAGGCTATCTCGGCCTGGCGTTGGGCGGCATGTATCTGGACTATAATATATTGTCTTCCGATCCCGTGGCGGGGCAGCATCTGGGCATCTTTTTGATAGAACTTGCGGTCGGGATTACGGTGGCGTCCACCATGCTGGCAATCTATCAGTGTTTCAACGCGCATCAATCTGGCGAGATGACGGAAAATGAATAATGACCGGCATTGATTTCATCCTGGCGCATTATAATTACTCGGCATCGATTATTTTGATGGCGCTGGGTTTTTATATCGTCATATCCCGCGGCAATCTGATCAAGAAAATTGTCGGCCTGAACCTGTTTCAGGTCTCGGTGTTCATGCTTTATATCAGCATGGGAAAAGTCTCCGGCGGCACGGCGCCCATACTTACCGGCAAGCCTGAATTATTTTCCAATCCTCTGCCGCATGTGCTGATCCTGACAGCCATAGTGGTCGGCGTTGCGACCACAGCCATCGGCCTTGCCCTGATCGTGCGCATAAAGGACGCCTATGGCGTGATTGAAGAAGATGAAATTCTGGTAATGGATCGCGCCCGGGAACAATTGGATGCGCGTTCAGGATGATATTGCAGCATCTTGCCATATTACAGGTCATGCTGCCATTGCTCGCCGCGCCCCTGTGCGTGTTGAGCCGCAGCCCGTTGCTGGCCTGGGGAATTGCGGCGCTGGCGGGGCTGTTCGCACTGGCCGGTTCATTCATACTGTTTGCGCAAGTGCTGAACGCGGGCGTAATTTCCTATCACATTGGGAACTGGGCGCCGCCCTGGGGAATTGAATTCCGCCTGGATGCCGCCAATAGTTTTGTTCTGGTGGTGGTTTCATTGGTGGGCGCTGTCTGCATCCTGTATGGACGCAGAAGCATCGAGCGTGAAATTCCGGAAGATGACCAGCCGCTGTTCTATACCATGCTGCTTTTGTGTTTTGCGGGCATGCTGGGGGTGACAAGCACGGGCGATGCCTTCAACCTGTTTGTGTTTCTCGAAATATTCTCGCTTTCCTCCTATGTGCTGGTCGCCATGGGCGCGGAACGCGACCGCCGCGCCCTGACCGCAGCCTTCACCTATCTGCTGCTGGGAACCATTGGCGCAACATTCTATGTCATTGGGCTTGGTTTTGTTTATGCGCTGACCGGCACACTGAACATGGCCGACATGGCGGTGCGGATCACCGGTATGGCCGGCAGCGGAACCCTGCGGGTGGCGTTTGCGTTTATGATTATTGGCATGGGGCTGAAGCTGGCCATCTTTCCGATGCATTTGTGGCTGCCGAACGCCTACGCCTTCGCTCCATCCATTGTTACCGCGCTGCTTGCCGGCACGGCGACGAAGGTCGCGCTCTATGTCCTGCTTCGCATTCTCTTTACAATATTCAGCCCGGCCTATCCGTTTGAATCCCAAACTCTGCAATATCTGTTTTTGCCGCTTGGGCTGGCGGGCGTTTTTGTCGCGTCGATCGTGGCGCTGTTTCAGCAAGATGTAAAACGCGTGCTGGCCTGGTCCAGCATCGCCCAGTCCGGTTACTTTCTGCTGGGCGTCAGTTTTGCCAGTGTGGGCGGGCTGATGGCGTCGATTGTGCATCTGTTTAATCATGCAATCATGAAGTCGGGGCTTTTTCTGGCTGTAGGCTGCGTCGTCTACCGGACCGGCTCCTGCTCAATTGCCTCATTTCGCGGGCTAGGCCATAAAATGCCCTGGACCATGGCGGCTTTTGTAATAGGCGGACTCAGCATGATTGGTATCCCGGCCACTATCGGATTTACCAGCAAATGGTATCTGATATTAGCCGCGCTGGAACGCGGCTGGTGGCCGGTCGCGATAGCCATTGTCGCGGGGTCATTACTGGCGCTGTTTTATTTTGGCCGGATAATAGAAGCGGCCTATTTGCAACCTTCGACCGACGACAGCACTATCACCGAAGCGCCGCTCAGCATGCTGGCGCCTATGTGGATGCTGACAATCAGTTGCCTGGCGCTTGGTATTGATTCAGAACTTACGGTTTCGGCGGCTCGCGCGGCGGCGGAGGCGCTGTTTCTGGACCCCCATGCCGGGCTGCCGGCGCATACGGGGCCATGATGTTTGCGCTTGGCCCGGAGACAGTGCTGCAACTGATCCTGTTAGTGCCAGGGCTGGGCGCGATTCTGATTGGCGCAACCAACCGCTTTCCCAATCTGCGCGATGCGCTGAGCCTGCTGATCGCAACGGCTTTGTGCGCCCTTGCCGTCTGGCTGCTGCTGGATCATGTAGCGGGAGGGATCGCGCGATTGCAACTGACGCCAATCGTGCAGGGGCTTCCAATCCTGTTTGTAGCCGAACCAATTGGACTGGTCTTTGCCGTACTGGCGTCGGCGCTGTGGATTGTGATCACCGCCTATTCGATCGGCTATATGCGCAAGAACAACGAGCCGCACCAGACGCGGTTTTATATTTGTTTTGCGATTGCCATGGCCAGCACCATGGGCATCGCCCTTGCCGGCAATCTGCTCACGCTATTTTTATTTTACGAAATACTGACCCTTTCCACCTATCCGCTGGTTGTGCACCATGAGACGGATGCGGCCAGACGCGCCGGGCGCGTCTATCTTGGCCTGCTGTTAAGCAGCTCGATCCTGTTTCTGCTGCCCGCGATTATCTGGACCTGGTTTCTGGCGGGAACGCTGGATTTCACCAGAGGGGGTATCCTTGCCGGCAAAATCGAGGGGACGCAGGCGGCCATCTTGTTTGCGCTCTTTTTGTTTGGCGCCGGCAAGGCGGCGCTGATGCCGCTTCATCGCTGGCTGCCCGCCGCCATGATCGCGCCCACGCCGGTCAGCGCCTTTCTGCATGCGGTGGCGGTGGTCAAGGCGGGGGTTTTTACCATTCTGAAGGTGGGCGTCTATATATTCGGTGTGGGCTTTCTTGCATCCGTGCAAGCCAGTGAATGGATGTTATGGGTATCCGCATTCAGCCTGATCGCTGCTTCGGTTATCGCGCTTGGCAAGGATGATCTGAAGGCGCGGCTGGCTTATTCCACCATTGCGCAATTGGCCTATGTCACGATGGGGGTCTGTCTGGCCACCGTCATGGGCATGGTGGGTGGCGCGATGCAGCTTGTGACGCATGCGCTGGGCAAGATAACCCTGTTCATGTGCGCGGGCGCGATTTATCTGGCGACCGGCAAAACCCGGATCAGCGACATGCGCGGCCTTGGCCGGGTGATGCCGTTTACCTTCGGGGCTTTCCTGCTGGGCGCGCTAAGCATTATCGGCATCCCGCCACTTGGCGGCGCCTGGAGCAAATGGTTTTTGATGATGGGCGCGTCGGATGCCGGGCATCTGGCGGCGCTAGGCATCTGGATGCTGTCATCACTGTTAAGCCTTGCCTATCTGATCCCTTTGGTGGCGAGGGGTTTTTTCCTGCCACTGCAGGAGGAAGAAGACAGGCCGCAAGCGCAGGGACGGGAAATTTCCGTGATCCGGCTGGCGCGCCTGCGTGAGGCGCCCTTATGGTGCGTTGTTCCCGCCTGCATCACGGCGCTATTATCTGTATTGGTTTATTTTGCAGGCCCCGCCATTGCGGGGTTTATCCTTCCCGCACTGGGGCCATAGAAAATGACCGCACCAGATAGAACCCCTCATACAGACCAGCCCGATTGGCTTGATAAGCCTGAAAATGTGCAGCGGATCATCTATGCGCTCTGCGCCGCCTGTGCGCTGTTTGCCCTGCTGGATCTTATTGCGCCACGCAAGAGCGCTTTTTACTTTGAGGCATGGCCGGGATTTTACGCCGGATTTGGTTTTATCTGCTGTGTCGGGCTTGTGCTGGCGGCAAAGCTGCTGCGCCGTCTGGTGATGCGCCGCGAGGATTATTATGATTGAGGGAATGAATCCAGCCGCCATATTTCTGGCCGGCGCATTGCTGCTGCCGTTTTTTCAGGAATGGCCGCGCAAGATTTTAATATTATCTATTCCGCTTTTTGGCCTGGTGCAGCTTTTCACGCTTGAGGCCGGTAACGCGGGATTTATTGATTTTCTCGATTATCGTCTTGTCACCTTGCGAATTGATGCGCTGAGTCTGGTATTCGCCGCCATCTTTCATGTGGCGGCTTTTGTGGTGGCGCTCTATGCGCTGCAGGTGCGCGACACTATTCAGCATGTGGCGATGCTGGTCACGGCGGGGGCGGCGATTGGCGCGGCGCTGGCCGGAGATCTGATCAGCCTGTTTATATTCTGGGAACTGACCGCTATCGCCTCGGTGTTTCTGATCTGGGCGCGCCGCACGGAACAATCCTTTTCCGCCGGCATGGGAGCGCATGGTTCCGACCCGTGCCCGGCGCATGTCCGCGACAGTCCGGCTCCTTCTCGCGGCGCTCGCATGCCTGCTGACGCTCGTCGTCGGCGCGCCGCGCGCCCAGCAGCCGCCCTCGCCGATCGTCGACACGCTGCCCGATGGTCCACAGGTGTTCGACGCCTCGACGCGCGGACCGAGCGGCGCCCGCATCGCCGGCCCCAAGTTCCGCGTCGTGCCGTTGAAAGGGTTGTCGTATCCCTACGCGCTCGTCTTTCTCCCCAACGGCGACATGCTC
>JAHHGO010000121.1 GCA_023252275.1 Alphaproteobacteria bacterium
TACGGGAACCGCGGGGCAGCCGGTCTATCCCTGGCGTGGCCGCATTACCTGTTATCCGGCCGCGGGTGTTGCCGGGACGCCCAACAAGACGGCGGCGGCCACCGCCCAGATTGCGGCGTTTTTCGGCAGCGCCACAGCCGGCAATTTTTCCGTATCCGGAACTACAGTCAGCTATAGCGGACCTGCGGATTGGGGGTTTCGGCGCATGGTGCTGCATTATGCGCATCTGTGCGCGGCGGCGGGAGGCGTGGACGCATTCGTCATTGGCTCGGAGCTGATTGGCGTCACCACGGTTCGCGACAGCGCCAGCACCTATCCCGCCGTGGCGCAGTTGCAAAGCCTGGCGGCGGCGGTGAAAACTCTGTTGCCGGCGGCGAAAATTTCCTATGCGGCGGACTGGTCGGAATATTTCGGGCATCAGCCCGCAGATGGCAGCAGCGATGTGTTTTTCCATCTCGATCCGTTATGGGCGGACGCCAATGTAGATTTTGTCGGCATTGATGTGTACATGCCGTTGAGCGACTGGCGTGACGGGGATGCGCATCTGGATGCGCAGGTGGCGGATTCGATTTATACCCTGCCCTATCTGCGTGGCAATATTCGCGGCGGTGAAGGCTATGACTGGTATTACGCCTCGGCTGCCCATCGCGACAGTCAGACGCGCACCAGCATTACCGATGGGGCCTATGGCAAGCCCTGGGTGTTTCGTTACAAGGATTTGTGGAACTGGTGGGGACAGCCGCATTACAACCGCCCTGGCGGGGTGCAGAGCGGGACGCCAACCGCATGGCCGCCACAGGGTAAGCCCATCTGGTTTACTGAAATTGGCTGCCCGGCGGTCGACAAGGGCAGCAATGAGCCTAACAAGTTCATCGATCCGAAATCATCCGAAAGCACGGCGCCATATTATTCGCGCGCGACACGCGATGATTATATCCAGCGCCGCTATTTGCAGGCGGTGCATCAGTTCTGGGATCCAGCCAATCCGAGTTATGTTGCGGGCAGCAATCCGGTCAGCACAGTGTATGGCGCGCCGATGGTGGACCCGGCCAACATTTATGTCTGGACCTGGGATGCGCGGCCCTGGCCGGATTTTCCCGCACGCCGTGATTTGTGGAGCGATGCGGATAATTGGCGGTTGGGGCACTGGATTACCGGGCGGCTGGGCGCGGGCGCGCTGCGTGAAATTGTGGAAGCCATTTTGTTTGAAAGCGGCTTCATGCAATTTGACGCGACGGCATTGACCGGCGTGGTGGATGGCTTCGTCATTGACCGGATCATTTCGGCGCGCGATGCGTTGCAGGCGCTGATGCAGGCCTATTTTTTTGACGCGGTCGAAAGCGAGGGGATGATCCGCTTTGTGCATCGCGGGCGCGGCGCCGCTGCAAATCTGACACAGGCGGATGTGGCGATTGTGGATGACAGGGGGCTGGGGGATTATGAGCTGACCCGCGCGCAGGAGAGCGAATTACCGCTGTCGGTGAAGCTGCAATATATTGACGGGTCCGCCGGTTACCGGCAAGGCAGCGTGGAGTCGCGCAAGCTGACCGGCGCCAGCGCCCGCGTTTCGGTGGTCAGCATGCCGGTGGTGATGGATCAGGCGAATGCGCAGCGCATTGCCGACACGCTGTTGCAGGAAGCCTGGACGGGACGCGAGCGGGCGCGCTTTGCGCTGCCGCCATCGCGTCTGGCGCTTGATCCTGGCGATGTGATCAATTTTACCGGCAAGGACAGCAGCCATCGTCTGCGCATTGAGCGGGCGGGCGATGCGGGCCTGCGCCTGATTGAAGCCGTGCAGGTGGATGCCGGACTGGTGCGGAGCCTATCCGGGCCGGAGCGCGCGCCGAGTTTGCCGGCGGCCACTCCTGCCGGGCGGCCGGTGGTGGAATTTCTCGATCTGCCGGTGCTGAGTGGCGCGGAGCCTGGCCATCTATTGCGCGCGGCGGCATTTGCGGACCCGTGGCCGGGGAATGTGGCGCTGTATAAAAGCCCGGCAACAACGGGATATGTGCTGGACCGGATGCTGGATGCGCCCGCCATTATGGGTGACAGCGACACGGATTTTTATTCCGGGCCATTGGGGCGTTGGGACATGGGCAATGCGCTATGGGTGACGCTGTTTGGCGGCGCGCTGGAATCGCGCGATGATCTGGCGGTGCTGGGCGGCGCCAATGCGGCGGCCATCCGCAATGCGAGTGGCGCATGGGAAATATTTCAGTTCGTCACCGCGGAGCTGGTCGCGCCCAACAAATATAAACTGACCCGGCTGCTGCGCGGGCAATTGGGCACGGAGCGCGCCATGGCCAATCCGGTGGCGGCGGGCGCGCGCTTTGTGCTGCTGAATGGCGCGGTGCGCGAAACCGGGGTGACGGCGGAACAGCGCGGGCTGGCGCTGAACTGGCGCTATGGCCCGGCGTCGCGCACGCTGGATGATTTCACGTATCAGACCAGGGTGGTGACGGCGAACGGCAATGGCCTGCGCCCGCTGAGCCCCGTGCATGTGCGGGTATCGCGAAATCTTGCGAGTAATGATCTGAGCTTGAGCTGGGTGCGGCGTACGCGCATTGGCGGCGATAGCTGGGAGCAGACGGAGGTTCCGCTGGCCGAGGACAGCGAGCGCTATGAGGTGGATATACTGAGTGGCAGCTTGGTCAAGCGGACATTTTCTGTAACCGCGCCCGGCGTGGTTTACACGAGCGCGCAGCAGATTGCGGATTTCGGCGTGGCGCCCGCGCTGCCGATATCTGTGGCGGTGTATCAGATTTCCACCATCTTCGGGCGCGGCGCGGCGCGGGAGGAATTGCTTTATGGCTGAGATGGATATTGCCCGGCTTGAAATTCCAAGCCGGTGAATCCGGCTATCCGTTGAAGGTTGAAGGCGGCGCATCCGCTTTCAGCCTATTTTTTTGATCAGGTTTCAACCAGTCATCGGCGCGCAAGCGCGGGAGAAATATTCTATGGCGAATACGGCACATCTGGCGCTGACTTATCTGGAGGCGGCGCAATCCCAAAAACATGTCACTGTGAACGAGGCGTTGAGCGCGCTGGATACAATTGTGCAGCTCAGCGTGCTGGATCGCGATCTGGCTGCGCCGCCGGGCAGCCCGGTGGAGGGCGACCGCTATCTGGTGGCGGCGAGTCCCACCGGCGCCTGGGCCGGGCAGGCGGGAAAGATCGCAGCCTGGCAGGGGGGCGCGTGGACATTCCGTACACCGCGTAATGGCTGGAAGGCATGGGTGGCGGACGAGGCGGCGTTTGTATTTTATGATGCGGGCGCCTGGACGCACACCTTCAAGGCGCGTGAAAGCGATGTGGCGAAAGCGCCGCTGGGCGCGCGCACATCGTTTCGGATATTGGAGGAAAGCCACACGCTGGCGCTGGCCGCGGCATCGGACACGGCGATCCAGATTCCCGACCGGGCCATCGTGTTTGGCGTAACCGTGCGTGTACAGACGGCGATCACGGGGGCCACATCCTATAATTGCGGCATTGCGGGCGAGGTCAATAAATATGGCGGCAGTCTTGGCGTGGCGGCGGGCAGCAGCAATCTGGGCGTTACCGGGCCGACGGCGTTTTACGCCAATACGCCGATCCGCTTTACCGCCGCGGACGGCAATTTCACCGGCGGGGTGATCCGGGTCGCCATTCATTATCTGACGCTGGAGGCATCGTTATGAAAGAACAAAACAGGTACAATATTAGTCTGTTCGATATGGAAACGCTGGCGCGCACGATCTGGGGCGAGGCGCGCGGCGAAAGCCTGGAGGGGCAGGCGGCGGTGGGTTGGGTGATGCGCAACCGCGTTCTGGCGGCGCAGGCTTTTATCGTGCGGCACAAGCGTGCGCATCCGCTGTTCGGCGATGGAACATTGGTGGGCGCGTGCCGCGCGCCCTGGCAATTTTCAGCCTGGAACCCCGGCGACGCCAATGCTTTGAAACTGATGCGGACAGGGTTTGACGACGCGGCCTATTGTCAGGCTTTTGCCATCGGCGCGCAGATCTGGGGCGGGTCGATCAAGGACCCGACCGGGGGCGCCACGCATTATCATCATCATGCCATTGAGCCGTCCTGGGCGAAGGCGATGAAGCCCACGGCGCTGATCGGCGCGCATATGTTTTATGTGTGAGGATCAGGAATATTCGACCAGGGTGCTTTGGCAGCGCTACATACGTAAAACTTATGAGGTTGGCGTATACATTAATAGCGCATTGTGATGCGAAGCCGGGTTTCGCCGGGCAGCGCGGTGAAAACCGCCTCGTCCAGTTCCGGCAGGCGGTAGCTGACTGCCGCGTTGCGGGAAAAGCCATAGCCTTCGGTGGGCAGGCCGAGCCAGTTTTTAGTCAGCTTTTTATTACCGTCCTCATCATGATAAAGCGACAAAGCGTAACTGCCGGGGGCGGGAACCGGCAGGCAGAAGCTGACCTCGCCCATTTGCGCGGGAACGCGGATGCGCGCCAGGCGCTTGCCCTTTTGCAGAAAATCCTCGTCCCTGTCGCCATACAGCATGATTGTGACATTGCCTTTGGCGCTGCGCAGACCGGCAATCTGTATCTGCAGCCGCACCGTATCGCCCGCCGCGCAGACGCGCCCCTCCGTCTTCGATGCGCCATAAACCACAGCGGGCAGAAGCAAAACCAGGGTAAATAGCAGAAATAAACGCAGGCGCGCGGGCATTGGGCAAGCCATAGTGGAAGTGAGGGTCAAGCCCGGCTTATACTGCATTTCCAATTATTATACCCGGACGAATCGCCATGCCCGACACCTACCCGCCCTCCGCCACCGCCGGCAAGTTTGGCTATCCTGATAGCTGCATTGCCGAAACGCCGCACTGGCTGGTGCTGTTGCGTCCGCAACAGGTAACCTTCGGGGCGCTGGTGCTGCTGTGCCGCGAGCCGGTGACGGCGTTTGGCGATGTCAGCCGGACAGCGATGGCGGCCCTTCCGGGCGTGGCGAAGAACATCGAACGGCTGCTGACAGCCGAGACGCGCTATCAGAAAATCAATTATCTGATGCTGATGATGGTCGATCCGGATGTGCATTTTCATGTTTTTCCGCGTTATGAAGGCGTGCGGGAATATGAAGGGCTGAGTTTTGCGGATGCCGGCTGGCCGGGGCCGCCGCGGCTGGATCAGGCGGTGGCTTTGCCGCCCGGCGCGCTGCAGGCGCTTGCGCATCAATGGCGTGGCAAATGGGGCGGCAAGTGAGCCGAGACGGCATAAGCGCCAAGCTGATTAATTTCTATCTGGTGCGCGAGACGGCGAGGCCGCTTTTATTTGCGCTGATGGTGACGCTGGCGGCGATGCTGCTGGAGCGCACTTTGCGGCTGCTCGAGCTGCTGACCAGTCATGGCGGGCCGCTGGAACTGGTGTTTCAACTGACGATCAATCTGCTGCCGCATTATCTCGGGCTGGCGTTGCCCGCGACATTTTTCATCAGCCTTTTTATGGTGATCGCGAAATTCGATTCCAGCAATGAGCTGGTGACCATCAGCGGCGCGGGATTGTCGCTCTATCGCATCATCCGGCCCATGGTGGCGGCGGGAATTGTGTTCGCTCTGATCAGCGTGGCGCTGTTTGGCTATATCCAGCCCTATAGCCGCTATCTGTACCGTGAGATCATTTATATCGTCACCTCGACGGCGTGGAACGCCACGCTGAACGAGCGTGTTTTTGCCCGGATCAGCGGTGGGCTGACGATTTACGCCGATGAGGTGGACGCGACCGGACGCCGGCTGAAAGGCATATTCATCCGCGAAGCCGGAGCGGAGGGGGAAGTCATCACCACCGCCAAAGAGGGCGCGCTGATTGTCAATGAAGCGCGGACACGTTTGCAGCTGGTGCTGCGCGATGGCGCACGGACAAGTTTTTCGGATGGCGCAGGCGCCATGACGGTAGGCTTTTCCAATGTCAGCCTGGCAAGGGATTTTGCATTTGACGCCGCTCCGTTCCGCCCGCGCGGCAAGGATGGGCGGGAAATGACGCTGGGTGAATTATGGACGCTGGCCGGGGAAACCCCGGATGGTGAAGCGCGCGATGGATGGATTGCTGAATTTCATACCCGCCTTGTGCGCGCCCTATCCCTGCCGCTGCTGCCGTTTCTGGCCATGACAATGGGCATTGCCAGCCAGCGGGCCAGCCGCGCCACCGGCATTGCAGCGGGCGGGCTGATTCTGGTGCTGTATCATCATGTCATACAGTTGGGCGGAAGCCTTGTGGAACGCGGCCTATTTTCCGCCGCCACGGCGATCTGGCTGCCCTTTGCATTGTTCGGGGCATTCTGCCTGCTGACATTTCACCAAAGCAACGCATCGCCGGGCGGCAATCCGTTTGACCGGCTTTTCGCCGCCATCGAAATCCGGCTTGCCGCGCTGACCAGCGCCCTGCGCCCGGCCAAAGGCAAGGCGGCATGATTTTTTCGCTGTATCTGACGCGGGCTTTTGCGCTGAGCGCTGGGGCGGCCCTGCTGGTGTTGGGCGCGCTGGCGGAACTGCTGGATCTGCTCGACAATGGCAATGTTATCATGGCGCGTTATGGGCGGGTGGCCGACCTGGCCATTTATGCGGGACTGATAACGCCGACCATCGCGGCCAGCATCATTCCAATTGCTTCTCTGATCGGCGCCCTGATCGCCTTTGGCAATCTGGCCGGACATAATGAAATTGTCGCCATGCGCAGCTCCGGGATGACGCTGTACTGGATTGTCGCCCGGCTGGCGCCGGTTGCGCTGATCATCGGCCTGCTCTATTTCACCCTGCGATTTGTTGTTGCGCCGTACACGGAGATTCAGGTTTTTGAAATGCTGCGCGAATCCGACAAGATGGAGCAGACAGTGGCGGAGCCTGAATCGGACAAGGGCGCCTACTGGATCAGTTCAGGGCCGATGCTGATGGGATTTGAGTCCACGGAAAATGAAGGGCGGCGGATCCGGCGGGTGACGCTGGTGCAGCGCGATGCGCAGGGCGCAATGCTGCGTCACATACGCGCCACCGAGGGCAGGTTTGAAAATGACGGCTGGCGTTTTGATGGCGTAACCATCCGTAATGTTGGCGCAGGCGAAGCAATGGCTGAGAAAACCGCGCAATTCATGCTGCCGGACGGGCCGCAGCCCATCGATATTTTAACGGCGACCATTCCAAATGCCCGTGTGCGGCTGACGCCGCCCGGCCTGCCTGCAGCGAAAATCTGGGCCGGAAGCAACAGCCCGGCCAATGCTCTGACGAATTTTTACGAGGCGCTGGCGGCGCCCTTTGTGCCGTTGATTATGCTGCTGGCGGCGGCGCCGCTGGCGCTGGGCACGGCGCGGCACCCGTCGCGCGCGCGCGACATGGGCATTGCGGTATGCACCGGGTTTGGCTTTCTGCTGGCCAGCGGAATTTTCCGCTCGCTGGGCGAATCCGGAATGATGCCGCCGCTGCTTGCCGTCTGGGGGCCGGTGGTGATTTTTTCACTGGCTGGCGTCAGTATTCTGGCGCACCGGGAAGGATAGGCGCGTGGGCATCGAGATTATTCCGGTTAGGGACAATAGACTGCTGCGGCGTTTTGTTGAAGTTCCGTATACTGTGCAGCGCGATGATCCGATGTGGATTCCGCCTTTGCGGATGGAGCGCGCGCAGAGTTTTTCGGCGCGGCATAATGATTTTTTTCGCACCGCGGATGTGGCGCTGTTCATTGCCCGGAAGGATGGCCGGGATGTTGGGCGCATCAGTGCGCAGATTGATCCGCTATTGATGGATGCCGGCATGGGGGATGCGGGCCATTTCGGCTGCATCAGCGCGGTGGATGACGCCGGGGTGTTTGCCGCTCTTGTGCAGGCCGCCGAAGGGTTTTTGCGCGCGCGCGGCAAAACCCGCATGCTGGGGCCCTTCAGCATGTCTATAAAGGAAGAGACGGGCCTGCTGGTGGACGGCTTCGATACGCCGCCAATGCTGCTGATGGGGCATGATCCCGCCTATGCCGGGCCGCGCCTGGAAGCGCTTGGGCTGGTCAAGGAAAAAGACATGCATGCCTATCTGGCCGATCTGCTGGCGCCCATGTCAAAAGCGGCCACTGCGATGCTGCATCGCCCGCTATCCCGCAATGTGACTATACGCTGTATTGATTTTTCTGATTATGAAAATGAAATCCGCACGCTGGTGGATATTTTTAATGATTCCTGGAGCGGCAATTGGGGTTTTGTACCCATGACGCAGGCGGAAACTTCGGCGCTTGGAAAACATTTGCGGCTGCTGCTGGACAAGCGTCTGGTGCGCTTTGCCGAGGTGGATGGAAAAGCCGCCGGGTTTATCGTTGTGCTGCCCAATATCAATGAGGCCATTCGCGATTTGCACGGCAAACTTCTGCCATTCGGATGGGCCAGATTTCTGTGGCGGCTGAAAGTGCGCGGGGTAAGCAGCGCGCGCGTGCCGCTGATGGGGGTGCGGCGCGCCATGTCCGGCACCATGCAGGGCGCGGCCATGCCCATGCATCTGATCGCATCCGTATGGGGCATCGCCAAAGAGATGGGATTTCATCAGGTGGAAATGTCCTGGATTCTGGAAGATAATTATCCGATGCGGCATATTCTGGAAAAATTCGGCGCCCGCCAATACAAGACCTTTCGCATTTATGGCAAAGCGCTGTGAGGAAGTGCACGGCTCTTGTTCTGGCCGGCAGCCGGGGC
>JAHHGO010000122.1 GCA_023252275.1 Alphaproteobacteria bacterium
CTTTGCAGCGACGACTGGAACCTTGTCCGCCTCGCCCAGCCAGACAGCCGCATCTTCGATTTTCTGGC
Source organism: Alphaproteobacteria bacterium (assembly GCA_023252275.1). Taxonomy (GTDB): domain Bacteria; phylum Pseudomonadota; class Alphaproteobacteria; order UBA11222; family UBA11222; genus UBA11222. The sequence goes on from JAHHGO010000122.1 coordinate 69, forward strand.
CGGCGCTCATCAGTTTGTAGCTTTCAAATTCATTGAAGCCCAGAGTCAAAAGCCGTTCAGCCTCAATGCCGCGGCGCTTGTCGCTTTCCAGCCCCGTGACCACAACGATCAGCCGCCGGCCATTGCGTTCGGCCGATCCGGTCAGACCATAGCCCGCCTCTTCGGTATGGCCGGTTTTCAGGCCATCCGCGCCGGGATAGGAATAAAGCAGCGGATTGCGGTTGCCCTGCTTGATGCCATGCCAGGTGAAATCAATCTCGGAGAAAATGCTGTAATATTGCTTGTGCGTGGTGACGAGATAGCGCGCCAGCGTCGCCAGATCGCGCGCCGTCATCAAATGTTCGGGATGCGGCCAGCCGGAAGCGTTGCGAAATTCGGCATGCGTCATGCCAATCTGGCGGGCGCGTTCTGTCATCATGCGGGCGAAATTTTGCTCGTCGCCGCCAATGCCTTCGGCCACCACGACGCAGGCGTCATTGCCGGACTGCACGATAATCCCACGCAACAGATCCTGCACGGGAATGCGCGAGCCAAGCTCGACAAACATTTTCGATCCCTGAATGCTCCAGGCGCTTTCGGAAACGGGAAATGTATCCTCCATTTTCACGCTGCCCTCGGCCAGCTTGTCGAACAGCATGGCGATGGTCATCAGCTTGCTCATGGACGCCGGATGCATCAGCGTATCGGCATTTTTTTCAAACAGCACCGCGCCCGTTTCGGCATCCATCAGAATCGCTTCGCGCGCCGCCGTTTCCAGGGCCTGCTGCGCATGGGCTGAAAACGGCAAGGCCGCCGCCAGCAGGAAGATTATCAAGAAAATTTTGCGCATGAAACCGTCCATTCCGTACAGTGTTAATCCACAATTATTTGCGCGCCCGGCTGGCCCGCCGCAATCACCCGCGCCAATGTCTTGTCCGCCAGTTCAACTGTCGCCAGCGGCCCGGCGCGCACGCGGAAAAAGGCCTTGCCATCCACAATGATCTGGCTGACCTGAAAGCCCGGCTCGGTGCGCAGCAGACGCCCGCGCAACCGTTCGGCATTAACCCGTTCGCGGAACGCGCCGGCCTGTACATATAGATTACGGGTCGCGGGAACCGGGCGGAACTCCACCTCGGGATCGGCTTTCTCGGCGCTGGCGGAGGCAATTACCTGCTCCCTGCCGATTTCAAGCGGCGCGCCCTGCGCCCTTGCCGGGGCGGCGGATTTCATTTTGGGATCGGTCACGCTGCCGGGCAGCACGGAGGAACTGACGCCGGATGCGGGCGCCGCTGTGACCAGCGCTTTTTCCTCGGCGCTGGTCTGTGCGCGCGCGGCGACAAATGTTCCGGCCTTTGAGCCATCCTGAACCTGGACGCGCACCGGCGCCGTGCCCGCGGCGCTGAAGCCCAGCAGTTGCGCGGCCCGGCGTGATACGTCGATGATGCGGCCATTGACGAACGGCCCCCGGTCATTAACCGTCAGCAGGATCGAACGGCCATTTTCCAGATTGGTGACGCGCACCTTGACCGGCATGGGCAGGGTTTTATGCGCCGCCGTCAGCGCGTTCATATCATAAAGATCGCCATTGGCGGTGTACTTGCCGTGAAAATCCCCGCCATACCAGGAGGCAAGGCCAGTCTCGTCATAATCGGGCTGCTCGCGCGGATAATACCAGACGCCAGCCACCTGATAGGGCTGGCCGACTTTATAGACCGGCTTGGGCGCGGGCGGCGGCGGCTTACCGGCGCAGCCCGACAACAGCAGGGCCAGCATCGCCAGCGAGGTGAAAAAATATGCCGTGCGCATCTGCCGCATGGTTCAGCCGCCTCCAATCCGGTCAGACAGCGCGCCCACTGTCAGCGCATAATAATGCGCGCAATTATAGCGCAGGATGGATTCATAATTGCCATACACGATAAAGGCCGGTCCGTTTCCGGCTTCGGGCAGCGCCAGCGCCGCCTGCAAATCCTTGCCGGGCAGCGCGGCCCCGTTGGCGCTGCGCACACCGCGGCTCTGCCAGACTTTCAGATGTTGCGGCTGGCTCAACTGGTCCATCGCGCGGCAGCCGGATTTTTCCGTGCGCTGTAGTTGCGTCAGGCTCTGGCTGACCTGCGCGGGCAGTAGCACCTGCCGCCCCCAGGTCTGTTCATCCGACCAGCCATAGCTGGCCAGAAAATTGGCGATCGAGGCGAACACATCGCCGGGATTGTTCCAGATATCGCGCCTGCCATCGCCATCCCAGTCCTGCGCAAATTTCATATAGCTGGAGGGCATGAATTGCGGCTGGCCCATCGCCCCCGCCCAGGAGCCTTTGAGATCGGCTACATCGGCATAGCCCTTGTCCAGCATATGCAGGGCCTGCATCATTTCATTGCGGAAGAAAGCCGATCTGCGGCCATCATAGGCGAGCGTCGCCAGCGCAGGCATCACCGGCATGCCGGCCTTGACCGCGCCATAGCGGGTTTCAATGCCCCAGATGGCCAGTATGAAGCGCGGCTGCACGCCATATTTGGCGCTGACCGCCGCCAGCAGCGGGCCATGCTCGGCCAGCTTGCGCCGGCCCGCCGCAATATTGGCCCGGGTCAGAACCCGGTCGCGATAGGTGGCGAATTTAAGAGTGAATTCGCTCTGGTTGCGATCGCGCTCAATGACTTTTTCAACCGGCCGAACATCGGCCAGTCCGGCCTCGATAATGGCCGGGCGGATGCCCTGCGCGGCGGCTTCCTGCTTGAAGGCGGCCAGCCAGGCGGCAAACGCCGTGTCCGCGCCGCCGGAAGCCTGAGGGGACAAAGCCGGGGCATGCGGCGGCGGCGCATCCGCCGACTGCGCCAGCACCTGACCCACGCCCGCCTGCGCCGATAGCGCCAGCATCAGGACCAGAATCAAACCTGTAACGCGCCGCATTCGCGCCCCCGAAATCACCGAATCTTGCAAGATTGCCTATGAATCGCTTGTGCCACGGGCCGCATCGATACGCAAGTGGATGCAGGCCATGCCACCCGGCGATGATTAAAGGATCATGCTGACTTAAAGGTAAATTGATGCGGGATTCATGATGTTTCCATCCGAGCTGCTTGAAGCCCCGGCCCCGGCCCTGTATGAAGGCCGTCCAGCCATTAGATGGCTGCGCATTTCCGTGGATGGGTGGCCGAGTGGTTTAAGGCACCGGTCTTGAAAACCGGCGAGGGTGCAAGCTCTCCGTGAGTTCGAATCTCACCCCATCCGCCACATGATGATGTTATCATATTGATATTAAAAGAGTTTTGTCGCGTGCCTTGTTTCCGGTCGCCGCGATCAGGTCCGATGATGATATCCGATCCTGCCCGGTGTCCCTGAATATTGCTTGAATATCGGCCAGCAGCCCGCCGCGAAGGATATCCGCCTCAGCTGTTGCCCCCGCAATTTTCAGGATGGCTGCCCGCGCCCATTCCGGCCAGCCGCCACCGGCAAAATCAGCGATGGCAAGCAAAGGCTCGGCATTGTCCTGCGCCCGGCTACCCAATGATTGCGGCATGCTGGGGCGCATCTGGCTGATAGCTTCCCCGGCATCATCCGCGAACCGCGCCAATTGGGAAGCCAGCCTTGTGAAAAGCGCCGCCTCTGCAAAGCGCATTTGCGCAATCTTTTCGCCGGGCAGCTTGCGGCGCATTTCCACAATGATTGCCGCCGAGACAGACCTGCGCCTCAAGCGGCTTTATGACGCCATCGAGAGCGGCGTCGCCGATCTCGATGACCCGGCGTTGAAAGAACGCATCACCAATCTCAACCGGAATGACAGCAACCATACTGCATGATCTGCTGCCGGCGCCAGCGCAGTTGGCGATGCTGATCGAGGGCATCGATTGGCGCTCGCCGGAGCGTGTCTGGAGACCTGCCAGGGCAGGATAAAATTGCACCCAAAGCTATAAAAAAGCAGGCAATTCCTATACAATTGTTTTTATTCCAAAATAATTGTCTGCATCCTAAAAGATACCAACAACTATTTCAGCCGGGTGGAGACGCCATTTCCGTTGCCGGTGTTAAAGGGCGCTGTCCAATACTTAGGTTGCAGATAACGGGAGGCTGAATTAATAATCATGTTTCCAGTTCACCCCGACATTGTTGTCACCAGTTGCGCCAGTGCTGCTTTCAACTGTGATGTTTGGCGCCACCTGCACCTCGATACGCGCCTTGCCGTTGCCGGTTTGCGCGCCGCTCTCGACTTCAAGGTAAATGTTGTCACCGATGTATTTTCCAATTCCAACGGATGCGCCGGCGCCATTTTCAACGCCGCCATTTATGTTGAAATCATCCACACCCAGCAGATTTCTGACCGTACCCGCCGGATCAAAGCCTCCGCCGCCTTTACCAGATAGTTTGCGCAGGCTGTTCGCAAGTTGCACGGCCTGAACCGGGCTGATTTTGGTAGAATTTTTTCCAAACAGCAGGATGGACAAGGCCTCGTCCTGCGGCATGGCAGGGGTGGATTCTATTTTCAGGGCAGGTTCGCGTATGGGCCCGGTGATTACCGGCCTTATTTCCACACCCGATTCTGTTGTTGCTGCGATGACATTCAGATAGGGCGATGGCGGGATGTCGCCTTCAAACAGCAGTTCCGCCTGTTGTAGCTTGAACCGCTTGCCAAACTCTTCATAGCGGCCACGGAGGGTGGTGAATTTGCCCCGGATTGCGGGATCGAGAATATTTCCCGTTAAATGCAGTTGCCCTTTCAATTCGGCATCTATTCCCCAGCCTCTAACAAATACCTTGTTTTCGGCTTGCAGAGTTACATCCAGCACTATGGGGCTTTTATCCGCTGTCGCGCCGGTTTGGGGCTTTTCAGGTTTGGCGGAATCTGGGATGGTTGCGGCAATGTTCAGCACCGGCACATCGCCAACAAACCGGTCCGGCAAAAATATATTAAGGGTCTCACTCTTGATCTGGCCTGCAATGACGCCTGATTGTGTGTCACCTTTCATAGTTAGATCACCGGAAATTACGCCACGCGCGCTGGGATGATTGATCAGGGCCAGATGTTTGGCGCCGATGCGCAGATCATAGGCGTATGCATTGACCGATGTAAAATCCGCCTTTCCCGCCGCCGTTAAGCTGTTGGCTTTGGCGTCTTCGGCGTGAAACTGCATCAGCGTAAAAGACTGATTATCCGCAGTAATTGTTGCACTGATTTTTTGCAGGCTTACGCCCAATGGTAAAAAATTATACGCACCCTGATCCAGTTTTATCTGTCCATTTATTTGGGGCGCAGCAATGCTGCCAGATAGAGCCAGCTTGGCGCGCATCGCCCCCTTCAACACATGTTCCGGCGGCAGAAGCATTGTGGATAACGCGGTTATGTTCAGTGCGATGTCGGCATCGCCATTGATGGGTGAATTCTCTTCAAGTGACATTATGAAAGGGTCAAGACTGAAATTCACTGGCAAACGGGCGGTGATGTCCGAGCGCAGCGGCGACGTGTTATCTGTAACGATGCGGATATCCATCTTTCCATTTTGTAATATTGCTTTGGCGTTTATGAGTGATTCCGGAGAGGTGTCAAAAAACCTTGCGCCCGTGAGATTTGCATCCAGTTCCACGCGAGGGCCATTGTGGCTGCCATTCATTTTCAGCGCGAACGCCAGTTGGGAATCTTCGATTTCGGCCGGCAGGTCTGAGCCAATTTGAGAAATCAGAATATTTTTCCCCGTAGCGGTTGCGCTAACCGCTTTATTCTTCAGCGCAGCTTCCAGCGTCAGTTCGCCACTGCCGATTTTCAGCGCGGGCGCAGACACGCTCTGGCGGTCCTTGCCCGCAAAAAGCGCTATCGGGGCAGGGCTATCGAAAGCGATTTTGCCATAAGCGCCCGTGAAGGCAGTTAGCTTGGCAACAACGCCTGTTGCGGCGGTCACGCTCAATTCGCCGCTGGTATTTATACTGAACGGCCTGCCGGCATTTCCGTCGCCAATAAATGTTGCCTGCCAGTGTTGGCCTTTCCGGGAAGCCTCCAGAACGGCCCGGTTAAAGGTTATATCTGCATACTGGGCGTTGGTGAGATTTGATTTAATGTTGTCAGGTTCTGCTGTTGCAAGATTGGAGAAATCCATCTCTACAGTGGCGGCGGATAGTGCCGCACCCCGGACCTTGATGTTCTGAAGATCAAACACCAGCGTGGCGGCCTGTTTTTGCAGCCTGGAGGATAGCGTTGCCGAGATATTGGCGCGGCCATTGACCGGTTCAGGAAAATACAGGGAAAATTGCTGTATTTCGGGTATTTTTGCCTGCAATATTCCGCCGGCAAGAAAGGTCTCCAGATCAATTTGAAGATTGCCCGTTATTTCGCTTTTAAAATACCGGGCGGCAATATCTTTCAGATCCAGGGTGGTTTCAGACAATCTGTAATTTGCGCGGGCTTCTCCATCATCCGCCGCGTCAATGTGTATGCTGCCCAGCCATGTATTTTCCTGTCTGGAAATTGTTGCTGAAGTGGTGGCGCCGGGAACAGGCGTTTGCTTGTACGCAACATCCTGGGTGCGTATCATGGCGTTGATAATTGGGCTTTCAACCGTTCCGGCGATTGACGCATCAAGGGTGGCGGCGCCAGTGACACCCTCGCGCCATTGCTCAAGTTTCAACTGGTCCGCTTTCAATTCCGCCTTTATTTCGCGGGAAGCGAGATTAATGCTGCCGCTGGCGCTGGCGGCAAATTTCGGATTTGAAAATCGCAGCGTTTCAAAATCAACGCGGCTATCTTTCAGTAGATACAGTCCTGACGCAGAAAAATCACCCGCATCAAGCCCGGGCGCTGCCTGACTGACATGAGAATTCACCTGAAAGGCCAGTCCCCCGGCGCTGGCGGCTAATCCGATTGATCCCGACACCGTGCCGATTACATCTTGCGGGAGGCCTGTTACTTTACTGGCAAGCAAGGCCTGCCTAATTCCAACGCCAAGAACAGAAACATCCATGCCTGCGCCATTACCATCGCCACTGGTGGCGGGGCCTTCAGGCGAGCGCAGCAGGCGGAGCGTGTCCGCATCAATTTTACGGATTACAAGATGACGCAGAATATTGGGTGCAGGCAGCAAGTGGATAGAAACATTTTCAGCCTCCAGCCAAACCCCCTCTGGGTCGGCCAGGGATATTCTGGATATTGCGGCGGTCAATGGAAACCGTATACGGAGGGATCGCGTTTGTATCTGATAGCCGATGGCCGCAGACAGTTCGTTCTGAACGATATTTTCGACATAGCCGCGTCCGGAATCGGTGGATAGCCACCACAGCCCTCCGCCCAGTGCGAACAGCAGCAGTGTTATCACACCGGACGTAATTCTTAGCGGCCATATCAGATAGCCTGGCATGTTAAATTGACGCGCCATCAGAAAGCCTGCCCAAAGCTGAAATAAACCTGGAATGCGTCATCAACACCGGACCGCCGGTTCAGAGGGACGGCAATGTCCGCTCTGATGGGACCGAAATCCGTGTAATATCTTGCGCCCAGGCCCGCCCCCCAGCGAAGGCCGCCTTTGAAATCGGGATAGATGGCGTCAAAGCTATTGCCGCCATCAAGGAACGCAACCACGCCATAGTCCTCGCCAATGCGCTGACGCAATTCCGTGGACAGTTCGGTAAAAGATCGCCCGCCCAGCGGATCCCTGCCCGCATCCAGCGGGCCTGCAAGCTGAAAGCCATAGCCCCGGATTGATCCGCCGCCGCCCGTATAAAACCGGTCAGTAGCAGGCACCTGATCTGTCGTTGCCCCCGCAATGCTGCCGGCGGCGATCCGCACGGCCAGCACGGATCGCCCCGCTGAGGAGAGCGGCTGATAATAGCTTCCACTGATGCGGTTTTTCAGAAATGATGTTGAGGGCTCCAATGTGTCAATCGACGGCGCGGTGTCAAAGCGCAATGTCCATCCGCTTTGTGGATTAAGCAGATCATCGCGCCTGTCCTGAAATACAAACAGCGGAATGGAAAACAGCGCAAAATTATCCTTGCTGTTCTGGTCCCGGATTTGCTCAAAACCGTACACGAGACCAGCTCCCAGCAGCCATTTATTGCTAAAATCACGGTCTATGCCTGCTGAAAAATTCAGCCCTGTGGTTTCGAAGGCGTCGTTATCTTCCTCCTTGATGATATTGCCGAATTTTAGCCGCTGGTCGGTTCGCAGGAAAAATGGCTTTACCAGTTGCGTGTCCAGCCTGCGTTCCTGCGTGGCCAGGGACAGATCGACCGTGAATTTTTCACCGTGCGCCAGAAAATTTCGGTGTTCCCACCCGGCGCTTATGCCGGGGCCGATGTCCGTGCTGTAACTGGCGCCGCCCTTGATGGAGCGATGCGCCCTTTCAGTAACCGAAAACGTCACCGGAACCATCCCGTCCGGGGCGGGGGCGCCGGCAAGTACCGGGTCCGATTTGGCCAGCAGCGCGCATGCCGACGGCGGTGATCACCCACGGCGCCAACCCCGGCCTCGTGTCGCACTTCGTCAAGCAGGCGCTGCTCAACATCGCCACCGACACCGGCGTCGAGCACGGCGACCCGAACACGCGCGAGGAGTGGGCGAAGCTCGCGCACAAGCTCGGCGTGAAGGTGATCCACATCGCCGAGCGCGACA
>JAHHGO010000123.1:0-4805 GCA_023252275.1 Alphaproteobacteria bacterium
TGCCGCGCACGGAAAATGAATCAAAAGAGGAAATTTTCACGACCTTGCCATTGACCAGTTCATCGCATACTTCGTCCAGAACGGCCTCGACCAGTATCGCGGAATCAGTGCGTGACAAACCCACATCCCGGTGAACGGCTTCACTAAGTTGCGCTCGGGTTACTGTTCCCATGATTTTCTTCCTTGATCTGTTCAAGTCCCGATTAGTGATCGGTTCGATGAAATCGGGGCAATGGATCGGCTGGAATCAGCTTGTGTCTGGTTTCTATTGTGCGCGAATAATAAGCTTTTTGTCAAATAGATAGCGGCGGAAGTTTAAGTGAAAAAGAATCTTCACCAGCGGGCCAGCGCCGAACCCCAGGTAAAGCCGCCGCCCATGCCTTCCATCAGGACAAGCTGGCCTTTTTTGATGCGGCCATCGGCCACCGCGCAGCTTAGCGCCAGCGGGATGGAGGCGGCGGAAGTGTTGCCGTGCAGATCAACTGTCTGCACAACTTTTCCGGTTGCTATGCCCAGCTTTTTTGCTGTCGCATCAATGATGCGCTTGTTGGCCTGATGCGGCACGATCCAGTCAATATCGCTGGCCTTGAGCCCGGTTGCCGACAGCGCCTCGTTGACGGCGCCGGTCATGTTGGCGACGGCATGTTTGAAAACTTCCTTGCCGTTCATGCGCAAATGCCCGGTTGTGCCCGTCGAGGAAGGCCCGCCATCCACATAAAGCAGATCATGATGGCGGCCATCGGCATATAAATGCGTGGTCAGAATGCCGCGATCAGCCAGCGTGCCACTGCCAGTCTGCGCCTTGAGCACAACGGCCCCCGCGCCATCGCCAAACAGCACACAGGTGCCACGGTCCTGCCAGTCCAGCAGCCGGGAAAAGGTCTCGGCGCCGATGACCAGCGCGCACCGGAACTGCCCCGCCTTGAGAAAATTATCGGCAATCGCCAGCGCATAGACAAAACCCGTGCAGACCGCCTGAATATCGAACGCCGCGCCGCGCACAATACCCAATTGCGCCTGCACCTTTGTGGCGGTCGCGGGGAAGGTCTGATCCGGTGTGGCCGTGGCCAGCACGATCAGGTCAACTTCCGAAACATCCGTATCCGCATGGAGCAGCGCACGGCGCGCGGCGGCCAGCGCCAGATCCGAGGTCATTTCGCCTTTGGCTGCTATATGGCGTTCGCGAATGCCTGAGCGTTCGACAATCCACTCGTCGCTGGTGTCCACCATTCGGGCCAGTTCAGCATTGCTCAGAATGCGTTCGGGCAAATATCCGCCGGCGCCGCATATGACCGATCTGATCGTGCTCACCTTGCATTCACCTCCACGCCCGAATTATTCTGAACAGAATTGTCCATTCCATTATCTACAGTTAACTTGATTGTTTCATCATATTTATCAAGATCGGCTGCGATCTGCGCCAGCATATTGCCGCGCGCCATTTCGATACCCATCGATATGGCATGGGCAAACCCGACCCCATCTGAACCGCCATGGCTTTTGATCACCAGCCCATTCAGACCAAGAAACACCCCGCCATTATGCACGTTCGGGTCGAGTCTATCGCGCATTATTCGAAAAGCGCCCCGAGCCAGAAGATAACCCAGCTTTGACAGCCAGGAACTGCGCAGAGCGTCCGCCAATACCTGAAAGATCAGTTTGGCGCTGCCTTCGCCTGTTTTCAGGGCGACATTGCCAGTAAATCCATCAGTGACCACCACGTCCGCCCTGTCCGAGCCCAGATCATCGCCTTCAACAAAGCCGATGAAATTCATGGCTTCCCCGGGCAAGCGCCGCAGCTTGCGGGCGGCGGTGCGGACATATTCATGCCCTTTCTGCTCCTCCTCGCCGACATTCAGCAGGCCCACGCGCGGTTGCGCTATTCCAAGAACCGCCCGTGCAAAGGCCGTTCCCATAAGGGCGAACTGCACCAGACTATCCTCGTCGGCTTCCAGATTGGCGCCCAGATCCAGCACAACTTTCTGCCGCACCGGCCCCGGCCAGGTCGAAGCGATGGCGGGCCGATGGATGCCCTCCATGGTGCGCAATTGCAGCACGGACATGGCCATCAGCGCTCCGGTGTTGCCTGCGGAAACCGCCACGGCCGCATCGCCATCCTTAACCATGGCGATGGCCTTCCACATGCTGGTGCCGCGTCCACGCCGTACAACCTGACCTGGCTTGTCGTCCGCCTTCACGGCTTCATCGGTATGGCGCAGCTCATAACGCCCCCTCAGAGCCGGATATTGCGCCATCAGCGGCATCAGGCGGCGCTCGTCGCCAAACAGGACAAAGCGCACGTCTTCATGCTGGGCGCAGGCAATAGCAGCGCCTTCCAGCACCATTTCCGGGGCGTTGTCCCCGCCCATGGCGTCCAATGCAATAACCAGCGGATCTGAGTCAGTCAGCGCCAATTTGAGGGTCTCTGATTTGTTGAGCCGGGCAGCCACTGAAAAGCTGTGGATTTATGTAGTTTTTGTTTCATTCGCTACCCTCAATAACCAAATGGGCCGAAGATTCCAAGTAAATCCGGTCTGGATAAGGATACGATCAGAGCCTGACGGCCTCCCCGCCGGGGCGCCCGGCGGGCTTGACAGACCATGCGAGGCGCACTAGGTTGCGGCCCTTCCGGAACGCTGTCTGGCGAAGGCTGAAGGGCGATTCTGAACAACCCCATTCCTGTACATTTATTCCTGTACACCGCATCAAGGCCCACGCACATGGCAGTTCCTAAAAGAAAAACCACCCCGTCCAAGCGCGGAATGCGCCGTTCGCATGATGCGATCCCCCGCTCTGTCTATCAGGAAAGCAAGGATTCCGGCGAATTGGTGCGTCCGCACCATATCGATCTGAAATCCGGCAAATATCGCGGCCGGCAGGTTCTGCCCGAGCGGGAAGATTGATCTTCCCTTTTCCGCCACACTAATATTTCAGCTGTCAAATTTGTCCCGCAGCCTGGCCAGAATCTGGAACGGGTTGGCGGGCTTTTCCGGTATGTCCGTATCCGGCGTTAAAGACGGTGGCAGTTCGGCGCCCGGCGCGCGCGGATAGGGATCGATCCCCAGCGCCAGATGCTCCAGCAGCAGCAAGCCCAGATCAATTTCCCGCCCATCAAAGGCTTCCGGCGGATCTTCCGCCAGCGGGTCGATCACAATCTCCTGCTCCGCGCGCTTATCCCTTTCAAACATGGATGCGGGCAGGAAGCGGGCCTGCACGGCTTCTGAAATATGTGTGCGCACCGGCTCCAGCGTCACCACGCAGGGCTGAATAATATCCGCGCTGACCGTGCCTTCAACACTGACGCCATGCTTGCGCCAGCGGCGCGCCGACAGTTCCGCCTGAAAATTTTCCACTTCATCAACTTTCATATATTCGGCCAGCGCCTTGCAAACAGCCGCATCGGCGCGGGTTTTCAAAACAGAAGGCGTGGCGGAAAGCTTGTCGGTGTTAATGACGAGCTGAATTGGCGCGGGCTTTTCGGGTGCGGCGCTCATGGCCTGGCTCCTAATCAATCAAAATCCGGTAGTGCGGGAAAGCTCAGCCTGCCCGCCAGCAAATCTTCGCCAGACTGGCTTTGCAGCAATTGGTCCGCCCGGCGCATATAATCCGCGATGCGCACCGGTTTAACGGCATCCGGCGGGTTTCCGCGATACAGATTGCGCGCCAGCGCATCCGGCAGTTGGGCATCGTCAGCGGCTTGCAGGCCGGCCTCATAGGCGCTTACCCGGCCGTAAAACGCCTCGGTCATGGCGCGAATGCGTTTGCCGACCGTCAGATCGCCCACGCCCATTTCGCGCAGGCTGCGGTCCATATCGCCAAACATGACATCAAACAGCTGTTGCGCCAGTCCGGTTTCGGCCGCAACCCCCTTGTCGCGGCTAAGCCGCCGCAGCACCAGAAAAAGATGCAGCGCCAGCATGTCAAAGCGCCCATCCAGGCCATCCGGCACCCCGCCATCGCGATAAAAGACGGGCTCACGCGCCTGCCCCGCCAGGACGAGATAAAGTTCATGCGCGGTCTTATCGTCTTTTTTTCGCCAGAATTTTCGTAATAAAGTCATTCTTTTACAGCCTGATCCGGATGAGTTTGCTTGCACTTATCATCGCCGCAAGGTACGTCAACCAGCATGAAAACTCCAAGAATGAATTGCCCGCCTATGGTGCAACACCGGCGGGCCTATCGGATTGCCGGAATCGCGCTTCTCATGGGCGCGCTGACGGCCTGCACCCCCACGCTGGAGCTGCGCGGGCATATCATCGATGAAGAAACACTGGCTACGATCAAACCGGGCGTGGACAACAAGGAATCAGTCGGCGATACGCTGGGCACCCCATCGACCACGGCAACGTTCGACACCGAGTTCTGGTTTTATATTTCCACCCGGCAGGAAAGAATTGCCTTTATGGACCCCAAGGTTCTGGATCGCAATGTCGTGGTCGTCGAATATGACCCCAAGGACAATGTCAAAGCGATACGCCGTTACACCATGGCCGATGGACGCACCGTACAGATTGTCGGGCGCGAGACACCCACCAAGGGCAAGGAGCTGACCTTCCTCGAACAGATGTTCGGGAATTTCGGACGCTTCTCCGGCACCGGCAGCGATCGGGGCCCGGGCGGCGGCGGCACCGGACGCGGCGGCGGTTAAAGCTTACAAATACGAGACAACAAAAAGGCCGCCCGTTTCGGGGCGGCCTTTTTGTTGAGGCAGTTGCCTTTAGCCGTGCGCCAGAACCGCCAGCAGCAGCAGGGCCACGATATTGGTGATCTTGATCATCGGATTGATGGCGGGGCCTGCGGTGTCC
>JAHHGO010000123.1:4905-8582 GCA_023252275.1 Alphaproteobacteria bacterium
GCCCGTTTCGGGGCGGCCTTTTTGTTGAGGCAGTTGCCTTTAGCCGTGCGCCAGAACCGCCAGCAGCAGCAGGGCCACGATATTGGTGATCTTGATCATCGGATTGATGGCGGGGCCTGCGGTGTCCTTGTAGGGATCGCCGACCGTGTCGCCGGTCACCGCCGCCTTGTGCGCGTCGGAGCCCTTGCCGCCATGATGGCCGTCTTCGATATATTTCTTGGCATTGTCCCATGCGCCGCCGCCCGAGGTCATGGACAGGGCCAAGAACAGGCCAGTGACGATCACGCCCATCAGCATCGCGCCCAGCGCCGACAGCGCCTCGCCCTTGCCCGCAATCATGCTGATCACATAATAGACCACGAAGGGCGACAGCACCGGCAGCAGCGAGGGAACGATCATCTCCTTGATCGCCGCCTTGGTCAGCATATCGACCGCCGCCGAATAATCGGGTTTCTGCGTGCCTTTCATGATGCCCGGCATTTCGCGGAACTGACGGCGCACTTCCTCGACGATAGAACCCGCCGCGCGTCCGACCGCCATCATGCCCATCGAGGCGAACAGATAGGGCAGCAGACCGCCGATGAACAGGCCGACCACGACATAGGGATTGCCGAGCGAGAAATCCAGCACAACACCAGCAAAGGACGGGAACTGTTCCGGATTGGCGATGAAATATTTCAGATCCTCGGTATAGGCGGCAAACAGCACCAGTGCGCCCAGACCCGCCGAACCAATGGCATAGCCCTTGGTCACGGCCTTGGTGGTGTTACCCACCGCATCCAGCGCGTCGGTGGTCTTGCGCACCTTGTCGTCCAGCTTGGCCATTTCGGCGATGCCGCCCGCATTATCGGTGACAGGGCCAAACGCATCGAGCGCAACAACCATGCCCGCCAGCGCCAGCATGGTGGTGACCGCGATGGCGATGCCGAACAGACCGGCCAGCATATAGGTGACTACAATGCCCACAACGATGACCATTGCCGGCATGGCGGTGGCTTCCATCGACACGGCCAGACCCTGAATGACGTTCGTGCCATGCCCGGTGACCGAGGCCGATGCAATGCTCTGCACCGGACGGAAATTGGTGCCGGTGTAATATTCGGTGATCCAGATGATCAGGCCGGTTACGGCAAGACCGGTCACGCCGCACCAGAACAAATCCATGCCGGTGAAGGTTGAGAGGCCCACCGTCATGGCGGTTTCCATGCCGAGCACAATTGAAATCACCGGATAGATCGCGACAAGTGACAGCACCGAGGATGCGATAAAGCCCTTATAGAGCGCGCCCATGATCGAATTGCTGGAGCCCAGACGCACAAAATAGGTGCCGATGATCGAAGTGATAATGCACACGCCGCCAATAGCCAGCGGCAGCAGCATCAGTTGCTGTTCCAGTACGCCATCGAAAAAGATCGAGGCCAGAACCATGGTCGCAACCACGGTCACGGCATAGGTTTCGAACAAATCCGCCGCCATGCCGGCGCAATCGCCAACATTGTCGCCCACATTGTCGGCAATGGTGGCGGGATTGCGCGGATCATCTTCCGGAATGCCGGCTTCAACCTTGCCCACCAGATCGCCGCCCACATCGGCGCCTTTGGTGAAGATGCCGCCGCCGAGACGGGCGAAAATCGAAATCAGCGAAGCGCCAAATCCAAGCGCCACCAGCGCATCAATCACGACGCGATCGCCCGTGGCAAATCCGAGCGGCCCGGTTAGAACCGCGTAATAAACCGCAACCGCCAGCAGCGCCAGACCGGCCACCAGCATACCGGTGACGGCGCCGGAGCGGAACGCCATGCTCAGGCCCGCCGCGAGGCTTTCGCTGGACGCCTGGGTGGTGCGCACATTGGCGCGCACCGAAATCAGCATGCCGATAAAGCCCGCTGCGCCCGAAAGCACCGCGCCAATAACAAAACCGGCCGCCACCAATATGCCAAGCAGATACCAGACAAGCGCAAAAATCACTGCGCCAACCATAGCAATGGTGGTGTATTGCCGGTTCAGATAGGCGCTTGCGCCTTCCTGGATTGCAGCGGCAATTTCCTGCATGCGCGCATTGCCAGGACTTGCCGCCAAAATCGAACGGCTGGTGACAACGCCATACAAGACCGCCAGCAAACCACAACCAATAACGAGCTCAAGTGCCATGCTCATGAAGCTTTCCTCTATATGAATTTGGAGCCCCGCCGCCGACGCCAGCCGGCAGCCCCCCGGACCGGGCCGAAACATGCCAAAGAACCGGCCTAAAAGCAACCGAATGTCATACTGTCATGAGAATGAAGCCGGTCAGGTTCCGGAATCGCTGCCAATCAGCACGCGCGGTTTGCGCTCCAGCGCCTGGGCAAGCTGGCGTAAACGCTTGTGCATGGCGTCCCCGGCCAGATCCGCATAGCGGGCCGGCAGGCTCAGGCGTAATTCGCCGGGCAGCAGAAGCAGGCTGCAATCCTGCAAAATGCCAGCCGTTCCACCAGAAATTGTATGGGCGAGGCGCAAAGCCAGCCCCAGAATGCGTGCGTCCCGGGCGTGTTCGCCTGCAAACGCCAGCAGACGCCCGACATCGCCTTCCGCCGGTTCGCTCCGATAGCGAAAATACACCGCCAGCGCCAGCAGGGCACGGCCCATATGCGTGATCCCGGCGAATTGCGCGTTTACGACCTCCATCAGACATTGATTCGCCCGGTGATCGGGATGCGCCCGCCAGCCAATATCGCTCAACAGGCTGGCGCAATGACGCAGGCGGGCCGCCGGCGCGCCTTCATTTTCGAACAGAACGGAGCTCCAGCGGGTTATTTCATCCGCATGTTCGGGAAACCGGCCCTGACGCCTGCTTTTTTCCTCGCAGGCCGCGATCAGCGGATCTTTCATCTGCAGGCTCTTGGGTAAATGATCGAACAAGATCCCCTCGCGCAGGCCATAAGCCGAAAAAACCACCCGCCTGACGCCGGTTCGCCGCAGCAGCCGGTTCAGCACTGACGCAGCCGTTGCAGCCGTTTCCGCGCGCCGTTTGGAAATGCCGGGCATCGCCTCAAGCTCCGCCAGGCTCATGCGGGAAACCTCACCGGTAAAGCGCAGGGCTTCGGACGCCATGATCGAATATTCCTGTATGACATGCACCGGATGATCAAAGCGCTCCATATGCGCCTGGGCCAGCGCGCGCCACGATCCGCCCACGGCATAGAATGTCTCACCGGCAAAATTATCCAGCCAGTCATGACCGGCCAGAAATTCATCGATGCGTTTGTCCAGTTGATCGGCGCTGGATTTCTTAATTTTCAGCGGGCCAATGGGTAGCGTTTCCGCATGGCCAGGCCCATGCGGACCGATTGAAACAAGTTCGATGCTGCTGCCGCCCAGATCGCCGACCAGTCCTTTGGCGTAGGGATTACCCGCCATCACGCCCAGTGCCGAAAAGCGGCCCTCTTCCGCCCCAGAAATGATGCGGATATTGATGCCGATCTCGCGGGATAGATTGGCGATGAATTCATCACCATTGCCGGCATCCCGCGACGCCGCCGTCGCCACCGCCTCGACCCGGCTGATCCGCATGGCGCGCAGCAATATGGCGAAGCGGCGCAATGTCGTGCGGGTTGATTCAGCCGCCTCGCCCTCGATACGCCCCGTGGAGGAAACAGATTTTCCGAGCCCGCAGAAAACCTTTTCATTGAATAGCGGCA
>JAHHGO010000124.1 GCA_023252275.1 Alphaproteobacteria bacterium
ATCAAACAAAGGCTCAAATCTTTGGGTGCGACCCAGGAGCAGCTGGCGCAGGCCATCGGCCGCGACCGGGCGGTTGTCAGCCGCATTCTACAGGGACGCCAGCCCTTGCGGCTCGACTGGGCCGAGGCCTTTGCGGCGGTGCTGCGGATTCCCGCGGCCGAATTCCTGCGCCTTTCAGAACTGACATCAGAGACGCCGCCAACTACAGGAAATGTTCGCAAACCCCGCATCATTATCGGTATCAGCGGCGCCACCGGCGTCATATTCGGCATCCGCCTGCTGGAAATATTGCGTGATCTGGGCATCGAAACCCATCTGGTCATCTCGCGCCCCGGCGTCATCACCCTTGCCGAGGAAACAGACTATGGCCTGGCCGAGATTACCGCCAAGGCGCACCGCCACTATCGCATTGGCGACATTACCGCGCCCATCGCCAGCGGTTCCTATCGCACACTGGGTATGATCATAGCCCCCTGTTCTGTCCGGACCATGTCGGAAATCGCCACGGGGGTTACCTCAAATTTGCTCACACGCGCAGCCGATGTCGTGCTGAAGGAACGCCGCAGGCTGGTGCTGATGGTGCGCGAAACGCCGCTGCATACCGGACATTTGCGCACCATGACCCAGCTTTCCGAAATGGGGGCGATCATCGCCCCGCCCATGCCGGCCTTTTACACAAAACCGGAAAATCTGGCCGATATGGTGGAGCATAATCTGGGCCGCATACTGGATTTATTTGATCTGGAGCTGCCCGCCCTGAAGCGCTGGGGAGAATGAAGCGATATCCACCAGCCCGGCCCGCGACGAGTTCCGAAATTTATGCTAACATCACTGCATGGAAGACAAGGAAACCTTAACTACCCGTTTGCAAGAATTGCGGCAGGAACACCGCGATCTTGATGCTGCAATCGATGCGCTACAAACCTCTGTCCGTGTCGATCAGTTACAGTTACAACGGCTGAAGAAAAAAAAGCTGAAATTGCGGGATGAAATTTCCCGGATACAGGATCAACTCTATCCCGACATTATAGCGTAACAGTTGGCCGCGTAATAATTACTCATTCAGATTGATCGCCATGCCTAATGAACTAAGCCCCCGCGCCGATGATGTGTCTTCCGGTTTTCTAACCCAGACCGGTGGCAGGATTGCCCGCGCCCTGCGCGGCCTAACGGGTGCCGCGCGCATCGCCATCACCAAAACCCTGCGCCCGGCATTGCCCGAAGATGATTTACGCTGGCTGCGCGGGCGCATTGACGCCTGCCTTGCGGCCCGTGGCGGCGAGGTTTCAGCGCGCGCGGCGGCGGCTGAAATCGGGCGCTATTATCTGATGCTGAACGATACCGGACGGCAGCGCTTTCTGAACAGTCTGGCGGCGCATTATGATGTGGATCATGACGCGGTGCGCAAGCTGGCGTCGAAAGTGGCCCAGTCTGAGGGCGAAGCGATGATCGCCACACAAGAGGCGTTGCGCGATCTGCTGGAATCGCCCCGGTTGCGCTTGATGAAACGGTTTAACAGCATTGAGGGCGGGGTGAAATTCCTGGTCGATCTGCGCGCCGATCTGTTGCGGCTGGCGCGCGCCGATGCGCAGCTTGCGCCACTGGGCCGGGAATTGCGCACATTGCTGGCTTCCTGGTTCGACGCGGGTTTTCTCGAACTGCGCAGCATTGACTGGAAGTCACCCGCGGCGCTGCTGGAAAAACTGATCGGCTATGAAGCTGTGCATGAAATCCGTTCCTGGAGCGATTTAAAAAAGCGGCTTGATTCCGACAGGCGTTGTTTTGCATTTTTTCATCCCTCCATGCCGGATGAACCGCTGATTTTCGTCGAAGTAGCGCTGGTCAATGGCATGGCCGGAAGCGTCCAGTCACTGCTGGATGAAAGCACGCCATCAAGAGACGCAGACGAGGCCGATACGGCGATTTTCTACTCCATCTCCAATGCGCAGGCGGGGCTTGCCGGCGTCAGTTTCGGCGAATTTCTGATCAAACGCGTCGTTGGCGAATTGCAGCGGGATTTTCCAGGACTGAAAACATTCGCCACCCTGTCGCCCATTCCGGGCTTTGCCGCCTGGCTGAGCGGGGCCTGCGCCACGGGCGACGTCAAGCGGCTGCTGCCCATGACCGATACCCTGCTCCTGACCGCGCTGGCAGGCGCCAATGAGGCCGATAGCGCGCTGCAAAGCCTGCTGCGCGAAGCGCACTGGCCCGATAATCCGCGTATATCGCAAGCGCTGCGCGCGCCCCTGACGCGCCTGTGCGCGCATTATCTGTATCATGAACGCGGCGCGGCCAATCGCGCCAAGGATCCGGTCGCGCATTTTCACCTCAGCAACGGCGCGCGCATCGAACGCATCAACTGGCAGGGCGACAATTCCGCGAAGGGCATGGCGCAATCGCATGGCTTCATGGTGAATTATCTTTACAGGCTGGGCGATGTCGAAAAAAACTATGAACGCTATATGGGCGGACATGTCGCCGCGTCTCCGGCGGTGCGCGACCTCTGCTAAACCCGCAATGCCTGTGTGACCGGGCCCGGCGCGCCATTGCCCACCGGCGTGGCGTCAATTTGGACTAGCGGACACACCCCGATCAGTGCGCTGGTCAGAAACGCCTCGGACGCCGCGTCCATTTCCTTTTGCGCAATAGATGCTTCCTGCGATGGAATATTCAGCGCCGCCGCCCTTTCCAGCACAATGGCGCGCATAATGCCGGGCAGCGCGCCATCCGAAACCGGCGGCGTTCGCAGCACCCCCCCGGTCACCACAAATAAATTTGCGGCGCTTGCACAGGCAAGCCCGCCCATGCTGTTGCGCATCAGCGCTTCACCGGCGCCGCATTGCGCCGCCTCGCGCCGCGCCATGATATTATCCAGATAGTTCAGGCTCTTTATCCGTGAGCTGATGGATTTTTCATTTCTCACATAGGTAGACATAATGGCCCGCACCTGTTCCGGCGCGGGCGGAAGCGCAACCGCTGTCAGCAATATTGAGGGCGCAGCGCCGGGCGGCGGCGCAAGGCCGCGCGCGCCAACGCCTCGCGTCAGCGTCAGGCGCAAAGCCGCGCGCCCGCGCAGCAGTGAATTTTCCTACAACAGCTGCGCCATCGCCGCAGCCAGATCATCTTTGCTATGGGGTGCGGGAATGCCGAGCAGTTGGGCCGCGGCGAACAGCCGCGCCATATGCCGCGGAAGATGGCGCACCCCGCCATCCACCGCCAGCAGCGTTTCAAAAATCCCGTCGCCCAGCAGAAAACCGCGATCGCGCGGATCAATGCGCGCCTCGCCGGCGTCAAGCAACACGCCATTCAGCCAGCAGTTCATGCCGCGCCCCGTTGATGATCGCGGTTCCAGTCCTGCGCCAGCCGCAAAAAATTTGCCAGCAGCGCATGGCCGCATTCCGTCAGGATGGATTCAGGATGAAACTGTACGCCATAAACCGGCCATGCCGTATGCGCCAGCGCCATGATCTCATCATCTTCGGCCCGCGCCGTGACGGATAGCGGCCCGTCCGGCGCAAGATCAACCGCCAGCGAATGATAGCGCCCGGCGTTAAAGCTGTCTGGCAGACCAGCGAAAAGCCCAGTCCCGTCATGACGGATTTGCGACGCCTTGCCGTGGCGCGCACGCCCTGCCCTGCGCACCCGGCCGCCAAATGCCTGCGCAATCACCTGATGCCCCAGGCAAACGCCGAGCATTGGGATGGCGGACGCGAGCGAACGGGCAATTTCCAGTGATACGCCCGCCTGATCCGGGCCGCACGGGCCGGGCGACAGAACAATCGCCTGCGGCGACAGCGCGCGAATCTCATCAACATTGATGTTGTCATTTCGCACCACCCTGCGCGCAAAACCCAGCTCGCCGACATAGCGCGCCAGATTATGCACGAAGCTGTCATAATTATCGATCAGCAGGATCATGGCGGCGTCAACCCGAAGGCGGCGAACAGCGCGCGCGCCTTATCAAGGCTCTCGCGATATTCCGAAGCCGGAATGGAATCCGCCACAATGCCGCCGCCCGCATGAAATATTGCCTGGCGTTCATTCATGGCGATTGTGCGTATGGCGATATTCATGTCCATGCTTCCGTCAAAGCCAATATAGCCGATACTGCCGCAATAGGGGCCGCGAATATGCGGCTCTAATTCCGCGATGATCTGCATGGCGCGGATTTTTGGCGCGCCGGTGATCGAGCCGCCGGGAAATGCGGCGCGTAACACGTCAACCGGCTCTGTCCCGGGGCGCAGATCGCCGGTTACAGTGGACACCAGATGATGCACGGAAGCAAAACTTTCAAGCGCGCATAGCTCGGGCACATTTACGCTTCCATCCAGACAGACCCGGCTGAGATCATTACGCAGCAGATCAACGATCATTACATTTTCGGCGCGGTCTTTTTCGCTGACCGTCAATTCGCGCGACAGCATTTCATCCTCGCCGGATTCCGCACTGCGCGGCCGCGTGCCCTTGATGGGGCGCGCCTCGGCTTTGGCGTCCGCAAGCTTTATGAAGCGCTCCGGCGAAGAGGAGGCGATGGCAAAATCGCCCAGTCCGATAAAGGCCGAAAATGGCGCGGCATTAACCGCGCGCAAGCGCCGGTAAAAACCATAGCGGTCAAATTGCGGCCCCAGCCCGACACGGAAACGCTGCGCAATATTGGCCTGAAACAAATCCCCGGCAAGAATATAATCAATGACCCGCGCAACGGCGTATTCATATCCGGCGCGGGTGAAATTCGCCGTCCATCCGCTAATATCAAATTTTTCCGGCGTACCGGACAGCGGCGCCGCGCGCGCGGCGGCCAGCGCCGCATGCAATTTGTCCAGCCGCGCCTGCGCATCCTTGCCGCCAATATCGCGCGCAATCACCCATGCCCGGCGCGACACATTGTCAAAAGCGATAATCTGGTCATACAGGCCCATCGCCAGATCCGGCAGACGCATATCATCCGTACCAGGAACTTCTATGCGCTCCAGAAATCGTCCCATCTCATAGCCCAGAAAGCCCGCCGCGCCGCCCTGAAATGGCGGCAGTCCAGCCAGCACAGGCAGCCGGGCGTCCGCCAGCATGTCCTCAAGAAGCGAAAAAGGATCGCCCGATGCGGGCTGGCCATCCAGCAGCCACTTGCCATCCTTGCCGGTCAGCGTCCGCATGGGATTTACACAAATGAAACTGTAACGCCCCATGCCGCCATCCACACGCGATGAGTCCAGCAGCATGGACCAGCTTTGGCTGGCCCAGGGTGCAAAGGCCTGAACGGGATCGAGATAGTCTATCTCATCAACCGGCATGATCATGAAATCAGGGCCAGCGGAAAGCCCCGGTCAACCGGCCCGCCAAACGCCCCAGCAACGGGCCTGGCGATGGCAAATGACCGGTCAGGCCGCCAATGCGCGCCTTCAGTTTTTCAAATTCCAGAACATTGCCGACGCGGCGTTCGATAAAACCGTCCATCTGCCCGCTATCGCCATCCCCTTCCGCAAGCCAGCGGGTGACGACAGAGGCCACCACCGCCGCAAGCGTGGCGCGTTTGGTGTAAAAATTAAAATCCGTCGACTGATCACCCACGGCGCGCCAGATCACATCCACCGTGCGATACAGGCGCATCAGCGCCCCCGGCGCATTTTGCGGCAGCGCCTGTAGCGCCAGCGCCCGGCGCACCGCTTCGCGATGCGGGCGCAACAGGCTGATGTAAATTTTTAGCGCCCCGGCAATGCGCCCCGACAGGCGGGGCTCCTGCAATCCGTGCCGGGCAACTTCACGGCCCAGCGCATTGTCCAGCGAAACCCAGAAAGCCTCCAGCAAATCCATCACGCCATCGGGAAACGCCAGCAGCGCCCGCCCGGCATCCACACCGGATTCCGTGATGGCGCGGTTCAGAACAGCCTCCGACCAGCCGTCAAACGGGATATGCGGCAAAGCGGCGGCCAGCACGGCCTGACGAACCGGCGTCAGATAATCTGGTTCTGGCAATTCAGCCGCGCTCATTCGCGGCCGGGATTTTGTTGCGCGGCCATGAAATCGGCAATCTCTGTTTCGAACAGCAGCAGGCTGAGATCCTGCATGCGCTGCGGATAGAGTATGCCATCCAGATGATCGCATTCATGCTGCACAACGCGCGCATGAAAGCCGCGCGCCTCGCGGCTGACCGGCTTGCCCGAGCGGTCTAGGCCCGAGTAGCGGATATGATTGGGCCGCGTCACCACGCCGCGCAGACCCGGCACAGAAAGACAGCCTTCCCAGCCCGTCTGCCGCTCCGGCCCCAGCACCTCAATCACCGGATTGATCAGCACCGTCAGCGGCGCGGTATGATCAAATCTCTCCTCGCCATCGGCGGCTTCGCTGCGCTCTCCGGGGGCCTGAAAAATCACCAGCCGCAAGGATTCATAGACCTGCGGCGCGGCAAGACCCGCGCCATTGGCGTCAATCATGGTTTCGATCATGTCATCGATCAGACGCTGGATTTCCGGGTCGCGCGGATGACTGACAGGCGCAGCCGGCCTGCGTAAAACAGGATGCCCCATGCGCGCTATTTTTCTGATTGCCATGTGCTCAATATGGCCCGCCGCCCGGATTTACGCAATATGCGCTAATGCAGCAGCGCCTTCGAGATCCGCTTCGCGCCAGATTGCCAATCTCATGAGATCAGCATCCGGCAGCGGTAAATTCAGGAGAATGCTCAGAGCAGAAAGATCGCCATCAGAGTCACAATAGCAATTACAATGCCGGTTCCCCATTTTGTAAGTCTGATAAAAGTGTTCCACGTCTCGCGATGCGACGAAATGTCCATCTTGCCGTGTATATGTTGCGTTCCCGCCATCTTGTCGACTCCACCAAACCTGATTCATGTGCGGCCTGTATATCAAACCGGCGCGGAACTTACACCGCTTCGCTGATTTATTCCATGCCTGATATTCACATCCGGAATTTCTGTTTCCGGGCAAAAAGCACGTTGCTCCCCTCAATTTTTATGCGTTAAGCGGTATTAATTTTGTAAAAGTATATAATTACAAATTTCTTGACTTTTTATAGAAATTAGCTAGTTTTAGTTAGGCAATTATATCATCCCATAATTGCCAGCGTGTCTTAACCGGCGCGTAGGGGTCAACATGCAGCCCCCAAGTGCGTGTTGGCCCCACCATTCCTGGTCGTCTTTGAAATGACGTCTGATAAGGGCGATAGGCTGGCCGTCGGCTCATTGGATGCCCAGCAGCAATGGCAATGACGCCATGCCGGTGAACAGTTCGCCGCCTTCATTCCTGAGCCTTGCCACATCACTTTCCGGATCGCGGGCATAAGCCAGTACGCGCATGCCTGCCGCGCGCGCGCCGATCACCCCGGGCACGCTATCCTCAATGACCACGGCCCGATCCGGCGAAACGCCCATCCCGGCGGCGGCGTGCAGAAATAAATCCGGATGCGGCTTGCCGCGCGCCACCATGGTGCTGGAAAACAGATCATCGCCGAAATAAGGCCGCAGCCCCGTCAGGCCCAGGGTCAGTTGCATCTTGTCCGGAGAGCCGGAAGAGGCAACACATAATTTTACGCCAGCAGCGCGTATGCGAATGATCGCGGCTTCAACACCCGGTACAGCGCACAGCGACTGACGAAAGGCCGCATAGGTTTCGGCTTGCAAATTTTCGCGCCAGTCAACCGGCACGGGCCTTCCGGTCAGCTTCGTAATCATTTCAATTATCCGGGGCATGGACAGCCCGACCATACTAGAGCGCGTTTCGGCCTCGCTGATAGCGTAACCCAACCGCGTAATCGCGCCGGCCAGAAGGCGGTTGGCGATCGGCTCGCTATCGACCAGCACGCCGTCGCAATCAAAAATCACCAGTTCGGGAAGCGCGGCGGAAGCCCTCATCACATGAAAATATTCTGGCCGTTCATATTTTTGTACAGGCTGGCCACCTGTTCGCCATAACCATTATACAGAACCGTCGGCACGGTGCCGCGCGTGCCCAGCGGTTCCTCGACGGCCTGGCTCCAGCGCGGATGCGGCACTTCAGGGTTGATATTCGCCCAGAAGCCATATTCATCGGCATTGGTCTGTTCCCAGAAGCTGACCGGGCGGGTATCCGTCAGGGTAAAGCGCACAATGGATTTGATCGATTTGAAGCCATATTTCCACGGCAGCGCCAGCCGCAGCGGCGCGCCGAACTGTTTCGCCAGCGGTTTGCCATAGGCGCCTGTCACCAGAAAGGCCAGATCATTCTGCGCTTCTTCAAGGGTCACGGCTTCGACATAAGGCCAGGGATACCAGAACTGCTTCTGCCCGGCGGCGATATCGGGATTCTGAAACGTCTCCATACGGATATAACGCGCTTCGGGTTCCGGATCGGCCAGCTTGAGAATTTCCGCCAAGGGGAAGCCGCTCCACGGCACGACCATCGACCAGCGCTCGACGCAGCGGTGGCGGTAGATGCGTTCCTGCAGCGGCATTTTGCGGATCAGCGTGTCGATATCCAGCGTCTGCGGCTTTTTCACCAGCCCGTCAATGCGCACTTGCCACGGCCGGATGGGCAGCGCCTGCGCCGCCTCCCA